>CAZVKB010000064.1:0-9360 GCA_964627505.1 uncultured Actinomycetes bacterium | reverse complement strand
GCGTGGGCAGAGGGCGATCCGGTGCTGTGCAAGTGTCGAACTCAGGC
Organism: uncultured Actinomycetes bacterium; assembly: GCA_964627505.1. GTDB lineage: Bacteria > Actinomycetota > Actinomycetes > S36-B12 > UBA10799 > JACJWR01. The sequence continues at coordinate 9,313 of CAZVKB010000064.1, read as the reverse complement.
TTCCCGCCCCGCCTTCAGGTATCCGGCAATGGTCACAGCGCGGGTGGCGAGGTGGTTCACTGCCGCTACCTCTTCGTCACCCACCGGGAACTGTCCTTGGCCGGCAACGTGCGAGGCGCCGTACGGGTTGCCGTCGTTGAACTTGACTGCCGGGTCGGTGTAGCCGGGGGGCACGATGATGCCGCCGAAGTGGTAGACGGAGTTGTACAGCGCGAGCAGTGTGGACTCTTGCCCGCCCCGCTTGGTCGCGGTGGACGTGAAGCCGACGTACACCTTGTCGGCCAGTTTGCCCTGGGCCCACAGCGGGCCGAGCGTGTCGAGGTATTGCTTGAGTTGAGCGGCCACGTTGCCATAGCGAGTGGGGGTGCCAAAAATCACGACGTCGGCCCAGTCGATGTCGTCCGGAGTCGCCTCCGCGACGTCGGCCGTGGCGGCGGCATGCGCAGCCCACGCCTCGTTGGATGCAATGGCGGCTTCCGGGGCGAGTTCGCCGACCTTGCACAGGCGTACCTGTGCACCGGCTGCCTGTGCAGCCGCCTCGGCGGCTTTGGCCATCTCGTAGACGCTGCCGGTGGCGGAGTAGTAGATGATCGCAACGTTGACGCTCATGGGGTTCCTTTCGAAGGCGGTGGTTGTTTACCAGTGAAGATAGTTTAGCGTTCAACTAGTATCTTAGCAACAGCAGGTCCGGATCGTCGGTCGGCAGGTGCTCTGGGTCAGGAACGGTGCTGCAAGGCCCACGCGAACATGGCGATCGCGCCAGCGGCGGAAGCGTTCAGCGAGCGGGTGGAGCCGTACTGGGTGATGGCGACGAGTTGTTCGCACACCGCAGCTGCGGGTTGGGAGAGCCCAGGGCCTTCTTGTCCGAAAAGCAACACGCAACGCTCAGGCAATATGGTGCGTTCGATCGGGACGCACCCGGGAATGTTGTCGATACCGATGATAGGAACCTGGGCTGCGTCCGCCCATTCCGCGAAGTCATCCACATCGGGATGGTGGTGCATGTGGACGTAGCGATTGGTGACCATCGCGCCCCGACGATTCCAGTCGCGCTTGCCCACAATATGCACACCCGCGACATTGAACGCGTTGGCTGTGCGCACGATGGAGCCGATGTTCAAATCGTGCTGCCAGTTCTCCACCGCCACATGCAAGGGGCTGCGTTCAGTGTCGAGAATCGCCACAATCGCGGGCACAGTGAGGTAGCGAAATCGGTCCTCCACGTTGCGCCGATCCCCGTTGGCGAGCAATTCGGGATCCCACTGCGGTCCTTGCGGCCAAGGCTGCGGGTGTGGGCCCACGCCGACCACCGGCGTTTCCCAGTGCGGCGTGTGCGCGTGCGGCTCGGGGATCCCGGATGGCAGGTCGGAACTCATACGTCTGGTCCGCGCGCAAGCTCCGGGTCGTCCACGGCGGGCCGATGCAGACCCCGCAATGCCAGCAAGTCGTCATGCGGCAGTGGCTGGGGCACGTCCGGCGGCAACAAATGTTCGCTGAGTGCACTGGCGCGTTGGGCATCGCCGGCAGCAAGATACAGCGCGATTGCATGGGCAAGATCACGGTCGGCATCCGGATCAGCATCGCGCACCCGTAGAGCCCACCGGGATTCGTAGAGCGAAGCCCGCACCGCCGGGTCGGTGTGTTCGGAGTGTGCCAGCAGATCGTCGAGCAACGCATCGAGGTCAGTGCCGCCGCCGTTGGCCAGCTGTACCCTGGTCACCAGATCGAGCCGGCGCAGCCGGCCGTGTCGATCTTCGCCCGGCGTGGGCGCATCCAGGTGGTAGCGCTCGACCGTTGCCAACGCTTGCTCAGGCCAGTTCAGGCCGAGTTGGCAGGTGGCCAGTTGCAAGCAGAGGTCGGCCACGAGGGCTGGATTGCCCCCACGGGTGGCCGCCTCCACACCGGCTGCGGCGGCACCACACGCTTCGGCGAGCCGATCAGTCTCGGCCAACAACACCGCCCGGGCTTTGTCTGCAAGCGCCAGGTAGTCATCGGCACCGAGCGCATCGAACACTGACCGGGCACTCTGATAGAGCGATTCGGATTCGTCGATCTCGCCGAGCGCCCGCAGCGCGTGGGCCGCCTCCAGATCGCAGCGCGCCACACCCATCATGCTTTCGTGGGCGAGGTAGGCCGCCCGAGCGACTTCGAGGTACCCAAGAGCAGCTGGGTGGTCGCCGATGAGTCGAAGCGCCAGCGCCAATCGCAAACCCGCATAGCCGCGGGAAAGATCACTTGCTCCAACTGCGGCGATGTCCACACAGGACTTCAACAGTGGCACTGCCTGGTCGGCATGGCCTTCATGGATCAGCGCCTCGGCGGTGGCATCGTCCGCCCACGACACGTGATGTGCGGAACGGGCGGTGCGAAACGCAGCCCGGGCTGCCCGGAATTCGTCCACCGCGGCCGCCGATTGTTCCCCCACCATGAGTTCGCCGCCAATCGCCATGTGCACGCGGCCGCTGGCGAGCGGGTCTGACTCAGCCTCGTAAATCGCCAACGCCGTGCGCCAATGCGTGAGGGCACTTGTGGCATCGCCAGCGAGCGCGGCAGCGTCACCAGCGCGTTGATGGCTCAAGGCGATGTCGCTTTGTTCGCCGATCAATCCGAAACAGCCCGCCGCCGCCAAAAAGTGCGCGATCGCCTCTGCCGGTCGCTCCAGTTCCATCAGTCCCTGCGCCTGGTTGAAGCGGGCATACGCGCTCAATCGGTCATCGCCGGCTCGCTCTGCCGCCTGCGCGGCTGCCTCCACGAGCGACTCGAATTGCGCGAGATCATTGCGGTGGTAGCAGCGGTCGGCCAACTCCAACAGAATCTCGCCACGGCGCAGATCGCCCGCGTCGTCGAGTTCGCTCCAGAGTTCGTCATCGGACACCTGTTCCACGGCGCACCCCCTTCTGGCTCAACTGGGTGTCACAGCCAGTCTATGTCGGTGGCGAGGAGATCGACTCGGTGTCCACAGGGGAATTGCCAGCGGAGTCGCCGCCCGTTGAGTTGCGCTGTCGCAGCATATGCACGCCTGCCGGTGCGAGTTCCACCACACTGAGGGTGATCATGATCCCGGCCACGATCGCCAACAATGCAGCAGTGCGGGAATCGGTGAGGACTCCGGCAAACAGCACCGCCAATATGGTGCCCGTGATTTCGCCGCCCGTGGCGACAGCCGTATAGGTCAACGCCCGCAGTCGGGAGCCGCCGCCAGCCAGGACCGGCGCAGCGACCGCAATACCTTCTGGGATGTTGTGCAGTCCGACGGCGATGGCCGTCACAACTCCGGCCTGCAACGACAACATGGCCGCCCCAAATGGGGCCGCGCCTTCGGGAATGTTGTGCAGTCCGATCGCGATGGCCACCAACAGCGCACTGCGGTGCATCCGGTTCGCCCCGAGATCAAGCCGATGGGCTGCCACGTGCAGGGTCACCACGACGAGCGCCCCGAATGCCAACCAACCAATCGCCGCACGCCACGAGAGGCCGCTGTCGAGTGCGGTGGGTAGCAGTTCGCCGCCGCTGATCGCCACCATGGCGACGGCAGCTAGCAACATCACAACGCCGAACACCGTCGGCGACCAGTTGCGTCTACTCGCGGCGATCGCCCAGCCGATAAACGTGCACAAACCAGCCGCCACGGCCAAGCCGAAAGCGATCAGTGTGTCTGGCACCTTTCCACTGTAAACCCGCCGCTGCTGGGCCCGTTGGGTTGCCAACGACGCGACTAGGCGGCGCGGATCCCTCAGCGTTGCGTGCCACGGATTCGTCCGCCCGACGCTCTGCCACCCCGTTCAGCATCGAAGCCAGCTGCACAGTGATGCTGCCGGCTTCCACAGTTGTGACGTGAGCAGGGCATTGGCGAGAGGTCAGGACAAGGTAAGGCAGCCCAGCAGCCATGCGGGCGGTGTTCGTTGGTGGCGCCATCCCGAGGTGATTCAGAACACGTCCATGACGCAGGGGGTCAAGGCCGCCGAGCACGCCACCGCAACCTTGAACATATGGAGCAACGTCATGTCAGGGTCACGAAAGAAGCGGGCGCGCTGGTCATTGCCGTCGGTGTGGTGGCGGCATCGGTCTTCCTCGGACAGCGCTCGATGGGCGCCGAAGCGGTCGCAGCGCATCCCGTGCGCACCACTGTGGCAGTAGTCAATGCCAGCGATCCGAATGCGGCAGCAGCCGCTTGGTCGACTGGTCCCACCCCCAGCACGCCAACGGTGTTGGTGATGGGCCCAACCTCTGCGGCCGGCTGCGGATTGCAGGAGGTGCCGGTCGCCGATGCCGCACCCGCCATCACCGCCATGGCTGCGTGCTCCACAGGCGATCCCGCTCGGGTCACGGCCGTCCCCGCCATGCTGCGGGCTGCCGCCGATGACGCCCGGGCCGCCAGTTCTCCGATCGTGCTCATTGGGGATGGCTGGACGTCCGCACCACCCGTGCCGATGACGGCGACCGAGTTGTCGGACCCAGCAGCGACTGAACGGGTGATCAACAATGCGCAACTTGCAGGCGTTATCCCCGAGCTCGCAGGGATCCCGGTGACCTTTGCGCCGACGTCAGCGGTGGATCCGGCGATTATGCGGGCCTGGGAACGCTACTTCGCCGCGGCTGGCGCTGGGTCTGTGGTCTGGTTGTTGCCGCCTACCGCGCAGCCTTAGGACGCCGACCAACCGGTGCCACATGGCATCACCCCCATCGCTCGGGTGGCGGCGGCAACCAGTTGCGCGCGGCCGGTGGGATCTCCGTCGGCCCACACCGTCAAGGCGGTGATTGCCTCGTCGTGGGCGCGAGCGTCGGACAGCAGCGCCAGGTCGGCACCGGCCGCGATGGCGCTGACCACCGCCTCCGGCGCACTCAACCGGTCGGTGATCGCGCGCATGTCCGACAGGTCATCGGTGATGACCGGGCCGCGAAACCCGGTGGTATCTCGCAGCGCGCGATACGCGGCTGGGTCCACCGAGGCCGGGGACGCAGCGTCGGTCGACAAGCCGGGCACGACGATGTGCCCCATCATCACCAGCCACGGTCCGGGGCGACTCAGCAATTGCCGGAAAACTTCTACGTCCCGACCGATCAACACCTCCCACTGCTCGGCGATGGCCAGCGTTTCGTGGGAGTCTCCGGCCGTGGAACCGTGACCTGGGAAGTGTTTGAGCGTGGGAACTACTTCGGCGGCTTGCAGTCCGGCGGCGAAAGCCCCGGCATTGTCCACCACGACAGCTATGTCCGATCCGTAGGACCGGCTGCCGACGATCGGGCTGCCCAAGTCCAAATCCACGACGGGTGCGAAGTCCACCGAAATCCCCACCTCGCCCATGGCCAGCCCCCGTTCGGTGGCCTGGGCCTGGATTTCCGCCACCGACATGGTGGCCGATTGTGCGCGCGGGGAGGGGAGTTCGCCGATCACGTCCGCGTGTTGGCTGACCAGTCCGCCTTCGTAGTCCACGGCCACGAACGGATCGATCGCGGCGCCCTTCGGGGGAACTGTGAACAGACCTGCGGCCAGTCCGGACGATTGCGATCCCACGAACACACCACCAGTACTCGGCGGCAACCATGGCGGCCAGTCCGCGCCGCCGCCGATGCCCGGCACCACGAGCAGGTTGGCGATTGCCCGGGTGTCCCACAGGGCTGGATCAGGGCACGTGCCGGGGACGCTTGGCGCGGCAACAGCGGAGCCGACTGTCGACCCTGTTGCAGGGGCCGAGGGGGAAGCAGCCGGGGGGTTAGGCGCAGTGGAGGCTGCGTCGGTGTCCGCTGCCGACTCAGCGCCGGCGCAGCTGGACAGGGCGAGGACCCCCGCCACGAACACCGCCGTTTGGCGAGCGCCCATAGTTTGTGCGCGTCCAGAAGTTGCTGTCATCGTCGGGGCGTGGTGTCCGCTATCCCCGACACGATGGAGGTGGCCAACATGCGGCCCATCTCTGCCTCCGGCTGGATCACATTGGTGAGACCGAGTTGGCGCAAGATGCGCGCGTGGTCATCGTTGATGGCCTTCGCCCACAGGTGTGGAATCCCGAAGTCAATCAGATGCGAGGCCGTGAGGATGCTGGCCTGCAGGTCCGCCCCAATCCCAAGGATCACGCGCTCGAAGTCCGGGATCGCCAGTTGCCGCAGCGCCTCGGTGCTGGTGCTGTCGGCCTGTGCCACGAACGTTAATTGTTCGGCGTATTCGGCCACGAATTCCGGATGGGAATCCACACCGAGAACTTCCACACCAGATCGCTCCAGGGCTACCGCCACCGAGCCGCCGAAGCGGCCGAGGCCGATCACGGCAGCCGAGTTGCCCGACGCGATCCGGGCGGGCAGTCGATGCGCGCCGATGTTAGCCAATGTAGGGCCTCTCTTCGGGAAGACGATAGTGCGCCGGGCGCGCGTTCAGTGCCAATGCGGCGGCCAGCGTGATGGGTCCCAGCCGACCAGCGAACATCAGCAGCATCAGCACGAACAGAGCGGGGTTGCTCAATGATGCCGTGATGCCGGTGCTGAGTCCCACGGTGGCCAGGGCGGAAATGGCTTCCGTCAGCACATCAGACAGTTCAAACGGGGTCAAAATCAGCAAGATGCCCGTGGCAGTCAGCACCGCGGCGGTGAACGCGGCGGATACTGCCACCGCGGACCGTTGCGTGGCCACCGGAATCATCCGATCGTAGATCCGAATGTCGGAGTTGCCGCGGATCTCGGTGATGGCGATGGCCACCAGCACACCCAGAGTCGTGATCTTCAATCCACCCGCAGTGCTCGCGGGCGCACCACCGATGTACATCAACACATCGGTGGTGAACCACGATTCGCTCGTGAGGTCTGTGACGTTGACGGAATTGAACCCGCCGGTGCGGGGAAACACCGACAGACACAGCGCCGCCAACACCTTGCCCGCCCCACTCAACGGACCCAAGGTGCCGGGGTTACTCCATTCGAATGCGAGAAATCCGCCGAATCCAACCACGATCAACACCGCGGTGCCGATCAGCACCATTCGGGTGTGCACAGTCCAGCGGCGGGGAATCGGGTCATGGTCGCCTTTGGTTGCGCGACGCAGCCACCCCCAGCGCGTGCGATGCCGCCAGATCTCGATGACCACCGGCAAGCCCAATCCGCCCAAAATCACGCCTGCACAGATCGGGCCGCAGATCCACCAGTCGGTGGTGAATCCCATGAGGTTGTCGCTGAAGAGTGCGAAACCCAGGTTGTTGAACGCCGACCCGGCGTGGAATATCCCCAACCACAGTGCCTCACCGAACCCGTAGTCGTAGTGCAGCCACCAGCGCAGGGTTAGCAGTACGGCGATCACCGACTGGCAGACCAAGGCCATGCCCAACACCAATCGCACTACCCCTTTGATCATGCCCGGGCCAACTCCACTCTCGGCACTGACGGACATGCGCTGGCGCAAGCCGATGCGGTGGGACACCCCCAGCACCACCAGGGTGGTCAACGTCATGACGCCGAGGCCACCGAGCTCACACAGCAAGAAGATCACGCCCTGGCCAAATCCGGTCCAGTAGGTGGCTGTGTCCACCACCGATAGGCCGGTGACACACACGACCGAGGTAGCGGTGAAAGCGGCCTCCATGAACGTGGCGCCGCCCTCGCCCACCTTGGCGATGGGCAGCAGGAGCAACAGAATCCCGATGATCAGCACGATCAGGTACGCAGCCACCACGCTGCCAGCGGGGCGCAGCCACCACCGCGGCTCCCGTGCCGGCGCATATTGCGCGGTCACGTCCAGACTTCGGGACGGTTCACCAGCCCAGGCTAGCCAGTTCTACACGCTACTCGAAGCCATGCCAGGGATTTGACCGCCGGGGGCAGATGCAAATCGCCACATGGGGCCACTTGTAGTGATGAATACTCACATAGAGTTACGGTGGAGTGATCAACCGAACCCGGGAAAATGGGTGAGCCATGCAAGCTGCGCAGGTGCGAGCGGCAGGCACGCCAGCATCGCGCGCCCAACGGCGTCGGGACGGACGCTTGCTCGTGGTGACCTCAGTGGTGGCGCTGGCTGCCGTCGTGGTCGACGTGCATGGGGTGTACGAACTGCCGTGGGCGCGACTGTTGGCCGCGCTGGCGTCAGCGCTGGTCGTGGTGACAGTAGTGTCTGCGGCGCGGGACCGCTGGCTTCGGGAGGGCCCACGTCGGCTCGGTGTGCTGTTGCTCGGGTTGGGTGCAATTCTGCTGTTCGCGGGTCAATTTCTTGGCTACCTGCTGATGGCGTGGGAACCCGGCACGTTCAACGGCCTGATCGAAGTGATTCCCTCGTTAATTGCGCTGCCCGTCACGGCAGTGGCGCTGTTCCTGCTCGTGTGGCCACGCCATTTCACGGTGCGGGATGCCTGGGGGGTGGCGCTGGACAGTTTGATCGGCATCGCGGCCGTCGGCATCTTGTGGTCGGGTTTGGTTGAACCGGCAATCCTTGAGGGCGCGACGTTTGAGTCCCGGGTTGCCATTGATATCGATGAGTGGATGCTCCTGATTGCCCTGTGGGTGGTGATCGTGCTGTGGGTGATGAGTCGGCGACTGGGCTCGTTGCCGACAGTGCAGTTGGTATTTGCCCTGGGGTCCATCACCGTTCTGGTGCTCGGAGATGTGCTCGGTCAGGTGGCCGAATGGGCGGATATCCGTTCCCGCATCACCTATTCGATCGTGTTGTACATCGTGGCCATCGGGATGTTGGTGGCGTTTTTTCACCGGCCCGCGTTGGAGCCGGAGTCCGGCACCGATTTGCGCATCAGGGAAGCGGTGTCGCTGGCGATTCCATTGCTGCTTGGACTGACCGCGGCGGTGTTCATCTCCTGGCGCTTCTCTGATGATCACCGACTGTTTTCGGGGGCGTGGCTGGCAGTGATCGGCTGGGCAGTGCTGTTGGTAGCCGCGGTGTTGGGGCGCTGGTCGGCGTGGTCGGATTTGCGGCATCAGCGCCAGCAATCCCTGCAGCAATGGTCGATGTCGCGATTGAGTTCGGGCTGGTTTGAGGTGCTGCTGGCGGATTCTACCGAGTTTGTGCTGGTGGTGGATGCGGATGCCCGGGTGGTGTTCGCCTCGCCCGCGGCGACTGCCCGATTGCCGTTTCGCGATCCGCGCGCTGGTGAGCCGCTCACCGAGGTTGTACAGGATTGGTCGGATCACGAACTGCGCCTGGTGCTTTCCCAGGCGGCGGTTGCGGGCAAGTCCCTCGGTCCGTATGACATGACCTTGCGGCAGCAGGATGGTAGTACCTGCGTCGTGGAAGTCTCGGTGAGCGCGGTGCGGGATGTGGCATATATGGGAGTTGTGCTGACGGCCCGGGATGTGACGGTCGCTCGCCAACTGCAGAGTCAAC
>CAZVKB010000063.1:8143-15257 GCA_964627505.1 uncultured Actinomycetes bacterium | reverse complement strand
GTGTCATAATAAACATTATCGGACTTATGTGAACACGGCTAGGGGCTTTGCTCGAGCCACTCTCAGCGGATCACACCGGTCAGCCGGCGATCGAGCGCCACCTCGTCAGCTGCGCAGTACACCCCGGGCACATCGAGATCTGACCACTGGGCGGCGATGGTCGCTAGTTGCGCGGCGCCTGCCTCTTGACCTGCCGTGATTCGAGCCGGAACATCGCGCCACCCGATCTCAAACGGCTCTGGGGTGGACAGTATGACGATCGGGTGTCCGTGCGCCACCCGGAAGACATCATGTGACGCCGTCGCAGCCACCTGGTGGTGGATCGACGACAACACCACGTCAAACCATCGCCGAGGAGCCGCGGGTGCATCATTCAAGGCGGCGCGGCCGGTGTCGAACACCAACAGCGACTGAGCGCCCCGGCCGATCGCCGTGGTGACTGGCACCGGCTCGATGAAGCTGCCATCCACCAAAACGTCTCCACTCGCCGTTTCCACGGCCGGAGTGATCACCGGAAATGCCGCCGCCGTCAACACCGCCGACACCAGCGACCCGGAGTCGAGCAGCATCGGCTGTGAGGTAGTGACATTCGTTGCCACGAAGGCGTGTGGGGAGTCGCGCGGAAACTCAGCATCCGCAAGGATGTCCCCGAGCAGTTCCCGCCACTGCCGACTGGTGCGATTCCGATCTCGCCCAGCGATCGCTCCAGCCAAGCGGGTCCAGCCAATTTTGGCTAATTTGCTCTCCGCGATGCCTTGCCACATACGCTCGGCTGCTTCCGCAGCCGCGTCGCCGGCAACATTGCCCACACCAGCTTCTGCCCCATCTCCGTAAACCTGCGACGAGATCAAGCACGAAGCCAGTAGCGCGCCGCTAGATGACGCCACCACAAAATCCGGACGCCAGGATGTGGCCGCCACCAACGCTCGCCACATACCCACTTGCGCAGCAGCGTTCTGCAACCCGTTGCCCAAGACCAGGGCCACAGGAGTTGGTAATGAAGTCAGCGACGCGGTGACGTCTGCTCGCATTTGCGCATTCAACCCTGAGGTCACCGCAATGCTCCCGTCCACGCCGCGGCGTCCCCTAGCGACTCCCCCGCCGTCTGCTCCGGCAACAGTCCGGTTGGCTCTGGGACGTCCGCGAGCACTGGCCGCAACACCCGTGCGACAGCCGGCTGGGTCACCCCAAACGCGTCCGGTCGTGCATATAGACCCGGAGCCAGTTGTGCCCCGCCATACTGCGCCACCAGATCGATCAGAAACTTTTGGCCCATGACGTAGGCATCACGTGCCATATCGATGCTGTCGCGGAAACTCAGCGTGCCTGCCAGACCGGTTGGGGTCGGCAGGTACACGACCGGCACCACATCGGCCGCCAATGTCAACGATGACACCCGCTGTTGCGCGGAGAGCAATTCGTTGATGGCCGGCACCACTGCGGTGACCGAGGGGCCGACCGGCTTGCGCGCTCCTGAGCCGGTGTCGAACGCCAAAATCGATCCGGCACCGTTTCGCATGGCTATCGAGGCGGGCAAATTGGCACTTGCGAGCCCATCGATGTACCACCGCCCGTTGCGATGCACAGGCGGAAACACACCTGGTACCGCCGAAGAAGCCAACAGCGCTTCCAACAAATCACCGCGATGCAACAGCGTTGGCTGACCTGTGTGGGCGTCAGTGGCAATCGCGACGAAGGGCAGCACCAAATCGCTGAAATCGCGCGCCACAAACACCGCTCTCAGGGACGCGCGCTCCCCCTCGTCCGACGCCAACGACACACCGGAAAATGTCGTGGGCGACACCAGCGAAGTCCACCCACCGCGCACGATGTCGGTGAAGTCGAGGTCCTGCCACAGGTAGGCCAACCGATTCACCGCCGAGCGTGGATCCTCCGCGATCACCGCACCCGTGAGGGCCCCCGCGGAGGTGCCCATCACGGAATCCGCATGCGCGTCAGTCTCGGAGATCGCCTGCAACGACCCAAGTTGCACGGCACCGTGTGAGCCGCCACCGGCAAACACCCACACCACCGGAGGCGGCAGTAGCGCTGCCAGCGGCAGTACTCCGGCGTTCTGGGTCACAATCGGGCGGGGCCTCGGTCCCGGCACTTTCAGATTCGCGCTCGCCGTTGCCCTGCGAAAGATTGCCACCTCGCCATGATGACAGAAACACCTGCCCCCCGAGCCGATTCGCCAACCGTGTGCTGACCTACCAAGCTGCTCGACTCTCGGATTTAGGCCGTTCAACAGTCTTTACGCACCCCATACATCGTGGCGGAACAACCTGCGCCCCACATGCGTCTATCCCTATGTGGCGTTCGCAATGTGCGCGTCGCGCCTGGGTGTTCGCGCTTCACGGCAACGTGACGTACACGACACTTGGGGCCGCACTTACCAATATTGGGAACAAGACACACAAGCATCGCGTTGACATCGTACTCCTGCGCCCGGTGGCGCATGGCTTCAATCAGCGCACCAACCACGGAAGGACATCACATGTCTGATGGCGCACTGCGGGGCACCCGGCTGGGGGCCTCCTCGTATGAGACCGAAGAAAATGTCCTGCTCGCACCACGGCACAGCATCTCCTATGACTGCCCCAACGGTCACGTACTTGTGATCCCGATGGCGCTGGAAGCTGACGTGCCCGCTGTGTGGGAGTGCCACTGCGGCGCATCCGCGCTCATGCGCGACGGTATCCAACCGGAAGCCAAACCGGTGAAGCACGTGCGCACCCACTGGGACATGCTGCGGGAACGTCGCAGCATTGAGGAACTCGAAGTCCTGCTCGCCGAGCGTCTGGAGTTGTTGCGCGACGCTCACTCCTACTTGGAGGAACGCAAAAGCGCCTGAGTAGTGAGCGCTGGCAGCGACTATCGACTCTCGGGCCAACTGCTTTTCGGGGCTACTGATCTTTGGGCGGCTCGTCCGGACGCTCCACAATCTCTCCCATGATCACCTTCGGTGGACCTGGTTGTGAAGGTGGCTGCGGCCCGGCATCACCTGATGCACCCGGCGACTCCCCCGATGCACCGAAAGTGTCTGGATACACGTAGGTCTCCCGCACCACGGTTTCACCCTCGATGATGGTCACCTTGCGGTAGCCGCGCGCGCTCGCTGCCTTTTCGATTCGACCGTGGAACCCGCGAATCACGAGTTTTCGGATCGGTGGAATCACCAGCAGCAGCCCGACCACGCCGGTGAGAAAGCCCGGGATCAGCATCAGGATTGCGCCGGTGAACAGCACGGCGGCGTCCCCCATGGCCGCGTTGAAACCCGTGCCGACGTAACCGGGATCGGCCTGGGCACGCTCGATCGTGCGTCGCCAGGCTCGCGTCGCCCGCTGCACCATGGCGATTCCGAAGCCGAAGAACACCGCCATGGCAATCAGCACTGTGGCCCATCCGAAGGACTTGGCCAGGGCGACAGCGATCCAGATTTCGGCGATCGGAACCGCGATAATCGCCACCAAGATCGCCAGTGCCTTCATGAATTGTTCACCACCCTTCCCCCGTGCGATGCCGACGCCGAGCGTTGCGCCACGCACTGAACCGACGCGCTCGGTCCCGCGCACCCCACACTGTCACTCGCCACAGCGCCTCAGTCACGATGCTCTGGTCCATCTTTGACGTGCCAACTTCTCGCTCGATGAACTCAATCGGCACTTCGGTCACCCGCAGGCCGCGGCGCTGCGCCCGATAGGCCAGATCCACCTGGAAGATGTAACCGGCACTACCCACGCCGTGTAAATCCAACGCTCGCAGCGTGTCCGCGCGAAAGGCCCGATATCCGCCGGTGGCGTCGCGCAACGGCATGCCGAGCACCCGGCGGGTATACCAATTGCCACCGCGAGAGAGCACCTCCCGGGATTTCGGCCAGTTCACCACGCTGCCGCCGGGCACCCACCGGGAGCCCAGCACGAGATCGGCATCCCGCAAGCCGTCGAGTAGCAACGGCAACTGCTCTGGTTGATGACTGCCATCGGCGTCCATCTCCACGAGGACATCGAAACCATGTTCCAGACCCCACGCGAAGCCCGCGAGGTAGGCCGCGCCGAGGCCTTCCTTGCCCATGCGATGCAGCGTGTGAATGTGCTCGTCGGCTGCTGCTAGGTCGTCGGCGATCACCCCGGTGCCATCAGGGCTGTTGTCGTCGGCGATGAGTACATGCGCTTCGGGCACAGCCGCACGTAACCGTTGGATGATCGTGGTGATGCTCTCCCGCTCGTTGTATGTCGGGATGATCACCAGGATCCGGCCGAGGTCGGCAAAGGTGTTCACGCGTTAGACCTTATCCGGCGACGACGCTCGCGGGCGCCTGCAACCCATCCCAGCAGCGCCAAAACGCTGATCAGCACCTCTGGCCAAATGGTCAATCGAGAGGCCAGAGTGAGATCGTCGCGCAGCGGCACATCCACCACGAGACTGTCGGATACAAATTCCGGCAGCTGAGCGACGATCCGACCGTCGGGTGCCACCACGGCGGTGATGCCGCTGGTGGCGGCGATCACAACGGCTCGGCCATGTTCCACAGCGCGCAACTGCGACATTGCCACTTGCTGCGCGGGTTGCGCGGTGCCGCCATAGGTGGCGTTGTTGGTTTGCACCACCAGCACGCGACCGCCGGCCCGCACCACATCGCGCACCACCGCGTCGTAGGCGATTTCAAAGCAGATCACATCGCCAATCCGCACGTCGTTGAGCATCAACACGCCCGGTCGATCGCCGGGCAGAAAGTCCTTGGGCACCCGTTCGAACCGGCTGATGAGACGCGTGAGGAGATCGCGACCGGGCAGGTATTCGCCGAAGGGCACTGGATGCTGTTTGATGTAGAAGTCCGCGGGTCCAAATCCCGGGTTCCAGACAATTCCGACGTTCCACAGGCCGTCGGTCGGAGCCGCCAGCACCGCTCCCACGAGGATCGGTACGCCGATCGCACTCGCCGCCTCGTTGATGCCGGCGATCGCCATGGGATCTACATACGGGTCCACATCGGAAGAGTTCTCGGGCCAAATCACGGCCGCGGGTGCCGGCTGCTTGCCCGCGGCCACCTGCTCGGCAAGTTCCAAGGTGGCGTTGACGTGGTTGTTGAGCACTGCTCGCCGCTGCGCCATGGCGTCCAATCCCACCCTGGGAACGCCCCCTTGCACCACCGCGAGTGTGCTGCGATCCGGTACGCCCTGGCCGGCGGTCGGCAGCGGGATCAGGGCCCCGAGCACAGTGATTGCGACGGCGCCGATGGCTCCCGCCACCGCCCCCTGCCACTCCTGCTGGCGCAGGGCTCGCACGACCAACAGCATGAGCGCCCCCACGAGTGCTGTCACCGCCGTCACCGCTGCCGCACCAAACAGCGAGGCCCACGCGGTGAAAGTGCTATCGGTCTGCGCGAATGCCAGCCGTCCCCACGGGAAGCCACCCCACGGCACTCGGCCCCGCAGCGCTTCTTGCAGTACCCACATGCTGGCCACACCCACCGGCCACCAGCGCCACCACGTGATGGCTGCCACCCCCAGGGCCATCAGGATCCACCACAGTCCCATCACCAGCGACAGGGCAAGCCAGGCGTCGATACCCAACACCGAGATCCACCGCAGCAGGACCAGGTTGAAAGCGATGCCCGCGATCACACCGGTGCCCACCGCCGTCCAACGGCTCGCTCGCCACCATGCGCCTGTGGTCACGGCAACGCCGACCGGTGCCAAGAACGCAAGGTGAAAAGGTGGGAAGGCCACCGCAATGAGAAGCGCGCCAGAGATGGCGGCGACCGTCCTCACCACTAATTCGATGGGTCGGCTGCCAGTGGGCCGCGGATGCGCGACCGGCTCGGGCGGGGGTTGCGACGGGTCGGAACCCGTGGACTCGGCGATCACCCGTGTGCATCCAGGTGATGGACGGTGCGGCCAGCCACCATTGTGCGCAAACAGGTGGGCAGCGGCACCTCCGGATCGAGCAACGGCAAGCCGGGAGTGCCGGAGCGGGGATCCGTCGACCAGGCCGCCACGCGCGCATCGGGAGCTTGCACCACGAGTTCGGGCACGTCCCACACCGCCAGGTGCGCCGGCGCCCCCACGGCCAAGATGCCGCCATGCCCGCCCGCCGCACGCCACCCGCCACGCGTGTGCGCGGAGAAAGCCGCCCGCACCGACAACCGCTGGTCTGGGTTGTGGTGAAACGCTGCCGCCCGAACAGCCGCCCACGGACCCATGGGGGTCACCGGCGCATCGGAACCGAAAGCGAGCGCCACTCCCCCGGCGACCAAATCCGCAAACGGGTTCATACGGCGCCAACGGTCTCCCAGCCGGTCGGCATACAGACTCTCAGGCCCACCCCACAGCTGATCGAAACCGGGCTGCGCGCACACCACGATGCCGTGGGCGGCAAGGCGGGGAATCTGGTCGGGGTGGACAAGTTCCACATGTTCCAGGCGATGCCCCATCGCGCGGACCCGAGCAGCACCCAGGCTCGCTGCCGCCATGTCGAAACCATCGAGGGCGGCATCGAGGGCTGCATCCCCAATGACGTGGAATCCAGCTTGCACGCCTGCCTCGGTGCAGGCACTCACATGCGCCGCGACACGGGAGGCATCCGCGTAGGCGTCACCAATGCCGCCGCTGGCGTACGGTGCGCGCAACCAGGCCGATTCCGACCCAATCGTGCCATCGAGATAGATGTCACCGGCAGCACCGGCAGCACCGGCAGCACCGAGTGTCAGAGCACGGCGCACACCGTTGGAATCTTGATCCCGCTCGGACTCGGCATCGCCGACGTGGTCACTCCATTGCGCCCAGTAGCCCGCGACCTGCGGGCCCGGCTCGGTTGCCGCGAGCGCCAACAGTGCCTGCAGATCCGCGGCTCCGGCCTGGTCCGGCCCACCCATCTCGTGCAAGGCACAAATGCCGAGTGCCGCGGCTTGCTGCCGCGTGCCGCGCTGGGCAATCAGGCGCAGATCGACGGGCAGGTCGCTGTACACAGCCGCCCGCGCTGCATCGTGGGCAGCTGCGCGCAGCCACCCCGCCGGATCGAAACCCGCCAGTGTG
Source organism: uncultured Actinomycetes bacterium (assembly GCA_964627505.1). GTDB lineage: Bacteria > Actinomycetota > Actinomycetes > S36-B12 > UBA10799 > JACJWR01. The sequence goes on along the minus strand of CAZVKB010000063.1, from coordinate 8,220 downwards.
CGCAGCTGCGGATGCGCCGCCACCAGTGCTCCGGACACCACGGAACTGTGCACATCCACCCGGTCGAGAAACACCGG
>CAZVKB010000063.1:4623-8043 GCA_964627505.1 uncultured Actinomycetes bacterium | reverse complement strand
GTCATCGTTCGAACTTGGTGCTCAGCACCACTTGGGTGCGTGTGGACATCCCCGTGGCACGTCGCACCCGCCAGGCCAATGCCTCCAATGCCTCCGGATTGGCCACCCGCGCAATCAACAGGTAGGACTCCTCTCCTGCCACGCTGTAACAGGCGCTGACTTCGTCGATTGCGGCGATGCGTTCGGAGAGTTCTTCCATCTCCACCCCGCCCACCGGCGTCAACAGCAGGAACGCCGTCAACGGCCGACCTTCCACCGCTGGATCCACGATGGCGCGGAATCCCGTGATCACGCCGCGATCTTCCAAGCGCCGCACGCGCTGGTGGGCGGCGGAGTTTGACAATCCGGTCGCCTTGGCCAGATCGGTGAAGGACATTCGGCCATCGGTCTTGAGCAGGGCAATGATCCGGCGATCGATCTCTTCCACGCGAGCACCCTAGCGGCCAATCAGTGCCTGGCGACCTGTGAGGCAACGCGGACACGGGTGCGTGTCGTGCCCGCGGTGCCACAGCACCTCACCGCAGCAGCGATCGGCCGATCACGAGCCGTTGGATTTGGTTGGTGCCTTCCACGATCTGCAATACCTTCGCTTCTCGCATGTATCGCTCGACAGGATAATCCTCCACGTATCCCGCACCTCCCAATACCTGCACCATGTCTGTGGTGACACGCATGGCACAGTCGGTGGTGAACAACTTGGACATCGCGGCTGCTGTTCCGAAAGGTTCACCGCGATCCTTCACCGCCGCGGCATCCCGGTAGAGGGCGCGGCCAGCGCTGATCCCGGTGGCCGCGTCGGCCAAGAGAAACGACACACCTTGGAAATCGCCGATGGGTGCACCGAATGCTGTGCGTTCCCGGGAATACCCGACACCTTCGTCGAGCGCAGCTTGCGCCAACCCCACGGCACACGCGGCGATGCCCAGGCGGCCGGTGTCGAGCGCCGCCATGGCAATCCGGAATCCGTCACCGGGAGCACCGATCAGGCGGTCGCTGGTCACGTGCACATCGTCGAACATCACCTGGGCGGTCGGTGAGGCGCGCAGCCCCATCTTCCGCTCGGGCGGGGCCACGCTGAGGCCTGGGGCGTCACCGGGCACCAAGAAACAACTGATCCCCTTGGCACCATCGTCCGAGGTCCGGGCCATGACGGTGTAGAAATCGGCCGCGCCCGCGTGGGTGATCCAGGCTTTGACCCCGTTGATCACCCAGCCAGCTTCGGTTTGGGTCGCCGTGGTGCGTAGCGCGGCGGCGTCCGAGCCGCTATGGGGTTCGGACAGGCAGTACGCGCCGAGTTGCTCACCTCCCAACATGTCTGGAAGCCAGCGTTGCCGTTGCGCGTGGGTGCCGAAATTAGCGAGCGGGAAACAGGACAGCGTGTGCACGCTGACCCCCAAGCCAACCGCCAGCCACGACTGGGAGAGCCGTTCGATCACCTGCAGGTACGTGCTGTAGCTCACCCCGGCGCCACCGAACTCGGGCGGATACGGCAAACCCAATAATCCGGCTGCGCCGAGCGTGCGCATGAGTTCCCGCGGAAACTCGTGCTGCAATTCACCGATATCCGCCCGAGGCTCAACCTCTCCTAGACATAGAGTGTTGACCAGGTCGAGGAGTTCGGCGCTGACATCGTCGCTCATGGGGTGCGCTGTGCTGTGCTCTGTGATCACATCTGTGATCGTGTCACACGCCAGCGATCACCAAGTCGTGGGACTCGTTGTTGCATCTGATGGTTTCCGAGTCGGTGACCACCACGATGTCTTCGATCCGAGCACCGAACTTGCCGGGCAGGTAGAAGCCCGGTTCCACCGAGAAGGCATTGCCGGACTGCAGGACATGGGTGTTCCCGGAGACGATGTAGGGCTCCTCATGTGTATCCAATCCGATGCCGTGGCCGGTGCGGTGCACGAAGGCCGCCCCCAGGCCAGCCTCTGTGAGCACCGACCGCGCAGTGGCATCGACGGACTCAGCAGTCACTCCCACCCTGGCATGGCGGACTGCCGCGGACTGCGCCGAACGTAGGGCCGCATAAGCCTCGAGGAACTCGTCTGGCGGGGTGCCGATGGAGTAGGTGCGGGTGCAGTCCGAACAGTAACCGCTGGGCATGGTGCCACCGATGTCGACGACTACCGGGTCGCCAACCTCCAACACCCGATCAGACACCTCGTGGTGAGCGCTGGCGCCATTTGGGCCTGAGGCCACGATCACGAAGTCGACGGTGGCATGTCCTTCCGCGATGATGTAGTCAGCGATCTTGGCCGCCACCGCCCGCTCGGTGACCCCCGGCCGCAGCAGCGCGGCGACTCTGGCGTGGACCCGATCGATCGCAGCACCCGCCTCTCGCAGCGCCTGGATTTCGTGTGCAGATTTGCGTGCGCGCAACTCGGCCACTGCCCGATCCACCCGAAAGCGGGCCAGCGGGAGGGCGTCCTGCAACGCGAAGACGTGCGCTGCCCACATGTGGGAGTCCACGGTGACTTTGTTGGCCTTCTTGACTGCTTTCGCCACCACCCGGTGTGGATTATCAGTCTCTTTCCAGGGGAGCACCTCCACGCCGAGCGCGCCCAGGGGGCTGGCCTGTGCCGCCAACACCTCTAATTCGGGCACCACAATCACCGGATCCCGATGTGGGCTGACCACCAGACAAGTGAGCCGTTCCAGTGCTACAGCGTCGTAGCCACACAGATAGCTCAAGTCACGGCCCGGGGTGACCAGTAGGGCATCAGCATCGGCGGCTGCCACGGCCTGCGCGGCCGCCGCCAAGCGGGCCGCGTACTCCTTCTTCTTCACGTGTCCAGACATGCCGCCAACTGTAGACCGCGCACCGGCGTCGTGCCCGCCGTATTGCCGAGGGCAGCGCTGGTCGCTGGTCCATCGGGCGCAGTAGCCGTTTGCTCACACCAACGAGCCATATGACACCACTCCGCGTCTGATTGCCGCGGCGCTCTCACGAGCCAGCGTCGCCACCGCACGGGAGTCGGTCACGCCCGCCGCGACAGCAACTTGATCGAGGAAGTCTGCGAGTTGTTTGCACCAACGTACGAAATCCCCCGGAGCCATATCGGCCTCGGCCAGCACCTGGGGCAGTGCGCGGCCCAGCACCCACGAGTACGCAGCCTGGGCAAACCCGCTGTCAACGTCGCCGAGATATGCCACTTTGTGCGTGTGCTCCAAGTCTTTCAACTCGGCCAACAATCGGGCTTGGTCACGCAGGGCGCGGGCCACGTTGCGGGTGGGAATTTCGGGTGTCCGCGGCTCGTCGGTGCGACCTTGAAACACCAGCGCCGAGGCGACTGCGGCCAGTTCCGGTCCTGTCAGCCCGTCCCAGAGCCCGGTCCGCAGCGCTTGCGTCACCAGGAGGTCGTTGTCGTTGTAGATGCGCGCGAGACTGTGCCCCACCGGAGTCACGCTCAGGTTGTC
>CAZVKB010000063.1:0-4523 GCA_964627505.1 uncultured Actinomycetes bacterium | reverse complement strand
AAGTCCTGCACGCTCACGCGCTTCACGCGGCCATCGAGAGTCACCACGATCAACTTCGGATCGGACTCGGCGTCCTCCCCCACGTCGATCACCGCCGCCGCGCTGGTCCGCCGTCCCATCGGAATCACAATCACATCGCCCCGGCGCAGTGCACCCATGCCGGTGCGCACGTCTTCGCGTGCCCGAGCCGATGAGCGTTTGGAGAGTTCCTTCTCCCGCGTGGTCAGTTGGTCGCGCAATGCCGCATATTCGGCGAAATCACCGAGGTGGCAGGTCATGGCAGCCAGGTAGCCTGCCGCGGCTTCTTCTTGTCGGCTCAGTTTGGCTGCCGCGCCCACTACCGACTGGTCGGCTTGGAATTGCGCAAAGGAACGGGAAAGTGCCTCCCGAGCCTGCTGCACACCCATGTTCGCCACAAGGTTGACTGCCATGTTGTAGGAGGGGTGAAAGGACGAGCGCAATGGGTAGGTGCGGGTGGCTGCCAACCCCGCCAATACCGACGGCTCGAAGCCGTCGTGCCACACCACCACCGCATGACCTTCCACATCGATGCCCCGTCGTCCCGCGCGCCCCGTCAATTGGGTGTACTCGCCGGCTGTGAGATCGGTGTGGGTGTCGCCGTTGAACTTCGTCAGTTTCTCCAGCACCACACTGCGCGCTGGCATGTTGATGCCCAGAGCCAGGGTTTCGGTGGCAAACACGGCTCTGATCAGGCCCTTTTGAAAGAGTTCCTCAACCACCTCTTTGAATGCCGGCAGCATGCCCGCGTGGTGAGCGGCAATGCCGCGGGTGAGCATGTCCACCCAGGAGTCAAAACCGAGCAGCGCCAGATCGGCAGTCGGCAAGTGCGCGCAGCGGGTCTCGGTGATGATCCGGATCTCTTCGGCTTCGGCCGGTGACGTCAGCCGCAACCCCGCCGCTGCCACTGACTCGGCTGCAGCATCACAGCCGGCGCGGCTAAAGATGAATGTGATCGCCGGCAGCAGCCCGGCTCGTTCCAGCCGCTCGATAACTTCCCAGCGGCGCGGAATTCGGGGACCATGCCCGCTGGAGCGGCGGTACCCGCCCCGCTTGCGGGAGGAGGCGCGGATGCGCGCCGACGTGCGGGCATCCTGCGCGATCCGCTCCAACTCCGGATTCACCCCAGGATGCTGGCGGCCGGTGGGTACGGAGGAGGGCGCGAAATTCTCCGACGTCGCCCCTCGATCGCCGCCAGTGTTCACATACAGATCGAGCAGTCGGGAACCGACTGCCACATGCTGATACAGCGGCACCGGTCGATGTTCCTCCACCACGATCTCGGTGTGTCCGCGCACAGTGCCCAGCCATTGTCCAAACTCTTCCGCGTTGCTGACTGTGGCCGACAAGGCCGCAACGGCGACGTGACCAGGCAGTTGGATCAAGACCTCTTCCCACACTGCTCCGCGGGAACGATCTGCTAGATAGTGCACCTCGTCCATGACCACATGACTGAGTCCGGCCAGTGCGCTGGACTGCTCATAGAGCATGTTTCGCAACACCTCTGTGGTCATCACCACGATGGCCGCGTCCGGGTTGATCGCGTTGTCGCCAGTGAGCAAACCAACCGCGTCGGGCCCATAGGTGGCCAGTAGTTCCAGATATTTCTGATTACTCAGCGCCTTGATCGGCGTGGTGTAGAAGGCCCGACTACCGGCAGCAACAGCCAGGGCGACGGCGAACTCCCCCACCACGGTTTTGCCGCTGCCGGTGGGTGCGGCCACCAATACGCTCGAGCCATTTTGCAAGGCTCGACAAGCCCGCACCTGGAACTCGTCGAGTTGGAAGGGCAAGGTGGTCGCAAATGCGTGTAGAGGCGTGGCCCGTTCCGCATTTCGACGTTTGGCCGCGGCGTATTTCTCTGCGTGGGAGGGCATATGGTCAACTGTCGGCGGGCACGATCACGCGCAACGCGCGACGGTGACACTGCGCGTGCAGCGGCAGCGGCCCGATCCGCTCACCGTCGGCATAGGCCACCTGACCTGGGGCATCGAGCGCCACGGTAGCCCCGTGGTGCACCGACACCGACGGGTGCGTCACATGAGTGCCTTTGAACACTTGCGGGAAGACCCGCAGAAATGTGGGCTTAGATACCTTGCCGAGTACTGTGACGGCGAAAGTTCCGTCATCCATGTCGGCTGCGGGACACACCTGCATACCGCCGCCGTACGACTTGCCGTTACCCACCGCCACCAGCATCGCCGTCGTGTCCAGGTTCGACTCGTCAACGGCAATGTGATAGCTCAGCGGTTTGAACACACTGAGCTCCGCCACCACTGCGACGAAGTAGCGCGCCTGACCCTTGGGCCAGGACATTTTGTTGGCCCGCTCGTTGACGAGCGAGTCGAATCCGGAACTCATCACCCCCAGGAACCAACGTTCGGTGCCGTCGGCAGTGGAGACATGACCGCAGTCCACCGGGATGATGTGGCCATCGGCGATCACGTCGGCTGCCGCCACTGGATCGCCGAGCGGCAACCCCAGGCTGCGCGCATTGTCGTCGCCCGTGCCCACGGGGATCACCCCCAGCGGGGTATCGGTCCCGGCGACCAACTGCAGGGCCATGTTGACCGTGCCATCACCACCGCAGGCGATCAAGGCATCTGGCCGCTGGGCCATAGCCTTCGTCACCGCCTCGGTGGCTTGCGCAGCCGACGACCCCACGACCTCCGTCACTTGGATCCCGCGCGCGACCAGTCTTTCCACAGCTGCCGGCGCGTTTCGACCCCCACGACCACGTCCGGAAGTGGGATTCACCAGCATCACGACGTTTCTCATGGGTGTGCTCACTGGGTTCACTCCTGGGTCTGGTCGCGGGTGGGTGGCGATTGGGGGGTAGATCCATCTGGGTCTGGGTCCGGGGTCTCGAGCAGCGGACTGGTTTCGTCATCGTCCCACTGCTGGTAGTCGGGTTCGGCCCCGCGGCGAGCCCGTCGCCGGTCGTTGATGAAACAAAACACGATCGCCGCGACGACCAGCACGAGAATCGGCACGGCTAGCAGCAGCAGCGTAATGGGATCCCCAGACGGTGTGGCGACGGCTGCGAAGATGAATACCCCGAAGATGATCCCACGCCACCACGACAGCAAGCGGGCGCCGGAGAGAACGCCGACCAGGTTGAGCGCCACGATCACCACGGGGGCGAGGAAACCCAACCCAAACACCAGCGCCGTGCGCATGAAGAACGACAGGTAGCGACTCACCTCGACGTAGTTGCCTACATTTGCCGGTGTGAAGCCAAACAGCAGATCCAAACCTTTGGGCAAGACGAGGTAGGCCACCACCACGCCGGCGAGGAACAACGGCAGACTGCCGGCGACGAACAGATAAGCCGTTCGCCGTTCGTTCTTGTGCAGACCCGGGGTGACAAACCGCCACAATTGATACAGCCAGATCGGCGAAGCGAGGATGACCCCAGCCATGGCCGAGATCTTCATTTTCAGCGTGAGTGGATCTGTGATCCCGAGCACGACAACTTGGACATCGCGACCCTGCGCCTGGGCATCTGCGATGACTTGATTAATCGGTTCACTGAGGAAGCGAAACAGCGGGTCGTAGTAGATCCAGCCGATCACCATTCCCACACCGATCGCGATCGCGCTCTTCACGAGCCGGGAGCGCAATTCCCGCAGGTGCTCGCTGAGGGTCATGGTGCCAGCAGCCACGACTTTGTCGTGTTGCTCGTGTTCGACCCCTTCGTCGAACGTTGTCATCCGAGTCAGCTGGCTGCGGCCGCACCTGGGCCGGATGCGGGTTGCGAACTGGTTTGCGGGTTGGCTTCAGGTGTCGCCGCTGGTGGGGCGGCGGGAGCGGCATTGGAGGTAGCCGGTGGGGCGGGCGCGACAGCTGGCGGTGGGGCCGACTGCTGACCCGAGACTTGGGCTTGGGACTGGTCGGCCGCCGGGATTGCCGGAGCGTCGGCGGCGGCAGTGCCGTCTGCCTTGGCTTCATCGTCCATCAGGCCTTTGGTTTCGGCCTTGAAGATGCGCAAGGAGCGTCCGATTCCACGCGCCGCATCGGGTAGCTTCTTCGAGCCGAAGAGCAGCAACACGATGAGCACGAGGATCAGAATTTCCCATCCTCGGAGATTGGGCATGATGAGCCTCTTTCCACTTCGTCAGTCAGCAGCGTAATCTCTGGATGAAGGGTAACCCTACGCTCTGCCGTGAGCACAAGGAAACTCCCCCGCCGATGCGACCGCCCAGACGGTTGCTGCGATTCGCCGGCTACTTCACCACGACAAACGACGCCGTCGTCGAGCGGACGTCACCGGGCTCGCGTCCGGGGAGCCCAATTCTCCTTCATGGATGATGCCCGCGAGTTCCGTGGTCCATCGGTTCTCATCGGCTAGGAGCAACCCCGCGTCAAGTAGATCGTCATACGAAATGTTGGGCCCTTGATGACGTTCGAAGGCCTCTTCCGGAATCACCATGCTGGGAACGCCCGCACTCGAGAGCAACACCACGATTTCGCTGTCGGCCGGCTTGGACACACTGTCCCCGCAC
>CAZVKB010000062.1:0-15630 GCA_964627505.1 uncultured Actinomycetes bacterium | reverse complement strand
CACGCTCACGGTGTACGGCTGGATTGCCGAGTAGCGGCCATTGACCACTTGCACCGACACTTCCAGCCGCGCGCCAGCAGCCAACTTCACATCGCGCACCCGATCATCCGTGGCCGAACCATACGTCGAGAAACTGCCACCCGGATACCAAGCAGCCAGCCGATAAGGAACGGCCTGATCCGCCAACCGAATCCGATACGTCCCCGCCACCGGAGCCGTGAACGACCAATACTGCGCATCAACACTTGATCGCATAGTCGCCCGCACCGCACCACTAGCCGGCAACGGCGCCGCTGTACCCCGCGAATCACCCGGCACCCCATCCCCCGGAACCGGCGTCGGCGTGGGCGTCGGGGTCGGCGTCGGCGTGGGCGTAGGGGTGGGCGTGGGGGTCGGCGTGGGCGTGGGGGTCGGCGTAGGCGTGGGCGTGGGTGTCAGCGGGGCGCCGTCGAAGCTCAGAGCGAGACGATACGGCTGCGTCTCACTCGGCTGGCCGTACCGACCCACATGTACGCGAACGTAGTAGGTGCCGGGTTCCCAGTACCAAAAACTCCCCCTGCGCATGACTTCATCCGACGCATCCGGCATGTAGCTCGACCACATCAACAAAGGCTCGCCGCGCCTTGTGGAGTACACCTCCACATCGAAATCGGAGGCGAGATTAGAGAGGCGGAGTTCGGGGAAATCCACCTGGCGATCCAAGGTGACCTGCCACCAGTCTTCGTCTGCCGCGACATCGAGCAATTCTTCGACCGTCAACGACTCGGGCAGTGCGGTGGCATTCTCAAGAGTGTCGCCGGCGTAGTCCGGACGCTGCTGAGTCCGGACGGTGGTGGTGACGCTCGGCGCAGAGCCGCGAATACTCCCCATCGCACTTGCCTTGAAGGTGTACTCGGTGTCGGCCTGCAGTCCGGTCACCACGCACGAAGATGCCGAGCCCGGTGCCACACAGGCTGGGGTCCCATCAGCAAACGTCACATGCACAGCAGAAACCGGCGGGCTGTCTGTCGGAATCCGCCACGACACCGTTGCGCGACTCCACCACTGCGAACTTGCTGCCAGATCCACGGGTGTCGCGGGTGTGGGCAGATCGTCGCCCACGAGGTTGAGGGCCGCCACCGGGTCGACAATCCCATGACCGAACGCGTCATCGCGACCGGTCGCACCGAGGTCGTGTGCCGTGGCAGTGAGAATACCGTCGACTGCCACAGTTTCGCCCAAGGCCCGGGCTCGTTGAATGACCAAGGCGGCAACCGCCGCCACATGTGGCGTGGCCATGGAAGTGCCATTCCAGGTGGCATACGAATTGTCCGGGAGTGTGGAAAGAATGCCGTAGCCCGGAGCCGCAAAGTCCACTGATGAATTGGCGGTGGAGAAAGCCGCCCGGGTGTCATCTGCACGAGTAGCGGCGACGGCGAGCACGCCGTCATAGGCCGCCGGGTAGCTCAACTCATTATCGAAGTACCCGGAGTTGCCAGCCGCTGCGATCACCACGACTCCGTGCGCCTTCGCGTAGGCGATCGCCGTTTCCATCGCCGTCGACTTGCCGGGACCGCCGAGACTCATATTGATGACTTCGGCACCGTGATCTGTCGCCCAGATGATGCCCGCCGCGACATCGCCGGCAGAACCGCCACCGTCAGCGCCAAGAACTTTGACCGCCAAAATGCGCGCCTGTGGTGCCACACCTGCGATGCCAATGCCGTTGTTTGCTTCAGCTGCGATGGTGCCCGCCACGTGGGTGCCGTGACCATGTCCGTCGTTGCGCCCGTCACCTGCTCCAGTGATATCCACGCTTGCCGTGATCCTGTTATCCAGTTCGCTGTGACGACCTACCCCGGTATCGATGACAGCGACGTCCACGCCATCACCCGTGGCCAATTGCCAACTTGACTCAGCGCGCAAGCGGGTCAGTCCCCACATGCTTGAGCGCATAGGGTCGCTGCTCAAGGTTGGCTCCGAAGTCGCCGAGTCCGGAAACGCCTGGACTCGGGTATCCACCTCCACCGACAACAGGTTCGGGTCTTGTTGCGCGACCTCGATTTGGACTTCCGCAGCCCGCAGGTCGGGCGCTTCTCTGCGATCCACAACCGGTTGCCCGTCGACTTCGCGCAGCGTCACGATGCTCGGCTGGGCCGATTCACCGAGCCCTTCCAGGATGGCAGCAGGAGCGGCACTGACCGATTCGTCCGGGACCGCCCAGTCCGAAGCGGACGCGCTGGCTGCAGCGGCATCCACGGACACCGCCGCCGCAGCCGAGCCAGCCGTGAGGTGCGGCACCGCGAAGCTCGCGACACCGACAGCGATGAGAGCGGTTGCCAACCTCGACTTTCGATTCGAGTTGTTTTCCATACCTCGATATGTGCCCAGCCATGTCATATTTGACAGCGTACACTGTCAGATATTAGTTGTATCTGTCAGTGCCCACTGGCAGATATGTCGCGGTGCGAGAACCACAACTAATCGTCGAGATGTTCAGATGTGGCGAGGAGAGGCCATAGATTCGCAAAGATTCGTTCCACCCTTTGCGTCCCGCGCCCAAGCGGCATGACCCCAAGCGCACTGGACGTGAAAATCCCCAGGTCCGCACCCACCATCGCCGTCGCCAGGATGTCTGGCCGAATCTCACCCCGGGCTTGCCCCTCTGCGATGAAAGACTCGATCGCTCGTCGGCGCGGGACGAGCACGCGGGCCCGCAGCGCCGCCAGCAGTTCCGGCTGAGTCCGCCGATGACTCATACATGTCGCCATCACGGGAGCAACCAGTTCGGGGTGCTCAGATCCGATCCGGAGCCCGCGCCGCAGGCGGTCAGCCAGAGTCTCCCCAGGCACCTTTTCGTCTAGCCAACCTTCATAAGTGGGAAGGGATCCGATCCCGGCCAAGGCCATGTCGAGTTTGGTGGGGTAGTGCCGAAAGGCGGTGCGAGTGGACACCCCCGCGCGGTCTGCGACAGCCTCCGGCCGAAAGTCCTGATAGCCACTGTCAGCCAACTCCCGCCCGGCAGCTTTCGCCAGCGCCGTCGAGATGGCTTCATACTGTTCACCGCCACGTCGAATTCCGACACCGGTCACAGGTGTGCGGCTGCGCGAGGGTCGGGAGGTGGTCACGCCTCTAAAGTAGGGGTGCGGAACGCGCGAACACAGACACCCCCCGACGACACAGGCCCCCCCCCCCCCCAAAACCGCCCACAACCCGCAGAACCGCCCGTGGGCCAACGGGCGATTCTGCGGTTAGTGGGCGATTCTACGGAAGGCGGGGGGGGAAGGTCCTCGAGCGGCTGGCGGGGGGTCGTCGGGCGGGAGGGAGGTCCTCCAGCGACTGGCCGGGGGAGGTGGTCAGGCGGTTGTCCAGCAGCGGGCTGGTCGTGTCTTGCCGGGCAGCCCGCCTGCATGCCAAGCCAAGCCAAGGCGCTCAGGCGATAGCGGCGTGTCCGGTTTCCCCGGTTCGAATCCGGACAGTGTCATCCACCGGGGTGATCCACATTTTGCCGGCACCGATTCCCGATGAGCCCCCCACCGTGCGCACCGCTGCGATGACTTGTTCCACCTGCGCGTCTGACACCAGGATCTCCACGGTGATCTTGGGCACAAGATCCACCACGTATTCCGCTCCCCGATACAACTCCACATGACCGCCTTGCCGACCGTAGCCGCTGGTTTCGGTGACGGTCACGCCACCCACTCCGAGCTTGCCCAACTCTGCCTTGATGTCGGCAAACAGCATGGGCTTCGTGGTCAGACTCAACCGCTTCATTCGCACCTCCAGGGCCTTGGCACGGTCCATTGTGCCTGGTGACCACTTCGAACCTTCGCACCGCTTCTCATGTGGCACTAACGTAGAGACACTGTGTTCATACACATCGCCGATGGGACTGAACATGACCGATGACCCTCTGTACTCACTGCACCTCACTGATCGGACGACCACGCCGCTGGCCGGGGCGACAGTTGCCGCGGCGGCGGAACTGCTGGGTCTGAGCGCAGCCGAACGGATTCGGCTGCATGCGTTGGTGGAGGAACTGCTCGAGTCGATCCTGATGGATTCCTTTGCCGGCGAGGACGCCCTCGACATCGATGTCACAGTAGAACGACGCCCTGGGGCCATGGCCGTGGTCGTACAGGACCGCGGTGCCCCGTCGGAATTCGCAGCCGGCGCCGCTCCGCCCCGGATCACCGATCTCGTGCGCCTGGGATTTGCCGACGGGATGGAGTTCCGCAACGAGGGACTCAAGGGCAACCGAGCGGTACTCGTCAAACAGTTGCACTACGCCTCTTTGGGTGAGGATGCCACGTTCATCAGGGACACGGCAGCAGCTGATGCTGCTGGAGAGGCGGAAATCGCGCTCGACGACAACGGTGAGGCGATCTTGGATATTCGGGCGATGACCCCGGACGATGTGGTCGAGGTCGCACGTCTGTTTTACCGCGTATACGGCTATTCGGCGTACTACGCAGCCGCGGTCTACGAGCCTGAGAAACTCGCCGAATTTGTCCGGGCGGGCACCCACATCGGCACCATTGCCATCACCCCCTCCGGTCGAATCGTGGGGCACTTAGCCACAAAAGTGGCCACTCCCGGGTCCACCACCGGGCTGATCGGGTTGCTCGCTGTGGATCCGGCTTTTCGACGCCACCACATAGGTATGCGGGTGGGGATCGCGCACATCACCCGCTTGCTGGAGTTGGGGTTCATCGGTCAATTCACCGAAGCGGTGACCGTGCACGAAGGCAGTCAGCGACTTGCCTTGCGTAGCGGGGGGCACGAATGCGGCATGCAGTTGGCGGCACAGTCGGGCAGTCTGGATTTCCGGGGGTTCGATGTCTCCGCCGAACGGCGCAAGTCGGTGTTGCTGTTCTACGGCGCCATCAACACCACTCCGGAACGAACCTCGCATGTTCCCCCCGGTTACGTGGAATTGGTCACGCGGATTTATCAAGAAGGCAACCTGCCGCGGACGGTGCAGTCCGACATGCATCGAGATCTGTTGGAGGATCTCCCGGAGCACAGTGTGTTCCGGCTTGGGTTGCGCTCCGAAGCCAACCTCGGTGTGGTGATCGTTGAGTCCTACGGGCGCGATTTCGTTTCCGCGCTGCAGACGCGGATGGCCGAGATCCAACTCAACAGGTTCGAGTTGATTTGGGTGTACCTGCCCCTGAACAACCCGCTGACGTCCTATTTCGGCAGCGGTTTGCAAGAGATCGGGCTCTCCTTCGCCGGCATCTACCCCGAATACAAGGACGGGGATGCGCTGTTGCTGCAGTCCCTGAACAACGTTGAAGTCGATCTATCCGAGACTGCGATCGTCTCGGACTTCGGCCGCTACCTCGCCGACGCGGTGGTCGCCGACTGGCGCAAGGCAGAACAGACAATCGCCCAACGCAGCCGGTCCCGCGCGGCAATGGCGTGGATCTATGAGGCGATGGCGTGACCGATGGCACCAGCGGTGCCGATTCACCAGCACCTCAAGCGCCAGGTATGACGAGTGCCACCGTGACCCGGGTAAGACTCCCGATAGCACTCCTCCCTCTGGCAATCACCTACCTGGCAGTTGCGCTCAACATGACCATCGCCAGTGTTGCGCTGCCGACGATCTCGATTGAATTCCATGCCACCGGCGCCCAACTGGCCTGGATCGTCAATGCGACCCCCCTGGCGGCCGCTGCCTTGATCCTGTTCGCCGGCTCGTGGGCGGATCATTTTGGACAGAAGCGACTGTTGCTCGCAGGTCTCACGATCTTTCTGATCGCGGCCGGCCTATCGGCGCTGGCACAAAACGTGCAACAACTGATCGCATTGCGGGCACTCACCGGGGTCGGGTCGGCGATGGCGATGCCCACGGCACTAGCCCTGACCTTCGCAGTCACCGCGAAGTCGGCGCGCCGCACCGCGATCGGGATCATGGCGGCAACGCAGGCGGTCGGGTCAATCCTAGGACCGTTGGTGGGCGGTCTGGCGCTGGTGAATTTCGGTTGGAGTGCGGCATTCGTAGCCGTCACACCATTTCTGGTAGTCGCACTGATACTGAACCTGCTGCTGCTCCCCAGCGACGCGCAACGCACCGGGGAGGCCACGTCTACCAAACCTCCAATGGACACTCGCGGTGCCACTTTCGTGGCACTCATCAGTGTCAGTTTGCTGTACGCCGCTGCCTCCGTCGCAAATTTGACTGCTGGCTGGGATGAGGCGGCCGCGTTGGCCTGTGCGGTGGTGTCATTCGTGGCGCTCGTGCGTTGGGAGCGACGTGCACCCAACCCGCTCTTCGTCGGGGAAATTCTGCGGCAGACCACGTACTGGCTGCCTACCCTGGTGGTCTTCTCCACCCAACTGGTCTTGGGCGGGCTGCTCTTCCTCAACACCCAATATGTGCAATTGGTATTGGGCTACAGCGCTTTCGGCGCCGGCCTGTTCCTGACGCCAGCGCTACTGGTGTGGGTGATTGCTGCAGGCACGTCGGGGCTCAGCGCCCGCGTGCTTGGCGTGCGGGGAGTCAGCACCAGTGCCCTGATGATCGCCGCGGTCGCGCTGTTCAGCATCGGCATCTCCGGGGAAGATCCCAACGTCGCGGTGCTGCTGATTGGTCTAGCCCTGGTAGGGGTGCTGGGTGCGGTGCCGGCATTGATGACACACATGGCTGTGGACTCTTACCCAGCCGAACGTCGCACGGTGGGTTCGGCGATCAACAGCGTCTCGCTCCGAATGGGGATGGCCTTCGGCATTGCCGTGTTCGGCAGCATCTTCACCTTGACGTACGGCAGCATCATGGCCCCGATCGCAGCGGCTCTACCCGCGGCGGATCAGAATGCAGTTACCAACAGCCTCGGCGGGGCGTTGCGGGTCGCCGGTGGCCTTACCGAACCAGCATCCGCGATCCTCATCGACGCCAGTCAGGACGCGTTCGTCGAGGGATTTCACCGCGCCCTATTCACCGGGTCTGTGCTACTGCTGGTCCTGGCCTTTCTAACCTTCCTGCTATTACGATCCGGCTCACCTCGGGACACTGAAGACACCACTGAATCCACCGACGATCTGGAGCAATCATGAACACGCTGACCGCACCGTTGCATCCAGTTGCCCGCGCCCGGCAGGACTGGCGCGATCGGCTCGCGGAGCTTCCCGATGTGGCGAAGTTCCTCGCGGATAGTCGCGCCCGCCAACTCGCCGGTGAACTCACCATTAATGGCGAACCGGCGATGGAAGTGGCCGCCCCGGAACTCCTCACTGCGGGCCAGTTGGGTGCCGATCAGATGGTGATCAGTGCGGTCGCGGAATCGTTGATCGCAGCCGGCCAACTTGCGCTGGCCGAGGACAAACTGCGCCAGCACTATCTGGCGGACTGGGCGGTGGACCCCGCAGTTGCCGACCTGATGGTGCTGGACTCTGGGTATCCCGAAGAGATGGTGGTCGGACGCTTCGACGGTTCCCGTGGTCCGGACGGGCTGTCCATTTTGGAATACAACGGCGGATTGCCGGGCGGACTGATGCCTACGGAGGCGGCTGTCGCGGAGCTAAAGACCTGGCCGTTCTTCGACGCCTGGGCAACTGAGCACGGCGCGTCAGCCTTCGACAGCACTGCCATCACGCTGCGTGGCCTGGTCCGCACGTGGCATGACTTCGGCGGCAGCGGCACGCCATGGGTCGTCCTGGTGACTCCGAAAGAACTGCACTCCTATGTGGTGCGCGGAGCTGCTCACCTGAGTCGGGTAGCGGCGCGCGAGGGCATTGAATTCAGCGTGGCCGAACCCTCGGAACTCACCTTCGCCGCTGGGAAACTGACCATCGCCGACCGACCTGTGGACGTGGTGCTGCGTGGTTTCTTCACGCCCATGATCAGTGCGCTGGGAGATCGACTTGATGCGCTCAAGGCCGGACTACGGGCGGGCAGCGTGTGCATGGTGTCCTCGTTACGCGCAGGGCTATATGGCCACAAGGCCTTGTTTGCGCTGGTCACCGACCCGAACATCGCGTTACCCGTCGCTCCGGACACGCTCGCGACGGCCCGTGCCCACTTGCCGTGGACGCGCATGATGGCCGCCGGCACTGCAACCTCAGCCGAGGGCGACCTCGTCGACATTCCAGACTATGCACTGTCCGATCAAGCCAACCTTGTGCTCAAGCCAGCCGCTGGCTTCGGCGGTGCGGGGGTCGTGTTGGGTTGGGAAACATCGGCTGCACAGTGGTCCGAAGCGGTGACCAAGGCTGTGGCCACCGGCGGGCACGTGTTGCAGCAGCGGTTGCACTTGCCCGAGGTGGTGTTTCCCACGTTGGCACCTGGATTCCCGGATCGCACGTTCATCGCTGACAGCAACCCGATGATCGTGAACCGGAAAATCAGCGGCTACTTCCTGCGGTTGAGCAGCACCGGCGGGATCACCAACACCGCTGACGGCACGGGATCTATCGCAGCCACGTTTGTCTTGCCGGTGGAGTAAGGCTGGTTCCAGCGGCTACAGTCTTGATCACCGCCGTTCGGCGTTGGCGCCGAACACTGTCACCGACAGGATGATCATGCGAATCCACACCAAATTTTCCCCCGGTCGCGCAGCGTTCGGTTGTGTAGCGCTGGTCACCGCTGGCGTGACTCTCACGGCCTGTAGCTCGTCCCTCGATGCCACCAAACTCAACGAGACGATCACCTCGCAGGTGACCGCTTCCGATCCCAATGTTTCGGTCACTGTGTCTTGCCCGGACGGCGTCAAACCAGAGGCCGGAGCGACCTTCGAATGCCCAGCCACGATTGATGGCCAGCCACTGGTCCTGACCGTCACCCAGGAAGACGACCAGGGCAATGTCAAATATGTGGCCGACTCCTCCATCCTGTCGGTGGCTGAAGTGCAAAACCAAGTGGCGACGCAACTTGCCGAACAAGTGCCCGGCACCTGGCAACTCTCGTGCCCGACCTCCGGCACCACGTACATCGTGGCGACTCCCAACACGGTGTTTGATTGCACCGTCGCTGGAACCTCGGCCGAAGGGGTCGAACAGACTGGCACTGTGGCAGTCACGGTGACTGATACGGAGTCGAACATCACGTGGGAATTGACATAGGACAAGTTCTGCGCGTGTCGGGTTTCGCGGTGTCGATCGTCGCTATCCTGCGCGCATGGTCGACACCACGAAATTGATCCCCGGACTCCCCACTGGCACCCCGATCGCCGATCGGATCGAATTCGGCAGGTCCGCCCGCAAGAAGTTGCCGCGCAAGTCGTTGGGCGACTGGACCCCACCGAGCGACCGGGCCGATCCGGTGGCACTGCTCACCGGCCAGGAGACCACGCGGATCGTCACGCTGGTGCCGGTGCGCCATGCCCGGATGGCGGTGTCGCCGTTCACGTTCTACCGCGGCGCTGCCATCGTCATGGCTGCCGATCTCGGAATGACGATGGATTCGGGGCTTTGGGCGCAGATTTGCGGTGATGCGCATTTGTCCAACTTTGGTGTCTTCGGCTCTGCCGAACGCAATCTGGTCTTTGATGTCAACGACTTTGACGAGACCTCCCCCGGTCCTTTCGAGTGGGACCTGCTGCGTCTGTCCACCTCCTTTGTCTTGGCTGCCCGTGACCGGGGGGCCGACGATCAGGCTGCTAGAAGCCTGGCGGCAATGGCCGCGATGTCCTACCAACAGGTAGCTGCGCTCGCGGCGGATCGAGCGTATCTGGAGAACTGGTACACGATGCTGACCCCGGAGCAAATCCTGGGTGTGGTCTCAACCACGCAGCCCGAGCGCAAAGCCAAGAAAGCAACCAAAGAGATGGAGCGCAACGAGAAAGCCGCCCGCAAGCGCGATGCCTGGTCGGCCATTCGCAAACTCACCGAGATCGGCCCCGACGGCAACCGTCAGTTCCTCAGCCAACCGCCGCTGCTGGTCCGACTCAGCCCGGAACTGCGGTCCACCTTGGGGGTGGACTTCAACGATCTGGCGGAAAAGTTCACCGAAACCCTGGATGTAGACCGAGCCGCACTGCTCGGCCGCTACCGGTTGCTCGACGTTGCCCACAAAGTAGTCGGTGTCGGCAGTGTCGGCTTGCCAGCGCTCGTGGGCTTGCTGCAGGGCCGAGACAGCGAAGATCTCATGGTGCTGCAATTCAAGGCGGCGGAAGCATCAGTGCTGGAAAAGTGGACCGCCCCTAGTCTGTTCGACCACCACGGCCAGCGGGTGGTGGTTGGTCAGCGGCTCATGCAAGCCACCGGCGATCCTTTCCTGGGCTGGGTCCGCGGCCCCGGCGGACGCGACTTCTACGGTCGGCAATTGCGCGACTTCAAATGGTCCGTGGATCTCAACGGCCTTGTGGGCGGCAAAGCGCTCGGGTACGCCCGCCTCTGTGGGGCGACCTTGGCGCTCGCCCACGCCCGGGCTGGTGACCCGGTCGCGATCAGTGCCTACATTGGAAGCAACACCACGTTCGCCGATGCTGCGGCCCAGTTCTCGCTCACCTACGCCGACCTCGTGGAGCAGGACTTCGCCCGGTTCACAGCGGCCATCGCCGACGGTGAGATCACAGCCTTCGAACAAGCCCGCACCTAACCCGGCGCAGTACCTATGGGACCGCCAGGAAGTGGCGATTGTGAAGCCAGAAGCGAGGTGTGGGGCCAGCCCGTGCTCGCTGTGAGTTCGCTGGCTTATGTGATCGTCGGCCTCTGGGTACTGATCTGGGGATTGCGCAACAACCGCGTGAATCGGTGGGAAACGGTCCTATTTGCAGGCGCGCTGATGGCCGCCGGCTTGGGAAGTGCGGACTATCACGGTCCGGCGATCGGCCCGGAACCACTGCTGCACGACGGCGGATTGGCTTTGGCGCTGGTGGTGGCGTTCGGCATCGATCTGCGCACGCTCGGGTTCGCAGCCCGACCGATCGTGTGGTGGCTCGCCGGTGGCACGACAATCCTGCTGGGGGTGATTGCCATCATCCCGGTGGCAAGTCCAGCGCTGGCAGGAGTCGCTGCACTCGGCTTGGTGATAGCCGAGATCCTGATTTATCGCCGCAGTTTGCGCACGATCCAGCCTGCTTTCTGGGTGGGGATCGGCGCGCTGGCAATCGGGGTGGTGGTGTTCAGTCTTTCCCGCACCGGCGGACCGTGGTGTCAGCCGGACTCGTGGTTGCAAGGTCACGGATTGTGGCATGTGCTCACTGCCGTCGCACTGGGGTGTTGGGGATACGTCTCGTTGCCACGGGTTCCGGCGGACCCGCGCAGTCACGCGCCTAGAGTTGCCTCATGAGTAGCCACGTTGCTCCAGGTGCGTCACCCGTGCCACCACCAGCGCCACCGCCAGCGCCGCGCGATCTGCCCGACAGCACAGCGAAACGTCGGCTCCGGCGAGTGTCCAAGGTCCTTCTCGATGTGGTGTTCAGAAGCGTCGAAGTACCCCGAGTGCAGCCGGTGCCGGACGGTCCCACGCTGGTGCTGGCCAACCACGGCGGCGGGCTCGCCGACATCCTCGTGCTGATCGATGTGTGTCAGCGGTTCCCGCGGTTTCTGGCCCGGGACCTGATTTGGCGGGTGCCGCTCGGGGCTTCTGTGATGAATGCGGTCGGCGGGATCCCGGTGCATCGCCGGGCTGACCACGGCGGCACTGCGGACAACGTCGGGATGTTCGACAGCGCCTTTGCAGGGCTAGCGCAGGGCAGTCTGCTGGCGATTTACCCGGAAGGGGAGAGCGTGCCGGAACCGCGGTTAGCCCCGCTGCGTACTGGGGCAGCCCGGATTGCGCTTGGAGCTTTGGCGCGCGGAGTCGACACCACCATCGTGCCGATGGGCCTGCACTACTTCGATATCTCAGTGCTGCGCGGACGGTGTTTCGTAGACATCGGCCCGGCATTCTCAACCTCTTCGGTGGTAGCGGAACTGGGCGATTGTGGTGAGGTCAGCGAAAACAACCATCAGCTCGTCAAGGCGATGACGCAGGTGCTGGCCGAGCGGTTGGGCGACGTCGTCGACGAGTACGACGGTTGGGATCAACGGCGGCTGTACGAAGCTGCCGCATCCGTCTTCCTCCAAGCCCATCAAGGTGATCCGCACGAGCCGTTGGACTATGAGGCGATGGCGGAACTGGCGCATGCGATCACCCAGGCACCTGTCGAACAGCAGATTGACGTTGCAAACTCGATGCAGGGTCTGCGCGCGGAGTTGGAAATCTTGGGCGTCGGGTTGGACATGCTGCCCCGGGTGTCCATGAAAGGCACGAAGATCGCCGCCCAAACCGGCTTGACCCTGGCGCTGCTGGGTCCGGCAGCCTATGGAGCGATGCTCAATGCGGTGCCGATGGGGCTGATTCGGGCGGCCAGCATGTCCGGGATGGCACCGGCGACCGCAGCAACCGTGAAACCGGCAATCGCGGTCGTGACATTTCCCGCGGTGTGGGCGCTCGCGGGACTGTGGGGGTATCGGCGCTTCGGCGTTGCAGGTGCAGTGGGCATGGCAGCCAGTGGTCCAGCGAGTCTGATCGCCACCGTTCGGGTGGCCGAGCGGGCCCAGTTGATGTTCTACCTGGGTCGGGCGCGCCGCCGGGCCCACCGCCGCGCCTCAGGGGCACTGCTGGACGCCAAGCACGCGGTCATCGCCAGCGTGGCGCGGATCGCCGATCCGGGGCTGCAGCGCTCGGGCGCCGAAACACCGGCCACCACATGAGTAGCAGTCACACAGCGCTCAGATCACTGGATATAGCCGCCACCGACCCTCCTTCCGGACCGGTCCGCTAGACTCCTGCCCAATACGTCCGGTCCATACCGGATATCGGGTTGCGAGCCCGGCGCCACGCGCTCTTGACACGCGTCGCCTTGTGACAGCCGCACCCACCGGTCTCGAGTTACATCAGGAGCTACTGAGAGACCGCCCGACAGGGCGCAGATTGCGCAACTGTCCGACAGGAGTTTCTTTCCATGACATCCACTGCATTTGCTGATCTCGGCCTGCCCGGCGACGTGGTGGCGTCGCTCACCGCACGCGGGATCACCGACGCCTTCGACATTCAAATCCAAGCTATTCCTCCAGCTCTCAACGGCCGCGACGTCTGCGGCCGCGCCCCCACCGGCTCCGGCAAGACGTTGGCGTTCGGCATCCCGGTAATGGCCCGTGTCGAGCGTGCCCGGCCGCACCGTCCGCGGGCACTGATTCTTACGCCCACCCGGGAACTCGCGGCGCAGATTGCCGATGAACTCGGCAAACTGCAGAGCACGCGCAAACGATCGATCGCCACGTTCTACGGCGGGGTGGGCTTCGGCGCGCAGATCGCCGCCCTGCGTCGCGGAGTGGATATTGCGGTGGCCTGCCCCGGCCGCCTTGCCGACCTGATCCGCCGCGGTGACGTGAGCCTGGCCGACGTCGACATTGTGGTGCTCGACGAAGCCGACCGGATGGCCGACATGGGCTTTCTGCCCGAGGTGATCAAGCTGCTCGACATGGTCACGCCCGATCGCCAGACCATGCTGTTCTCAGCCACTCTGGATGGCGCAGTCGACAAACTGATCAAGCGGTATCAGAACAATCCCGTGCATTGCGAGGCCGCACCGGAGACCGCGCACCCTGATCGCACCAGCCACACATTTCGTAATGTGCGGCGCGAGGAGCGCACCGGAGTCGCAGCCGAGTTGGCCCATAAACACGGTTCCACAGTGGTGTTCACGCGCACCAAGCACGGTGCTGATCGATTGGCCAAACAGCTCCAGAGGGAAGGACTCACCGCGGTCGCCATTCACGGCGGGCGTTCCCAAGGGCAGCGAGACCGGGCACTCGGTGCGTTCTCCGGCGGGCGCGCGCAGGTACTCGTCGCCACGGATGTGGCGGCCCGCGGGATTCACGTTGATGACGTCGCGTGCGTCGTGCACTATGACCTCCCGGCCGACCACAAGGACTACGTCCACCGTTCCGGTCGCACCGGTCGCGCTGGCGCCGAGGGCACCGTCGTGGCGCTGTTCACCCACGATGAGACCGGTCAGGCCCGCTCGATTCAACGCGCCCTCGGGATGCCGCTCTCGCCGGGCAGCGACGGCGGCGGCACAAACCGCACCGCCTCCGGTCGGGGTCGCCCCAGCAACCGTTCCGGTCGACGCCCACAGGGTGGACGCACCCCGAAAGGGCAACAGACAGCCGGCCGTGGCAGCCGGAGTTCCGGACGCAAGCGTCCGGGTGGTCACGCCGGGTAGGGTGGCTATTCACACATAGGAGATCGCCATGCGCATCGTGGTGCTTGGGGCTGCCGGCGGAGTCGGGGCGACGGCTGCCCGCGCGCTCGGCCGCAGTCGGGACGTGACCGAACTGGTGTTGGCCGACCGGGACGGTTCCGCGCTCGCAGCCTTGACCGATGAACTCAC
The DNA here is from genome assembly GCA_964627505.1 of uncultured Actinomycetes bacterium. GTDB lineage: Bacteria > Actinomycetota > Actinomycetes > S36-B12 > UBA10799 > JACJWR01. The sequence goes on along the minus strand of CAZVKB010000062.1, from coordinate 1,324 downwards.
CGCCGATCCGCAACATGCCGGCGCGCAAGTGACCGCGGTCGAATTCGACGCCCGGGACATTCAGGTCGTGATTCGCACGATCACCGGGGCTGATTGTGTTCTGAACTGCGTGGGACCGTTTTATGATTTTGGCCCACCGCTGCTGTCAGCCGCCATCGCCGCGGGAACCCCATATGTCGATGTGTGTGACGATCTCAGTCCGACTCGCACCATGCTGGCGATGTCCGCAGCGGCGATCGCCGGTGGAGTCCCGGCGTTGATCGGGATGGGAAACTCCCCTGGTCTGGCCAACCTGTTCGCAGTGGTGGCCGCGCGGGATTTGCTCGACGAAGTGGACAGCGTGGACATCATGCACATCCATGGTGGCGAGCCCGAGGAGGGCGCGGCGGTCGTCAAGCACCGCATTTTCGCGATGATGAACGACATTCCGCTGTTCCTGGACGGCGAATTCCGAACAGTCCGACAGCTCGAACCCAGCGGCGCGGCGGCGGTGACTGACACCGACTTCCCCGGCCTGGGCACGTTTCCGGTGTACCCCTACCCGCACCCGGAAACCATCACACTGCCGCACTACCTGCCCGGGTTGACGCGTGCCACAAATCTGGGAGTGATTTTTCCGCTGTCGTATTTCAAGCTCACTCAAGATCTGGTGCGCGCTGGGATCTGCGATAGCGAACCACTCCTGGTGGACGGTCACCCGGTGGTTCCGCTGGAATTCGCCGTGGCCCATATTCGAGCGCAGCGGTCGCGACTCCTGGCCGAGGCCGGGGTCACCGGTCCCGCAGGTTGTCTGAAAGTGGTGGTAAGTGGCAGTTCCCAGAGTGCCGCATGCACTTACGTCTTTTCGGTGTCGTCCGCCTCGGTCGGCGCTGGTGAAGGCACAGGTATCCCGGCCGCCGCCGGTGCAGTGATGATGGGCCGCGGTGCTTTCGCCCACATGCCGGGTGTATTTCCGCCGGAGGCCGTACCCGACCCATTGGCCGTGCTCGCCCTAGCTGCCGAGATGGCCAAGTCCTTCGGCTCCGGCGCCACCGACACCATCGCCGTGGAGCGCATCGCGGCCGACGGCAGCAGCGTGCGCATCCCACTGTCGTTGTGAAGGTGGTCGGTGCTGCCCCAGACAGCGTCAGCCCCAGCCCGTGGCGGCCGGATCAGGTGGTAGCGGTGGTGCTGGACGCGGCGTCGGGGGTGGTGCCAGATGTGCTCCCAGACGTGCTGTTGATGCCCAAGGCGGCCAGGATCTGATCAGCCTGCGCCTGTGTGAGGTCACCGTTTGCCACCTCACGAGCGGCCATGTCCGCGAGCAGCGCCGCAGGTGGCCCGT
>CAZVKB010000061.1:0-15747 GCA_964627505.1 uncultured Actinomycetes bacterium | reverse complement strand
ACGCGCCCACCAAAAACGTCAACGATGCCGTGAGGTAGCCGCGTTTCTTGCCCCATCGATGCGAGATCTTGGCCCAAACCGGGACGAAGACGATGCCGGGTGCCACCAGACAGACAAAGAGAATGTCGCTGATGGTTTCCCGTTCCAGAACGTAGGTGGCGAAGTATTGCGCCCCACCGAGCATGGTCGAGGTGGCCAGGGCCTGGAGAAAAAAGGCACCCAGCAGACGGGTGAACGTGCGGTTGCCGCGGGCGATGGCGAACTGGGCTCGAAGTGATGGTTCCGATTCGGTGGGTCGCAGAATTCGCGCCTTGCGCAGGCCCCACCAACAGATCAACATGCCGGCGCCGATGCCCAAGCCGATGATCAGACCCATCATCAAATAGCCGCCGGACGATCCCTGAAAGGCATCTCGAATCGCCGGGGCGCCGGCTCCAAACACCAAGATGCCGAACGTCAGGAACACCACGCGCCACGCCATCAAGGTGGTGCGCGCCGACGGCGAGTCGGTGATTTCCGCGGGTGTGGCGATGTAGGGCACCTGGAACAGGGCAAAAGCGCTGGCAGCCAACGTGAACGCAACGAACACCCAGAGCGCCGAGATCCCCGGACCGAGTGCTTCCGGCACCGCAAACATCAGCAGGAAAAACACCGGCAGAATCACGCCACCGGCCAGCAGGAACGGGCGTCGGGTCTGGTGCGTGCCCACATATCGGTCACTCCAGTTGCCTACGATGGGCAGGAACACCACATCCCACAGTTTCGGAATCAACAGCACCAGCGCCCCCACCGCGGCGGCAACGCCCAGACTGTTGGTGAGGTAGTAGGCCAACAACAAGCCCGGAACCGTGCTGAATCCAGCGGTACCCACCGATCCGAACGCATACGAGACAGTGATCCCACGACTCAATCGCTGATCGGTTGTTTGCGGGTTGGGAGATGAAGCACCTGCACCCGGGACTGTCGCCATGCGGGCACAGTACTGGTCGGGAGTTGCTGAAGCGGGTTGACTTATGCAGATAGGTACCCAGGCGCGGTGCTGGTCGCGTCGCCACCTCTGGGTGTCGGGCTAGGCCGTAGAGTCAAGGAGTGCGCGCATTGTTGTGCCCAATGGGGCACGTACGTTGACGGCGCGCTCGCACAGCTGTCGGATTTCCATGAATGAGAGAGGTGCATGTGATGACGAATTCGCCCGGACTGGTGCTCTCCGGTGGTGGCACGCGAGGAGCGTTCGAGGCGGGGGCTGTCAACCTACTTGTGCATATCGGTAGCCCGTTGCCGGAATACATCGCAGGTGCCTCCGCGGGTGCGATTTGCGGTTCGGTGCTGGCGCAGGCCCGTGGACGCGAGGAGTTCGCCCACTACGCGGCTGTGCTGCGAGCCGATGTGCTGGCCATGACTCACATCAACAAGGTGTTCGAACGCTCCGGCTGGGTGGAGCAACTCGCCGGGACCCCGCTGGCATCCGCCATCAAATCAGCGCTTATGGGCGAGACCCGGCCCAGCATCGGTCACGATCCGGGGGTCATCGACGATCCCTTGGCGCACGAGGGGGTGGCGTCCCACACCCCCGCATGGAAGGGGGTGGCGGCAGCGGCACTGCATCCCGTAGCCGTGCATCGAGCCCGGAAGGCGTATTGGGACGATCCTGCCTCGGTGCTCAAACTTGACCCGTTGGAGGCGGCACTGCGCGGGCAGTCAGACTCCGGAATCGAAGCTGTGGATGAGGCAAAGATCGCCCGGCCAGGTCTGACGTTGCGACTGGCGATCACGCCGCTGCAGGCCGGCGTCCCTCGCTATGTCACGGAAACGGGCATCGTGGTGGAATCGGATTCACACACTGTGCACGTCAACGGTCGTCGGCCTGGGGTGATCGAAGGTGTGTTGGCATCCTCGAGCGTGCCCGTGGTGTTCGCTCCGCGGACCATCGGCGATGACGTCTATGTGGACGGTGGTGTGTTGCGGAACATGCCCGTCGAGGCAGCCGTGCATGCCGGAGCGGGCGACATCATTGCGATTTCGGCCAACACGATTGCGCCACCGCCGTTCAAAGGTGACATCACCAAGGCGACGCTGTTGACCGTGTCGGAACGATTCGGCGTACTCGAGTTTTACGACCAGGTGCGACGCAGTCTGCGCTATCCATTGGCCGATGGGGCCACGATGACTTCGATCGCGCCGACGATGGACATCGTTGGCATGTTCGAGGTGGAGTTGGGGTTGTTGGCCATCGATGTGGACTACGGGTGGCTGCGCGCCGCTGAAGCCACGGGATTGGATGCTCAAACGCAAATCGAGGCGCAAGTTGTGTCCGATCAAATCACCACGGGTCGCCAGCGGGCATGGCACCTGGAAGACATGGTTTTAACGGCCGAAGCAGCCGGGGAGTCGGTGCCGAAACGGGTTTCGATGGCACTGGCTTCAGCCAAACAGATGGTCGCCGATGGGGTAGCCGCGTGGCAGGGATTCGGTCTGCCGCTGCCCGAGGGGGCAACGCAGTGGGCGCACAACCCGGAGGTCCACACACCCCCCACGGCATAGGCACCTCACGCCGAGTCGAGGCTGCGCTGTGCCGGGTCAGTGGCCCGATCGGCGCATGGAGGACTCGCGGTCAGCGCGACTTCAGATATGTGCTCACGGTCTGCGCCAACCCCTCCGTCAGCCCGCGATATGTCCACCCGAGTTCCCGCTCGGCTTTTGCCGACGTGCCGTAATAGCTGGCTTGGGATACCCGCAGGGATTCCGCGGTGTACTCAGATGGCAGCGCGTATACGCGTCCAACGATCCCTGTGAGCATCTGCGCCACGGGTAGCAATGGGCCGGGAAGGTCGATCGGCGTCACACCGCCGGTCAGTTCCGCTACTTCGCTGAGCATCGCATGCAGGTTGGTCCGTTCTCCGGTCAGCATGTAGGACTCCCCCGCCCCGCCTTGGGTCATCGCGAGCAGATGTCCGTAGGCCACATCATCAACGTGAGCCTGCATCAGGCGCAAACGCGATGGCGCCACCACCCGTTTGCCGGCCGCAACGTCGCGCATCAAGGCCCCGATTTGGCTGGTGTCACCCGGGCCGTAGATACCCCCGGGCATCACCACCACGATTTCAGGAAGATCGTGCTCGCTGGCGTAGTCCAGCATGAACCGATGCGCGACTGCTTTCGTGCGATCGTATTCCGATATGTGCTCGCCGTGGAATTCGAAAGTCTCGTCCACCACTTCGCCATGAGTGTCAGAGTTCACCGCGCAGGTGCTGGTGTGCACAATGCGACGCACTCCAGCCGCCGCGGCAGCCGCCAAGACGTGTCGAGTTCCCTCGACATTCACCCGCTCACCTTCAGCCGGATCCCGGGATCCCACCTGAGACCCCCCGGCCACATGGAACACCCCGTCGACGCCATCGAAGGCCGAGGTGAGGGCTTCGGTGTCGGCCAGATCGGCGGGCACGACTTGGATACCGGCGTTCAGCAAGCGCGCGGACTTGCGCGGTGACCGGACGGCAGCCACCACGTCATGTCCCGCGGCCGCCGCCTGCAGAGCCAGCACGCCGCCGAGAAAGCCGGTCGCACCGGTGATCGCGAATCTCATACGGCGAGTCTGGCACGGCAGCCCGACCGACTAAGGGCGAGGTCAGGTGCCGCGCCAGGTGCGCACTTCAAATGGAGTAGTCCTCGCACTCCCACACCCCGTCGGCGTGGGCGATCGGGTAGCCGTTTTCGCGGGGGGACTCCTGGTCAGATGCCCCGGGGTGTTCCAGTTGCGACACCCGGCGCATCAACGATCGCACTGCACTGGCTAACGGGTCTGGCGAATCAGCAGGAGTCGGGTCAAGCGAACCTCTGGCTGCGCTGCCCACTGCGGAATCAGCGGTGAGGTGCGCCTCCCGGGAGTGTCCAGCACTTCCACGCGGTGCCACCACTTGTCCGGGCACTCCCACCACCACCGAGTCGGGGCCCACCGACTTCACCAGCACCGCGTTGGCGCCAACGCGAGTGCCGGCGCCGACGTCGATCGGTCCGAGCACCTTCGCACCGGCCCCGATCAACACCCGGTCTCCCACGTGAGGATGGCGACGAACTCGATCCAAACTGGTGCCGCCAAGCGTGACCCCGTGATACATCAGCACATCCGACCCCACCACAGCGGTCTCGCCGACCACCACGCCTGCACCGTGATCGATCACCAGGCGTGGGCCGATCTGGGCGCCAGGGTGAATCTCGATGTTGGTGAGGAATCGGGTCACCTGGGATAGGGCACGGGCGGTGAAGACGGCGTCCCGCTGCCAGAGCGCATGGCTGGCCCGATGCGCCCAGACGGCGTGGACTCCGGGATATAGCAGCGCCACCTCTACTCGGCTACGGGCGGCGGGATCCCGTTCCATGACCGCATCGAGGTCCTCGCGGATCGTGCCAGCAATAGACCGGAGCCGGCTGGTGATGCGGAAGCGGGGAAGGGCCACGAAGTCAGTCCGCGAGTTCGGCGTACAGCACCGTGCTGAGGTAGCGCTCGCCGTTGGAGGCAACGATCACCAAGATCAGCTTTCCAGCGTTCTCCGGGCGCCGAGCCACCTGCGTGGCAGCCCAGAGCGCCGCGCCAGAAGAGATCCCCACGAGTAGTCCCTGCTCGGCAGCAGCCGCGCGAGCGGTGGCCATGGCGTCGTCGTTGGCCACCGTGATGATCTCGTCGATCACCGACGTGTCGAGGATGTCCGGGACGAAACCGGCTCCGATCCCCTGCAGCGGGTGCGGACCCTTCACACCGCCGGACAGCACGGGTGACGCAGCTGGTTCCACTGCGATCATCTGCACGTCGGGCTTGCGCTCTTTGAGCACCTCCCCTACACCTGTGATGGTGCCGCCGGTGCCGACGCCGGAGACCACGATGTCGACCTTGCCATCAGTGTCGCGCCAGATCTCCTCAGCCGTGGCACGGCGGTGGGCGTCCGGGTTGGCCGGGTTCGCGAACTGTTGCAGCAGCAGGTAGCGCTCATCTTTGGCGGCGATGGCTTCGGCTGCGGCGATCGCCCCACCCATGCCTTCGGGCCCAGGTGTGAGCACCAACTCGGCACCGTAGGCGCGCAGCAGCATGCGCCGCTCCCGACTCATGGTCTCGGGCATGGTGAGGATGATCGGGATTCCCCGGGCCGCACACACCATGGCCAGGGCGATCCCGGTGTTGCCACTGGTGGGTTCGACGATGATGGTGTCTTCGGTGATGGCGCCGGCAGCCATCGCGGCATCCACCATCGAGGCACCGATGCGGTCTTTCACACTCGAGCCCGGGTTGAAGAACTCCAGCTTGGCCACCACATCGGCGACGACGTCCTCTGCCATCGGCCGCACCCGCACCAGGGGGGTGTTGCCGATCAGTTCGGTGATGTCATTGGCGATTTGCATGCGAAGAGTCTGCCGAATAGGGAGCCCATCAACTGCGCCGACCCCCAGACAAGATCACCCGTCGCCCAGTCGGGGGTGCCAGACCCAGCCTCGCCGGAGTTCCCCAGAATGCTAGCTGTCAGTTGCGAGGACGGCTGCCAGCGTCGCCTCCACCTGCTCCCGACGCGCCGGTTTGGTGAGAAATTCGTTGAAACCGGCCTCGAAGCACTTCCGCCGCGTCTCTTCAAAAACATCAGCTGTCAGGGCGATCACGGGGCGGGGCGTGCGACCAGTGCGCGCCTCGGCGGCGCGGATCACGCGCGCGACGCTCAGGCCGTCGGCAACCGGCATGTGCAGATCGAGGAACACGACGTCTGGGTCTTCGGCTGCCACCAGGCGAATCGCCTCCCCGCCGTCGCGCGCGAGTGAGACGACAGCTCCGGCGGCCTGCAGCATGCGCGTGATCACGATGGCGCTGACGGCATCGTCCTCGGCCACGACGATCCGCGTGCCAGCGATGGCCGCAAGTCGGTGGATCCTGGGGTCCGGGGCGAGCGGGGCGCTCGGCCCAGTTGAGGGAACGTCCGCCGTCGCCGTGCCCGAGATGCCGCCCTCACGCTCGGCGGTTGGCAGGTTGGATGCAGCGGAATCATCGGCCTGCTCCGACGCACTCGCGACTGATGGCTCCATCCATCGCGGCAATGTCACATACACGATAGTGCCCTCTCCGAGAGTGCTCTGGACGTTTAGTGTGCCACCCATAAGTTGAACTAACTCATGCGCCACGGCACACCCTAGGCCAACTCCGCCAAATCTACGAGTAACGGACTGATCCCCTTGCCAAAATGGCTCAAATACCTGAGTCAGTTGTTCCTCGGCGATACCGATTCCGGTGTCGGCAATCGCAATTGTGACTGACTCATCGGACTCCGTGACGCTCACTTTCACCTGGCCACCGGCTGGGGTGAATTTGACAGCATTGTCCAGCAGTTCATCGAGCACCTCGCGCAGCCGACCTGGGTCCGCCTCAACGGCCGGCAACTGGTGCAGCAGGTCTGGTGCCGCCAGCGACACGTCTTGCCGGGTGGCGTGTGAGTGCGCGTCGCCTACTGCCGCTTCCAACACCTCACCTAGGTCTAGACGCTCAGCGGCAACCGTAAGCTGACCCAGGTCCAGGTCGGAAAAACTCAGCACCTTGCTCACCAGGTGCACTTGCCGTTCTTCGGCCGTGAGCATGTGTTCGACCAGAGTTGCCTGCTCAGCCGTGAGATCGGTTGCCTGCAGCAGTTGACCAGTTCCCATGACCCCGTTCATCGGGGTGCGCAACTCATGACTCATCCGAGCGAGGAAACGGCTTTTCGCGGCGCTGGCCGATTCCGCCTCGTGCAATGCCAGCTCCGCAGCCTGTCGAGCCTGTTCCGCAGATATGCGCGCCTGTTCGGCCTCCGCTGTTGCCAGCGTGAGCAAGCGGTTGGCCTCGGCGAGTTCCGCCGTGCGCGTGGCTACTCGGCGCTCCAGCATCGACGCCACCGAATCAGGAGTGGCCGCCAAAGCCCGACGCCAGGGTTCGGCTTCAGGGCCCCAGTCCGCCCACGGCTTGATTGCGAAAGCGCAGAACTCGTCGCCGGCCGCCTGACACGAGGTCTCGATCGCCAGCAACCGATGCCCCAGGAAGGCCGATGCCCACCCCGAGGCGTAGCCGGTGAGCGAGGCACACACGGGAGTCTCGGAGATGCCGAACAGTTGCCGATGATTTTCGGCTTCGTAGGAGTTGTGCCACGTCCCACGCATGGCGAACGCCCCGGTGGCGCGGTCGAAGGTCAATTCCTCAGTGGTCACCGCCACTATGCCCTCCCACATGTGCAGGGCTGGTCCGCTGGCGATTCGGTCGAGGTCTGAGTCCCAATCGATGGACTCTGAGAGCACCGCGTAGTCGTCGACGCCGCTGCGGAAACCAAACTGTGCGAACACCGATGACGTGAGTTCATGCCCAAGATGTGACACCAGAACCTCAGTCAACGTGCTGAGGGAACTTTGCGAAAATATCATCATCCGTTGATCGCCCAGGAGGATTTTTCCCTCCTCTGGCAAGTATCGGAGCAACGCTGACAAGTCGATGTCACTGACTCGCATCGCGCCCTCCACATCTGTCGCACTTGCCACGTAGGACGATTTCTCACGCTCCGATGATGTGCGCACTGCACCTAACGGGTGAATCAGGAAACCAGCCGACCGTACTCTTTCCGGCAGTCACACGACCTGATCATGGCGCTTGACATGGCACGGTCGTCGGAACATAGTGGCAGACTTTTCTGTCAGTATGCGGATGATCCGGGATCCCACACCCCGCGGCGCAGGAGAGTATCCGAGCCTGGATGGAGCTGAAAGTGTTGTGCCCCGGGGGAGTTGTATGCGGCGAATTGGGCGCTGGTTCCATTCGGCTCCCTGAGCCGCCGCATCGTCTGGAGCCATGACCGCCGCCCCCTCGCTCCGAAATTGCGAAGAGAAAGTGGCGTCAGCCACATGTACGCCAGCCAGGTATCAATGACGTGCCGCCTGGGTAGTTACAAGGCATGATCAGTCTGAAGCCACTTCGCGTTCAGTCTCAAACCGTACCGTGATGTCGATCAACCGAAGGATTTGTTCATGACTACCCACGACGCCGCGACGTCAACGCCGCGGTGGCCGACGCGTCCATGTGACACCGAGCTGTGGCACAACCTGTGGCAATTCACCCGGGCATTCACCGACATGCGGCCGATGATGGCGCAGAAGATGAACATGGGTATCACCGATTTGGTGATGATGGAGAAGTTGTCGATGGGTCCGCAGTGCCCGTCGGCGCTCGCCCGTCACGCAGGGATCACGGCCGCGGGTGCCACGTTGGCGATCCGGCGGTTGGAGTTGCGCGGACATGTCCAGCGAACGCCGGACCCGTCGGATGGTCGCCGGGTGGCGGTTGGTTTGAGTCCGGAAGGGCGCGCATCAGTGCACTCCACGCTCGACCCGATGCTCACCGATTTAGCGCAGGTGTGCGGCGACCTCGATGCCCACGAGGTGCGGATCGTGCGCGACTTTTTGCGCCGCATGTCCGAGACGATGTCCAAACACATGGCGGCCGACGAGGCGATCGCGGCCGACGAGTTAGAGGACGTCGGGTAGCTAGAGCCTGCGCAAAACGTCGTCGAGCACGCCGGTGCCAAACACGAGGCCGGAACTGGGCACGCGTTCATCCACACCATGGAACATGGACCAAAACTCGGCGCCGGGGCTCAGCAGCAGTGGCGAAAAGCCGAAATACCGCACACCGAGTGTGGAGAACGCTTTGCCATCGGTGCCCCCTGTCATCAGGTACGGCACCACCTTGGCCGTTGGATCGACGGCGGCGAGCGCGGCCACGATGGCCGCAATCACGTCTCCGTCGAAATCGGTTTCAAGAGCGATGTCGAGGTTTGCGAACTCGAAGGTAGTTCCTGCTGGCATCACCTCGGTGATGTGGTCCAGGACTGCCTCCTGGGTACCAGGCAGAAACCGTACATCCAGGCCGGCGCTGGCCTGATTTGGGACAACGTTGTGTTTGACCCCGGCGTTGAGCATGGTCGGGTTGATCGTCGTGCGGACACAGGCTCCGAGCACCCGCGCGAACGATCCAACCTGTTCGGCCAGCCGAGCTTGGTCGTCCAGCGCAAGCGGCTCACCCACCAGAGCCGACACTGTGTCGACCAACTGCTGCATTGCTGGGGTGAGTTCAACGTCGTAGGGGTGGGTTGCGAGCGTGTTGAGCGCGGTCACCAATTTGGCAACGGGGCTATCTGACTGCAGCAGAGATCCGTGACCAGCGGTTCCGGGCACGGTCGCGGTGATCCAGGCAAGACCCTTTTCGCCGGTCTGCACCGGATAGATCCGCGCACCATTGGGCAGGTCCATGCTGAACCCGCCGACTTCGCCGATCGCATCTGATGCACCTTGGAGCAGGTCCGGTCGAGTCTTGACGATCCAGTGCGCGCCGTGATGCCCACCGGCCTCTTCATCCGGCGTGAAGAGCAGCGCGATGGAACGACGGGGCGTGAAGTTCGTGAGCTGCCACTCGCGCACCACGGCGAGGATCATCCCCACCATGTTTTTCATATCCACCGCTCCGCGGCCCCAGATCACACCTTCGTCGTCGATGTGCCCGGAGAACGGCGGGTGGGTCCAGCCACTATCCACCGCCGGTACCACGTCGAGATGGCCCGTGAGCAGCAGCGGCGGAAGGTTCGCGTCGGTGCCCTGCAGCAGGGCCGCGACCCCCGCACGATGTGAGGCGGTGGTGGTAAATAGTTCCGCGGTGATGCCGACTTCCGCCAGTTGTGCGGCCACCCAGCGTGCGGCTTCGATTTCGCCCGGCCCGGAGTTGTCCCCGGGATTGGTGGTATCGATGCGGATGAGTTCGGACACCAAGCGCACCACGTCGGAGTCCCGGCGGGGGTGACTGGTGCCGGCACCGTAGCCGGGCGCCGCAGTTGGCGGGGTGGACTCTGCGTTCGCCTCACTCGTCATAGCGCCATCCTGCCCCACCGCACTACCCTCATGCCCATGCAGAGCGAAGCCGAAAGTGTGGACGCGTACCTGGCCGAGTTGCCCGAGCCGCGGCGGGGCGAGGTCGCGAAGGTGCTGGAATTTGTGCGCGCCCATATGCCCGACGGGCTGAGCGAGGAGATGGGCTTCGGGATGATCAACTGGGTGGTGCCACTCGAGGTCGTGCCCGACACCTACAACGGCAAACCACTTGTGTACGCAGGTTTGGCGTCCCAGAAGCGCCACATCTCGCTGTACCTCATGACGTTGTACGCGGGCGCGGTGCTCACGGAGGACGAGTTTCGGACGCGTTGGTCGGGGCCCAAGAAGCTCAACATGGGCAAGAGTTGTGTGCGGTTTACCAAGTTCGACGATCTCGACACCGAACTCATCGCCGAGGTGCTCGACGGTGTGTCCATGGCCGACTACATCGGGGCGTACGAGGCGAGTAAGTCGATGCGCAGTCAACGGCGGACGTGAGCTCGGACGCTCGTCTACAGCCCGAGGGCGAGGGTCTCCTCATCTGTGAACAACCGCGAGCGGATCATGAAGCGCTTGCCAGTGGGCGCTTCCACCGAGAACCCGGCACCGCGTCCGGGCACCACATCGATGGTGAGGTGTGTGAATTTCCAATACTCAAACTGCGCCGACGACATCCACACTTCGATCGGTTCGATGCCAGCCACGTCCAATAGGCCCAGCTTGGTGTCGGCGCCCTCGCTCACGAAAAACTCGCCCACCGGATAACACATCGGCGACGACCCATCGCAGCAACCGCCGGACTGGTGGAACATCAACGGGCCGTGCTGGGCGGTGAGTTCGACCAGCAGTTCAGCCGCCTCGCCGGTGACATCGACTCGGGTGACTTCAGTCATGGCCGTGGGCCCTTCCTTCGGGACTGGTGGTGTTCATGTTCAAGCTCCGGTAGCCGACGAATAGCCACGCGCGCGAGGGGGCCATACGAGCGAGCAGGAGTCGATTCGGACTGATTCGTGAGCCGACCTCGCTGCGGATTCGCTGGGACAGACAGCTTCGCCGAGATGTGCGCGCGATTGGGCGGGTGTGGTGATTGTCGGGCTTTGCCGCGAGGTGCAGCGAGACTCTAACGGCTGGTTTCGATGATGTCCCAGCCACCTTCAGCGCCTTGGGCGGTTGATCCGCCCCGCCGCGGCGCGTCGGTGTGGTTCGGCCCAATGCCCTCTCGTGGGCATGCTGCCGCCACAATCCGAACGCGCCGCGATGGTGCGAATCGTGCGGCCCGCGTTTCCAAAGCCCGGAGTCTGGCTCTAGAAGAAGCCGAGCTTCTGCGGGGCGTAGCTGACCAGCAGGTTCTTGGTCTGCTGGTAGTGCTCGAGCATCCGCAGGTGGTTCTCCCGGCCGATGCCCGAACCCTTGTAGCCGCCAAACGCCGCGTGCGCCGGGTAGGCGTGGTAGCAGTTGGTCCACACCCGACCGGCCTGGATGTGCCGACCCGCGCGGTAAGCGGTGTTCATGTCGCGGCTCCACACGCCGGCGCCGAGGCCGTAAAGCGTGTCGTTGGCGATGTGCATGGCGTCGTCAAAGTCGCTGAACGACGTCACCGACACCACCGGGCCGAAGATCTCCTCTTGGAAGATCCGCATCGAGTTCTTGCCTTCGAAGATCGTCGGCGTCACGTAGTAGCCGCCCGCAAGATCGCCGTCGAAGTGCGCGCGTTCGCCGCCGCATATCACTCGGGCACCCTCGGCTTTGCCGATGTCGATGTAGGAGAGGATCTTCTCGAGCTGGTCGTTGCTGGCCTGCGCACCGATCATGGTTTCGGTGTCCAGCGGGTTGCCCTGGATCACCTTCTTCGTGCGCTCGGTGGCATCTGCGAGGAACTTGTCGTAGATGGACTCCTGGATCAGCGCCCGGCTCGGGCAGGTGCAGACCTCGCCCTGGTTGAGGGCGAACATCGTGAAGCCTTCCAGGGCCTTGTCGTAGAAGTCATCGTCACGGGTGGCGATGTCGTCGAAGAAGATGTTGGGGCTTTTTCCGCCGAGCTCGAGGGTCACCGGGATGATGTTCGCGCTCGCGTACTGCATGATCAGACGGCCAGTGGTGGTCTCGCCCGTGAACGCGATCTTGCGGATCCGGCTGCTCGACGCCAGCGGCTTTCCGGCTTCCACGCCGAATCCGTTGACGATGTTCAGCACGCCGGGGGGAAGCAGGTCGCCCACAAGGTCGATCCACAGCATGATCGAAGCCGGGGTCTGCTCGGCCGGTTTGAGCACGATGGCATTGCCGGCGGCGAGGGCGGGAGCGAGCTTCCAAGTGGCCATGAGCAACGGGAAGTTCCACGGGATGATCTGGCCGACTACGCCAAGTGGCTCGTGGAAGTGGTACGCCACTGTGTCTTCGTCGAGTTCGCTCAGGGCACCTTCTTGGGCCCTGAGCACGCCGGCGAAGTAGCGGAAGTGGTCGATGGCCAAGGGGATGTCGGCGGCGAGGGTCTCGCGCACCGGCTTGCCGTTTTCCCAAGTCTCGGCCACGGCGATGGCTTCGAGGTTGGCTTCCATGCGGTCGGCGATCTTGTTCAGCACCTGGGCGCGGTCGCCGGCGGACGTCTTGCCCCAGGCGTGGGCGGCGGCGTGGGCGGCGTCGAGGGCGAGTTCGATGTCCTCGGCCGTGCTGCGGGCGATTTCGCAGAAGGGCTTGCCGTTGACGGGCGAGACGTTTTCGAAGTATTGGCCTTTGACCGGGGGCACGCGGGTGCCGCCGATCCAGTTGTCGTACCGGGACTCATAGCTGACGACGCTGCCGTCGGTTCCGGGTGGGGCATAAACGGTCATGGCACCTCCTGTGGTGTGGGTCACATCCGGTTGATGTGTGAGGTGGACATTAGGAGGTGCAACGTTGCAACAAGGTTGCACGCGCTGCGGGTGGGCAAGTGGCCCGGTTGGTTGCGGTTGTCGGCGCAGTGGCGAGGTTGGTTGCGGTTGTCGGCGCAGTGGCCCGGTTGGTTGCGGTTGTCGGCGCAGTGGCCCGGTTGGTTGCGGTTGTCGGCGCAGTGGCGAGGTGGGTTGCGGTTGTCGGCGCGGTGGCGAGGTGGGTGTGGGCTCCTGCATCGCACGGCGGTGCGAAGTGCTGAACGCCGGGCACGGTAGGTGTTCGCGGCTGCGCCGGATCGAACGATAGGTCGGCAGGGGTGGGGATGAAAGCCTGGTGGGTTGGGTTTTGGCGCCCGCATCAAACCGATCACCCGTCTGGCAGAGCCCCACCCAACTCGCCAACTCCTCGGGCGTGCTCAATCAGTACTTCGAGGATCAGTTTTACCGCTTTCTGCACGCAACATTGCAGGTCGTATTCGGGAGGGCCTGTTTTCGCCTGTTTCTGCGTACGATCACGCGGGGCGTTTCTGGGCACCCCTGTTTTTGCGCGATTGTGCGTATCATCGTCCCCCGATGCGCTTCCTGCGTACGCAGATATGCGCAAAATCGCATGATCAACATTTTGCCCCTTCAGATGCTACGCAGAAATACGCGTTTCGCTTGTCCACAACCACGAATTCGGGCCTGTCACCACCCTCGCGCGCCCTAGCAGACTCGTGCCCATGGCAACCCCGCGCTGGACACCACCCCGAACCCCGTTTCTCGTGACCAACGTCGGGGTGTGCCGGAAGACGGTTACCAACGCGGTCAAGCGTGGCGAAATAGTCCAGCTCATTCCGCGCGTGTACATTGCGCGCGAAGGCTTGCCTGACGAGTCGGCGCTGAGCCCCCACGAATATGTTCGTGCGCAGCACACTTTGCTGGCACTGGCCTACCAGGTGCGTGATCCACGACTCGTGGCCAGCCACGAGACAGCCGCCTTGGCCTTGGGGCTGCCGGTGTTCACTACGGGCACGCTAGCGACGTACGTTCCACGGTTCACCGTGGATCCAAGTACGGGCATGCGCAGTCGGAAGGAGCCCCGCGTGCTCGTGGGGACGCTGCCGCCCCAGGCCGTCACGACGGTCGCAACCGATCACCAGGCCGAGTTGCGGGTGACCACGGATGCGCGCACTGCGTTGGATCTGGCAACCGAGTTCGCGATGCCATATGCCTTGATGACTGTCGACGCCGTGGTCCGGCAGGTGGCGGGAAACTTCCGTGGTGTCAGGAACTTGCGGGGCGATCTCCCCCAGCGGGTTCTGCAAGTGGCACGTCAGCCGCTGCTGCAGGCGATATGTACTCGCGCCCATGCACGTCGCGACACCGCTCGGATCATCGAGTTGGCGGATCCGCGGCGGGAGTCGGCGGGCGAGTCGCTGTCGTTCGGGCGGATAGTGGCGGCGGGTCTTCCGGTACCGCTGTGCCAGGTCGCGATCGCCACTGAGCATGGGGTGGTCTATCCCGATTTCTACTGGCCTGAACTCCGGTTGGCGGCCGAGTGTGACGGCCTGGTGAAGTACGACGGGACGTTCGGGGCGGACGACGGCGTGTTGGTCCGTCAGGCTCGGCGGGAGCGAGATCTGAAGGACACGGGCATCGCGATTGCCAGATTGTGGGTGTCTGACATGGTCCACAACCATCAACGGGTGATCGACGACTTGGCCTGGAACATGGAGGCTCAGGGCTGGGACGGCGTGCTGCGCAAGCGGTGGTGAGGCGGCGATCGCCGGGGGCTCAGCCGTAGACGCGGTCGAGGTAGTCGAGCCGGGCGAGCAGGGCGGGTCGGCGGCTCGAGTTCGGAGGGAGGGCGCGAATCGCGGCCCGCAACACATCCTGATCGTCTTGGCCTTCGCTGGTCTGGGTGAAGGCGACGAGCGCCTCAGGATCGGCGCTGCTGAGCACTGCGCGGCGAATCAACGTGCTGAGGTCGAGGCGCAGGTCGGCGATTTCCGGGGACTCCGACGATGGCATTACCGGACCCGCGTAGCGTGCGATGGCAGTGGCGAGATCGCCGCGTTGCAGGGCGTCGCGCACTTCGAGGGCGTCTACCTCGAGGCCGAGCGCCAGACGATACGGCTTGGAGAGCAGGGCGTCTGCGCCGAGCACGCGACGCAGACGTGTCATCTCGGAGCGGATCGTCACCGACGCAATGTCGTGCTCGTGCATCATCACGGCCAACCGCTCGGCGCTGACACCGCGGGGATGGCAGGCGAGGAGTAGCAGCAATTCCGAGTGCCGCGTGCTGAGGATGTCGGTGGCGCCACCTCGAGTGAGCAGTGCGCGGTCGCGTCCGAGGACTTCCAGGCGGCACACGGTCGGCGGGTCGACCGCAGCAATGGGTGGGAGCAGCAGGCCACCTGCTGCGGCGGGTGGCCTGCTGTGGCGCAACTCGGCTTCGATGGCGGCGACTGTGGCGCGCACCATTGCGAGGGCGTGCGGGCCGGCGACTGTGTCGTGGCCAGTGACGTCGACAACACCGATCTGTCGCCGGGTATGCGGGTCATGCACCGGGACGGCGACGCAACTCCATGACTGGGCAACGCCGAGGAAATGCTCGGCGGCGAAGATCTGCACGGGCTTGTTGGTGGCCAGCGCGGTGCCGGGAGCGTTGGTGCCGACGTGCTGCTCGCTCCAGAGCGCTCCCTCGGCGAATCCCATGGTTTGAGCCTGATCACGCAGGTGGGAGTCCCCCTCCACCCAGAGCAGCCGGCCTCGGTCATCACCGATGGCTACGATGTGCCCGGCGTCTGCGGCCGGCTCAGCCAGCAGTTCGCGTACGACCGGCAGGACCAGTGCCATGGGGGAAGCCGCGCGAGCGGCGGCGAGTTGAAGGCCATCGAGGGCGAGGGGAGCTTGGTGAGCGGTGGGATCCAAGCCGGCTCCCAGCGAGCGTCGCCAGGATTCGCGGATCAGTGCGCGCACACCGGCA
>CAZVKB010000060.1:0-15776 GCA_964627505.1 uncultured Actinomycetes bacterium | reverse complement strand
GCTCGAGGGGTCCGGCACCCGGAACTCCAGGCGCTTAGCCTTGGGGTTGTTACCCGTGATCGGGATGCGGATGCAGGCGGAACGGTTGCGCTGCGAGTACACCAGGTTCACCGGCGCTTCGAAGCCCGGCACCAGGCGGTGGTAGGAGTTCACCGTGGGGTTGGTGAACGCCAACAGGCTCGGGGCGTGGGCGAGCAGGCCACCGATGTACCAGCGGGCCTGGTCGGACAGCCCGGCGTAACCGCGCTCGTCGTAGAACAGCGGCTCGCCGTTCTTCCACAGTGACTGGTGGCAGTGCATTCCGGAACCGTTGTCGCCAAACAGCGGCTTCGGCATGAACGTCGCCGACTTTCCGGCCTGCCAGGCCACGTTCTTGATGATGTATTTGAACAGCATGAGCTGGTCGCCGGCGTGCAGCAATGAGTCAAACTTGTAGTTGATTTCAGCTTGACCGCCGGTGCCCACCTCGTGGTGCGCACGTTCCACGGACAGGCCGACATCACCGAGTACCAACGACATTTTGTCGCGCAGGTCGGCGAAGTGGTCCACTGGCGGCACCGGGAAGTACCCGCCCTTGTAAGCGGTCTTGTAACCGAGGTTGCCGCCTTCCTCTTCGCGGCCGGAGTTCCACTTGCCTTCGATCGAGTCGAGGAAGTAGTACCCGGCGTTCGACTTGGTCTCAAAGCGCACGTCGTCAAACACATAGAACTCGGCTTCCGCGCCGAAGTAAGCGGTGTCGGCGATGCCGGTTGACTTCAGGTACGCCTCGGCCTTCGCGGCGATCTGGCGCGGGTCGCGACTGTAAGGCTCATCGGTGAACGGGTCGCGGATCGACATGTTCATCACGAGCGTCTTCTCCGTGCGGAACGGGTCGACGAAAGCGGTGGCCACATCCGGCACCAACTTCATGTCGGACTCGTGGATCGCTTGGAACCCGCGAATCGACGAACCGTCGAACATCTGGCCGTCGACGAAGAAATCGGCGTCGACCGACGCGGCGGGAACATTGAAATGCTGCATGACACCTGGCAGGTCGCAGAACCGGATATCGATGAACTTGACATCGTTATCGCGGACGTACTGCATCACCTCGTCGGCGTTGGTGAACATCCACTCTCCTTGTCGTTTCCCGCACCTGGGTCGGTTCGGGCAATAGGGCGGCGCCGCTCAGGAATCCGGGCGGGCTGCTGCAGGGCCACTCTACGGGGGTTCCGTAGAGGCTCGTGAACCCTGCTGTCGACGTCAGGCTAGGTGGGCGGCGTTGCCTGACCGTGTCCCAAATGTTGCAGTCGTGTTACGCCGCTTTAGCCTTACTGGCATGGAACGTCGGGATGTGGCTTCGTGGTTGCAGGGCCCGCGGCAGGCACTTGAGGATCAGGGCTACGATTTCGGGTACCGCGGCGAGCGCCTTGGGCTGCCGCCGACCGGACCGGGGGCAGTGGCTCCGATGGGTCGACGAGTCTTGGCCTTGTTGATTGATTGGCTGGCCTCGATGTTGATCGCGCGCTTGCTTTTTGGGCGCTACGGCGAAGACATTTCGTTTGCCACGTTGGGGATCTTTGCCCTGATGACAATCGTGTTGGTGACCTTTTCGGGTGCCTCATTCGGGCAACGTCTGCTCGGGTTGGCAGTCACAGATTTGCATGGCAACCGCGTGCCCATACTTCGGGTGGTGATTCGCGCATTGCTGCTGTGTTTGGTGATTCCCGCGGTGATTTGGGATCGCGACTATCGAGGCCTGCAGGACAAAGCCGCCGGCTCCGTGGTGGTGCGCACTCGCTGACGGTTGGACGTCAAATCGGTCCACCTGGCGTGCTCGGTCCGTCCACCTGCTGTGCTCCCCAGGCACCTGCTGTGGGCAAGGTCACATTTTGGGTGGACGCGGCATGCGCGCGTTGCGCGGCATCGGGCCCTTGGGGATCGGTACCGGGCTGTTGGCCTTGGTGGCCGCCTCCAGCCGGTTGCGCAACTCGGTTACTTCGCCTGGACGCATCACCTTGGGCATCTTGCCGAGTGTCCGCTGCAACTTTGGCAGCGGAACCTCGTTTTCGCCCTCACCCACAATGATCTCGGTGAACGGCGTCTCCGGCGCCCACCTTTCGTACTTGCGACGGGTGTTGCTCAGCAAGTGCTTGACCCGGTTGGGTGAGCCCTCGCCAACCAGCACTACGCCGGGGCGACCTACGACGAGGTGGACCAGATCCTCATTCTTGGTCACCGCCACGGCTGGTGTGGTGAACCATCCGCCGCGCAGGGAGTCCAGCACGGCCGCGGCGGCGCCGGTCTGCCCGGCGATAGCCCCGTAGGCGGCTTTCTCCGCGCGTCTGCCGAAGACGAAGCTGGTGACCAGCAGCGCGGTGGAGAACCCCAGCACGATGATCATCCACATCGTGATGGTTCCGACCGGCAGCAGTATTGCTACCACCACAAAAATTGCCAGCGTTCCCAAGAACAGCCCAGCGAGGATCCACCCAATCCTGGGGTCGCCTTGCTTGGCGATGGAATATGTCTGTCGGATCTGGCTGATCCATTTGCCTCTGCCTGCCATGCGCCCAAGGGTACGACGTCCCTGGGTCAATTCCCGCTCGGTGGGGCTGCGGTGCGCCGCACGGCTTTGGCGGGCCCGATGAGCCCATAGTGCTGTCGCAGGTGGCAGCGTCAGTGCGGACGACGATTCCAGTACGCCCGAAAGGGGTGGGCGATCATTGGTCGCAGCAGGTAATCCCACTCGCCGAGGTACTCCACGGCATCGGCGCCCAGGCCAGCTTTGAAGGTGGTCAGACCCACTTCGGGGTCATCCGGTGCGATGCCGTCGCTGGCGCCGCGCAGGTCGAACACCCGTCGCCCGGCCGCGTGGGCGTCGCAGATCATCTGCCACTGCAGCGCATTACTGGGACGGACCTCCCGGCCGGCCTCATCGGAACCACCGAAGGTATAGGAGGCACGGTCGCCTGAGGAGACCATCAGCATGCCCGCATGTGCCACGCCGTCGTGGCGGGCGAGGTACAGGGTGATGAGATCGGGGTCCTCAGCCGCCATTGCCTCCCACATCTGCTGGAAGTAGCCCTCGTCGCGCGGGATGAAGCCGCCTCGTTCGCCGCTGGCGCGTAGCAATCGATGAAATTCCGGTAGACCGGCAGCCCCGGGCTGGTCGATTTGAACGCCCCTTTTGGCTGCCCGGGCAATATTGCGGCGCCACTGCGTGCTCATGCCAGCCTTGATGTCGGCCAGGTCACGGTCGGCGAGATCGAGTTCGAACCCATATCTCGGCTGCAGCGTGCCGCCGAAACCCGCTTGGGGCGCTTCGTATGGCAGCCAGCCGGCGCCGCGCAGGGCTAGTCGCAGCCGCAACCAGTCCGTTGTGACATCCGGGGGCAGATCTCGCCAGCGGTCGGGACGCTGGTCATCGGCCAAAGCCGTGCGGATGGTGCGGGCTCGCCATGTTCGTACCGGGAGTCGCGGGCCGATCTTGACCATGAAGGCCCCGCGTTCGCGCAGAAATGCCAGCATGGGCTCCAACGCGGCCACAGCGTGCGGAGAGTCCCAGTCCAACAGCGGACCCTCCGGGATGTAGGCCAGGAAGTAGCGAGTGCGGGGTAGCGGTCGCAGCAACACCACCGCCGATCCCACCATGCGCGACTGTGCATGGACCTCAGCGGAGTCGAACCAACCCAGGAAAAGGTGTTGCCATTCGGCCTTTACCGCCGCGAATGAGGGTCGTTGCTGCAATGGAATGTCGTCGCGGGTGGCGAGAAAGGACGCGACATCGGATTCCAAGATTGAGCGAACAGTAAAGGTCACGAGCGCAGAGTCTAGGTCAGCGGTGTACTTCGAACGACCCGCCGATGGCAATGCGTGGCGCAGGCGAGGGGTAAGCCTAGGGTCGGGACATGCCTCCGCATGCCCCTCATGCCCCGGCGCCCTCCCTGGAGCAGGTAGCCGAGTATCGCGCACTGGTCGCGAGCCTGTCCACCGAACTCGAGCGTCAGACCGCCCGCCACGGCGTTGCGCAAGCTCAGATGGGCACGGTCCTGTTCGACTATTTGAGCACTGATGAAGCACGCGTGGTGGTGGAGCGCGCCAGCGGCTGTCCAGCAGAGTTCGCCGAACGCGCCGCGACCGTGATGCAGGACTACCACCTGACCGAGGCAGCGACAGCAGCGACGCCCGTTGAGATGGTCACAGTGCTGTTGCTGCAGCAGATCGAATTGGCATGGTGGGCGGACACGCCAGATTTTCAGGTGGCTGCCGAGGTGGCGTCAGCACCGGACATGGAAGATTTGCGTCGATTGCGGCGCAACGGACAACTTCAGTTCGAGTTCTCGCTGGCCTCCGACCGGCTCACCTACCGTGCGCGCAACTACGCCATTCGCCGCTGGTTCGCCAACACCAGCCCAGGCACTTCGGGCCCGTCCTCGCCGTACGCCCGGACCGAGGTGGTCAGTCTGCTGAACTCCTTGTCCCGGGAATTCGCAGCCCGGGTGCCCAGCGGAGTGCCCCCACTGTGGGTGAACAGCATTACGCGGCCACTGGATCATCAATATCGCCTGCAGGAACTCGGTTTCACCGCCCATGTGCCCAGTGCCCACTGTCGCGGATGGGCCGCGGACATTGAAACCGAGTGGTACGACCGATTTGGGGTGCGCGAAATTTTAGAGGAGATGTTGACGGAGTTCCGAGACGCCGGTGCCCTCAACGGCATCGACGAAGGTCGGATTTGGCACGTCAGCCCGAGTCCGTATTACGTCAACGGCCTCGCGGCCGCGCAGCGACCTGGGAGGACTTCCTGATGTGTGGGATTGCCTTACTGGTCGGCCCGCGGGCAGCGGCACATCAGCGCGCGTTTGACGCCATGATGGCCGCGATCGAAGACCGCGGTGAGTCACAGGAAGTCGACCTTAGCGATACCGCGTTGATCGGCACCGCCCGACTCAAGATCGTGGACCGCGACAATGCGATCCAGCCATGGCTTTCCGCCGACGGCCGGTGGGCGCTGTGTTACAACGGCGAGGTTTTCAACCACAAAGCGCTGCGCACCCAGCTGGAAGCACTTGGGCATGCGCAGCGCTCAGCCAGCGACACCGAGGTGGTGTTGGAGGCGTACTTGGCGTGGGGGGAAACGGCACTGCTGAAGTTCCGCGGCGAATTTGCTTTCGCGATTGTGGATCGGACGACGAATCGGGTGTTCCTCGCCCGGGACCCCGCAGGTGTGAAGCCGCTGTATTGGGCGCGTCGCGACGGTCATCTGTTGATTGCTTCGGAGGTAAAGGCACTCGCGCCCCTGGGGGTCCGAGTTCATGAGGTGCCACCGGGTCATTGCGGGTGGGCCGCCCCGGATACCGATCCCGACCTGGCGCCCTACATCGACCTGCTGCGGTTGGGCGAAGGCGAACCGATGATCACCGATGTGACCGAGGCCAAGCGGGTGCTGCGTGAGACCTACCGCGAATCGGTGGCATTGCGGGTCGACACCGACTTGACCGTGGGGGTGATCCTCTCGGGTGGGTTGGATTCGTCCCTGGCGTTGATTCACGTCCAAGAGATGCATCCGGATTGCGTGGCGTACACGGTGGGCATGCCGGGGAGTCCGGATCTGGAATACGCGCGGCGACTCACGAAAGATTTGGGGATTGCGCACGAAGTAGTCGAAGTCAAACCCTCCGAGATAGGTCTAGCCGACGTCCGGGAGGCGGTGCGGGTCTCTGAGGCCACCGAATATGGTGATGTCATCAACTCAGTGGTGTCCTTGAAGGTTTTCGAGCGGGTCCGGGAAACCGGAGTCAAGGTGGTGCTCGCGGGGGACGGTTCGGATGAACTCTTCGGCGGCTACGACATGTACCAGGACATCGATGCGGAGATGGCGCGGGAGTTGTTCCTGCACAAGATCCGACATTTGAGCAGCACCGAACTGCAGCGGGTGGATCGCACGAGCATGGGTCGGCAGGTAGAAGCCCGTGTGCCCTACCTCGACATCGAAATGCTACTGCTGGCCATGCGCATCCCGCTGGAATTCAAAGTGCGCGACGGCTACGAGAAGTGGATCCTGCGCCAGACATTCGATGATGTGTTGCCCGATTACATCAAGGCACGGCACAAGAATCCGATGTCTCGTTCCAGCGGTTTTCACGAGCGGGTGCGGTTGTTCCGCCCGCTCATGCCCCTGCTGTATCGCAGGTTCGGCTATGAGGCGCTCGGCCCGATGCGCCGCGACTTCTCAGTGGTGCTCGCCCAACACGATCACGATCTGCCGCGGGCCGTGGCGGCAGCTGCTCGGGCAGAGGACTACACGTGGCCGGAGAAGGCGCGGGACTTTGCGGGGGCCGTGAAGTGGAACCTCACTGGCGCGGTGCAGCAGTAAGAGTGCGCTGCGACATCGCCTGCCGATAGAGCCGGCCGGCCCGGTAACTCGAGCGCACGAGCGGCCCGGACATCACTCCGAGCATCCCCGCGGCAGTGGCTCGTTCGCCCCAGGCGACAAACTCTTCCGGAGTCACCCATCGCACCACCGGGTGGTGTCGCGGTGAGGGTCGCAGGTATTGGGTGATGGTGAGTAGATCGCATCCGGCGGCTACGAGATCATCGATGGTCTCTGCCACTTCCTCGTCGGTTTCGCCCATCCCCAAGATCAGGTTGGATTTGGTGACCAAGCCGGCAGCCCGGGCAGCGGTGAGGACCCCCAAAGAGCGGTCATAGCGAAATGCTGGGCGCACGCGACGCATGAGCCTGGGCACAGTCTCCAAATTGTGAGCCAGCACTTCCGGGCCGGCGGCGAACACCTCGGCGAGCAGTTCCGGTTCACCGGAGAAGTCCGGGATCAACAACTCCACTCCGCAACCGGGCACCCGCTCATGGATGGCCCGCACCGTTTCGGCGTATAGCCAGGCGCCTTGGTCGGGCAAGTCGTCGCGGGCGACCCCGGTGACGGTGGCGTAGCGCAGACCCATCACCGCCACGGACTCGGCGACGCGGGCGGGTTCGCCGACATCAAGCGGTTCGGGCTTTCCGGTATCGATCTGGCAGAAGTCACAGCGCCGCGTGCACTCGTCGCCGCCGATCAGGAAAGTGGCCTCACGGTCTTCCCAACATTCGTAGATGTTGGGGCAGCCCGCCTCCTGGCATACCGTGTGCAGGCCTTCGGAATCTACCGTGGCCTTGATCTCAGCGAATTCCGGGCCGATCCGCAGCCGAGTGCGGATCCACTCCGGTTTGCGCTCGATCGGCACTTGCGCGTTGCGGACCTCTAGGCGCAGCAACTTGCGACCGTCTCGTCCGGATGCAGAGGGTGTCGGCGTAGCGGCGGTATTAGCACCGGCACGCGATTCACCGATGGTCTCGGAGGTGGCGTCGAAGTCACTCACGGGGGAGAGCCTAATCCCAACTCAACGCGGCCACGAGGTGTGAGCCCAAAGCTGTGGATACATCGGAGACCGTGACCTCGGTAATCCCTTGCGCATGTAGCGAGGTCACGCCGGCATCGGGGATCCCGCACGGCACGATCAGGTCGTAGGCCGTGAGGTCACAGTTGACGTTGAGCGCAACCCCGTGCATGGCGACCCCCTTGGCCACACGTATCCCGATCGCGGCAATTTTGCGCGCAGGCGCGCTGTCATCTTCCACCCAGACACCACTGCGTCCAGGTACCCGAACCGTGTCGAGGCCATAGTCCGCACATGTGGCCATCAGTGCGTCTTCCAGCGACTTGACCATGGCCACCACATCAACCGGGGTGCGCAGCGGCACGATCGGGTAGGCGACCAGTTGGCCTTCGCCGTGCCAGGTGATGCGGCCACCCCGGTCAACCTCAACTACCGGGTTACCGTTGCGCGGAAGATCAGACGGTTGGGTGCGACTGCCGGCTGTGTAGGTGGGTTCGTGTTCCAGTAGCAGCACCGTGGGGGGTGCTTCTCCCGCAACCACTTGGGCGTGGAGACGGCGCTGGAGATCCCACCCCTCCTGGTAGGGGATGAGTCGCTCCCCGAGGTCGATCGGCAAGATGATTGGACGCACTGCGCCAGCCTACGTCGTGGGGCGGGAGACTGGAGATATGGCATTGAATGGCTCAGTCCTTTTTGTGCATGGGGTGGGTGGCCCGGCGCCCGGATGGGATGAGGCGCTGGCGGACGCGATTGCGCGGGCAGGTGGCGATGTCTCGGACGTGGGGTTCCACACGCTGCGGTATGACGACATCCTCGCCGACGGGACGGGTGCGGCGCTGGATGTCCAGTTCCCGTTAGCCCCGCAACAAATGCTGGACCTAGGTAAAAGGCAGGGCGAAGGTGGAGAGGTTCAGCCCACCCACCTCACGCGACGCCAGTTGCAGGACGTCGTGGCCGACTCTGTGAGTGCACCCGAGGGCACAGACGGCGCGAGACGTGTGCGCTTGCCGATACCGGTGCCAGGTGACGTGGTGGCTCGAATCCCGTTCGCCGGGATGCCGCATGCTGCGGCCTATCGGTGGGATGAAAACCGCCGTTCCGCGGCACGTCGGCGGGTAGTTGACGCAATCGTGAGGGCTGATGCGATG
This sequence comes from uncultured Actinomycetes bacterium, assembly GCA_964627505.1. Lineage (GTDB taxonomy): Bacteria > Actinomycetota > Actinomycetes > S36-B12 > UBA10799 > JACJWR01. The sequence goes on along the minus strand of CAZVKB010000060.1, from coordinate 7,252 downwards.
AAAACCGCACCCACGCATCGAATTGGTGGCGGCGCAACGGAGCCGTATGAGGTCACGGAGAGCGGGGTCAGTGCGCCAATCGTGGTGATCGCCCACAGTCTGGGTTCGGTGGTGACGGTGGATGCCCTCTTGGCGCACGGAGTATCCGTTGACCTCCTGGTGACCATCGGTAGTCCGATCGGAGTGGATCGCGTGTGGTGCCAGGAATGGGAACGAGATGGTGTCGCCGGTGGTGGTGACATCGACGATGGGCCTGGACGGGTGACAGGCGAAACTCCGCCGGAAAAAATGGTGGCGCGCTTGATTCCAGCTTGGCTCAATGTGGTGAACACCCGCGATGCGATCCCGTGGGGTCGGGGCGTGCAGCCACGGTTCCCCCAAGCAGTGGACGCGTTCATCACCTCTGGGCGGATGATGATGGGACCGGGAGGAGCCCACGATCCCCAGGTCTACACACGCTCAACTGTGGTGTCGACGGCGGTGGCGCTGGCGCTGGCGAACTAGAAGCCCTCTCGATTCGGGTCGTGTTCCTCCAGTTTCACCAGATGCGCCGGTGCGCGCCGCAGCGCCAACGACGAAGTGATCGTGAGCGATTCATCGATGCTAATCAGCTCGCCGGACTGCATCATCAACCAGTCCTCGGACCGGTCGATGCGTTCTGAGGCGACCACCACCACAGGAGTCTCGCCGGACGCCACGATCTGGTGGCGCGCCACGGCGGAACTACCGCCCCAGGTGAAGTCGGGGGAGTCGTCACCAGATGCTTTCAACACGCGTCGGGCGAAGTGCAGGGAGCGTTCATCTGGGTAGCGCAATGCCCACATTCGGCCGTTGGCAATCACCACGACATTGAGCGAATACATCGGTACATTCCGGCTGAGCCATTCGGCCGCGGCCACGATACCGCCGGCCACATCCCCGTCGCGCGCACGAGTTTCCTTTGCAATGAGGTGGGCGTAGCGCTCGGAATCGGTCTGCCCCCGGATTTGCCCAGCTTCAGCCCCGAGGTGGGCATCTACTTTCGCGAGTTCGCCAAAACCGCCATTGTGCGCGATCAGCAGGCCATCGACCAGGAAGGGGTGGGTGTTGGCCAGGCTTTCCGAACCGGCAGTTGCCGCCCGCACGTGGGTCATGATCGTATTCGCGTTCACGTCCTCGGCGGTGTGCGTCAGCTCCGTGTCAGCTTTCGCAGGTCCAGGATGCTTCACCACATGCGGCATCGGACTGTTGTCGAACCAGCCGATTCCCGCCCCGCTGGTGTTACGCAAGCTCTGCTTGGCCATGCTGTCGGCCGCCGTCACCAACCAATACTTCGCTTGGACTTCGGTCTGGCCTGCATTGAGTCCAAACAGCCGACACATGGGGCAGTCCTCTCACTTGGGTTCTCAAGACATTCCATTGTCCACCAGACGCCGCAGCCTTAGCAGCCCTTCGGCGCTAGCATGAGGAGCATCGGCGCTGCACCTCGCCGCAATCAGTAGCAGACGTCACTCACCTGTAAGGGGTCACTATGGACCATCTACGCACTGAATTGGCCCCGATCTCCACCGCTGCGTGGGCTGAAATCAACGCTGAAGCCACTCGCGTGCTGAAGCAGCGACTCGCAGCTCGGCGGTTGATCGACTTCACCGGTCACGACGATTGGTCGTTCTCGAGCGTGCCGCGCGGACGCGTAGGGACAGTGCAGACAGGTGACGTCACCGTCAGCACGCGGGAGGTCATCCGAGTGGTGGAGCTGCGTGTGGACTTCACCATGCGCCGTTCGGAGATCGACGCTGTGGATCGGGGGGCTTCGGACTTCGATACCGCTGCGGTGATTGCGGCGGCAGTGGCGGCAGCGAAGGCCGAAGACTCGTTGGTGTTCGATGGCAACGAGGGCGCGGGCATCGTCGGCATCGCAAGTTGCAGCAGCCACCCAGCGGTTGACCTCGGGGCCGGCCTGATTTCCGCCGTGGCTGAGGCTGTCGAGGTGTTGCGCTCAGCCAGCGTTGCCGGACCGCACGCGCTGGCGGTCGGGGATGATGTCTGGGTGGACCTGGTGGCGGGATCCGACCGCGGCTATCCGGTGATGTCACACCTCGACCTTTTGATTGACGGCCCAGTGGTGTGGGCGCCGAGCATGACTGGAGCGCTGCTCGTGAGTCAACGAGGTGGAGATTTCGCGATCGAGTCGGGGCAGGACTGGTCGATCGGCTACGACAGCCACAGCAGTGAGGAAGTGCGGCTGTATCTGCAAGAGAGCGCGACGGTGGTGGTGAACACCCCAGAGGCGGCCGTGCGGATCACAGGATCGGCTGATCGTTGAGCGACCCGCAGCCCGAACTCTTCATCGAGACCACACCTGAGCATCTGCACGCGGAATGGAATCTGCGCCCGGGTGCGAGCGACGACGACGTGATCGCTGCTGTCACCGAAGCCCGACGAGCTGTGGTGTGGTTGGGCGGCCCCAACGTGCTTTGGGGATTTGGGCCTTCCTTATGGCGGCGACTTTCGGGTGGGACATTGCCGGCTGATGTTGTGGATTTCACTGGTATCGGTCCTGCGAACGCCGCCGGGGTGCCAGTGACACAGTCGGATATTTGGCTGTGGATCAATGGCACGGCCTACCCGGATGTCTGGCGGGCAGCAGCCAAAGCCCGAAATGCACTTGCCGGAGTCGCCACGCTCGAGCGGCACCAACGGGCATACAAGGCGCCAGAAAGCCGTGATCCCACCGGGTTCATCGACGGCACTGAAAACCCGCTAACAGATGAGGCTCTAGAAGTGGCCTTGGTGCCCGCAGGACAGCCTGGGGCAGGCGGAAGCGCGGTGTTTGTGCAGCGCTGGGTGCACAATTTGGCGGCTTTTGAAGCTTTGCCGGTGGCCGCGCAGGAGCGGGTGTTTGGCCGCACAAAGCCAGACTCGGTGCAGTTGCCGCCGGCGCAGATGCCCGCAACCTCGCATGTGAGCCGTAACACCGTGACGGACGCCGAGGGCGAGGAATTGCACATCTACCGCCGTAACACGCCATTCGCGGATATCGACGTCGCCGGGACCATGTTCATCGGCGCCACGTGTGAGACTGCTCGGCTCAACGAGATGCTGCGGCGGATGTTCGGCCAGGCCGGGGACGGTCTGCACGATGCCCTGATCGACTTTTCGACACCGACCAGTGGTTCCTGGTATTTCGTACCGGCCATGAGCGATCTCACCGCAGTGTTCGGTGGGCTGGCAGATGACGAGGACGATGAGGACGGCGAACTCGAGGCAGGTCAGGCATCTGCCGGTGCAAATTCCGCAGGTGCTGCTGCGCCCCGGGCCTCCTCATTGGGAATCGGGTCGCTGCTCGGTGGTTGACCCAAAAGTGGTGGACCTCGAAAATTCATGGACTCACGATCAGCGGACTGACCGACATGCCAGGGACCAACGCCGAACTGTGTGCGGCCTAGCCGGTTTCCGTGGGGAGCAGTCAGCCGCGCATGCGCGTTTCGATCGTGAAGTCGGCGTCCCGCAGGCGGTCGGCCAAGGTTCGGCCCATCGCGACCGCGGGTGTCAGCACCCCGGTGCGATCGGGCAACTGACCGTTGTCCAGCGCGAGGCATAACACACTCTGGCCGAGCATCACGGCAGTTGCGGCGTAGCCGGGATCGCCCTGAGCAGCGACTCGAGTGCGCAACTCCTGCCCGGAATCCGTGGTGGTGTGGATCTCCATCCGGAAGTACCCGTTGCGTCGTGCCTCTTCCCCGGGGCCTTCACCGGGGGCGGGCAGGACGCGATCGAGTAGCGCCCGGCTTGGACCGAAGCGCATCCCGGCGACGAGACCCGCCATCCCGGCGGCCATGCCGGCTGCCAGTACCGGACCGAGCGGACTAGAACCGAATCCGGTGACCTCCTGGTAGTGGAAGTCCGGGCCGTAGGCGTGGTCCAGTAACGCGTTGGAGCGCCGCACAATGCGGGTGTTGTAGGTGGCCATGACGAACGGACCCGTCCACACCCCGAGCGCAGAGTCGCGGCCGACGCCGAATTCGTCCTTGTCCCGGGCGGCCTGAGCGCCCGAGGGGTCGGCGGAGCGGTCCGGGCTCAGTGCGTAGGGATCGCTCACGAGTCGCCCAATGGAGGGGTCTTTGGACGCCTCGTCCATCTGGTTTCGCATGGAGTCGATGGTGCCGCCGCTAAAGCCGCCCCTCATCCCGGTGACGACGAGCCTGGTGTTGCCCAAGCCCCCGGCGCCGAGCCCACGTGCCGTGAGGTACGTCTCATGCACTCCGAGGTCCGAAGGGATGGAGTCGAAGCCGCAGGAGTTGACGATGCGCGCCCCAGTTCGTCGAGCTTCGGCATCGAACTCGTCCGCGCAGCGGCGCACAAAGACGACTTCGCCAGTGAGGTCGGCGTAGTGCGTGCCGTTGGCTGCGCAGGCGGCGACCATGCCCATCCCGTACTTGGCGTAAGGACCCACAGTGGTAGCGACCGCCGTCGCCGAGCGGGCAAGACGGTTGAGGGCCTCGGCGTCGTTGGCGTCGGCCACCAGCAGCGGCCAATCGCGTGCCACCTCGGGAAGCCCATCGCGGACAGCGGCCAGTTTGGCCTCGGAGCGTCCGGCCAGCCCGATTCGGGTGCCCGGCGGGGCGTGCAGAGCTAGGTATTCAGAGAGCAGGCGGCCAACAAATCCGGAGGCGCCGTAGACGACAACGTCGAGTTCGCGCGAATCGGTCATGACTCGACGCTACCCCCCGACGTGCGGCGTCCGGGATTCGTGGGATCAGATCGTGATTGCTGACCCACACTTCTAGGCGAGGTCGAAGGCGATCTGGAGTGTGAGAGTCAGATCGTGTTCCTGCGATGGCAGCAGCCATCCGATGCGCCGACCAAGATTGCCCACGGGAATCGTCTGCACGTTGTCCAGACTCACCACGCACGGTTGCTTGAGGCCGTTGCCGGGTCCCACCGAAAGTTCGGTGCTGAGGCCTCTGATGGTGGTGGTGATCGGCGCCACGGTGACATTAGTGAGGTATGGGCGAACGGTGTCGCGCGTGAGCACCAAGACTGGTCTGTGCTTATCCAGGAGAGCGAGGTGGATTGGTCTCACACAATGTCCAGAGGAGTTCCGCTCACCGCGCGGGTGATGCTGTTGAGGTCGTCGTTTGGAGGGTCCATCGTGAGAATGTCAATGTCCGCTTCCGCAAGCAGTCGACGACGTTCGCGCTCCATCGCCGCGCGCGCAAACGACGCGCGACTGGTGATGGAACCTTGCTGGACGAGGTCGTCGACGAAGGCGAGGAGATCGTCCGGGACGCGGATAGCGATCTGGTGACTCATACCGTGATGGTACCGAATAGGGATGCGAGCCGGTAGTTAAGAGAGCACACGATGTTCGGTCGCTCCTGGCCTTTATCGGACCGACAGCACGTTCATTGTTGTAGTGCGATTCCTAACCATCAAGGAACGCCCGCACAGCGGTGGCTGCCCGCCGTCCACTGACCAGTGCGCCTTGGATACTTGCAGTGTCGCGGTGATCACCGGCGATGAACAAGCCATCACCGAGCGACACCGGTCGGCGGGTCTGTAGCGGCGGAAGCATCGCCGGAAGCGCATCGGGAATGTCATATACGTCAAGGCATTCCCACTTGGCGGTGTCGACGCCGTACAACCGCGCGAGATGTGCGCGCACGTCGGACTCGCTCGTGTCCCGCAGTGAACCCAATGCGGTGCTAGACACAAGCGATTTCCCCGGCGGTGAATAAGAGGGGGCCGCATGCGACATGACTGCGGAGTTGATCAGCGGACCGCGCTGTTCGCCGTCGAGGGTGAGGATTGCGCGACCGTCAGCCAACTCCGACGGAGTTTGGGCGGGGACGTGATACCACGTCGTACAGCCGTTGCTAGCAGGAATCGCGAGCCCAGGGATCAGGGCGCTGACACTTGCGGCATCCGTCGCGACCACAACCGCGCGCGCTTGCACGGTCCCTCGGGCCGATTCAACGCTGGTCCCGTTGACGCTCAGCACCCGTGCGAACATGTGCACTGTCGGCAGTCGCGCCGCGAGCTGTCTGGGCAGCACCCCCATGCCCATGGCGGGCACAGCTGGCGTTCCCCGCACGAACGACCGCAACACCAGGTCGGCGAAACGCCGAGAGGTGGCCAGATCCGGTTCCAGAAACACCCCGGAGAAGAACGGGCGGACCAGGTGATCCATGGTGTTCGGCGGTACACCGGCGGCTCGCAGCGTATCCCCGATGGCCGCGTCGGCGCGGGATTCCACCGCTCGCGGATTAGCGCGAGCACAACCCAGCGCGTACCACGCCAAGCGGGCCAGACCGAATGGCCCACCCAGCTCAGCCGCGAATGCGCCGCGGATTGCTCCTGGGTGGGTCCGCGGATCGGCCACCGTCACCACCCGCTGATCCAGTACCACTCGGGCGCCGCGGGCAAAACCACGCAGATCCGCAGCAGCGTGGTCAAACATCACCCGACCCTCGGGGTAGGCCGGGTTGTACAGCTGAAATCCGCGGTCCAGGCGGAAGCCGTCGACCACATCGGTGCGGACTCGACCGCCAACACCGTCGCTGGCCTCTAGGACGACGACCCCAAAACCGGCTTCATGCAGGTGGATCGCCGCCGCCAACCCAGCTAAACCGGCCCCGACGACCACAATGTCGGCGGAAGCGGGCAGATCGGAAAGTGCGCCGGGGATCGCCATGCGGCCACCCTATTACCGCATCCAGCCTGTGGATAACTGAAGTCGTCCGAACCGGGGTGTGGTGCACAGTGGGTGACATGTCTGACTACTACCCCAATACCTTGCACGCTGGTGGCGCCAGCCCAGGGCCAACTCAAGTGACGGCTGGGTATGCGTCGCCTGAACAAGCGATCTCGGCCATTGCGCATTGGCCACCGCCATTTGGGCAACGTCCGATCGCACTGCCGGCACCGACGCGCAGATCCCCGCGGGACTCTGTGGACCCTTGGTTGTCTACCGGAGCAGTGGGATCGCCGTGGGAGCCACTTAGTACGGTCGCGCGACCGCCCGGGCTGGTGGCGTGGGTCGCGCGCAAGCGGCGGCCGATGTGGGCGTGGACGCCGCGACATTGGGTGGCGGTCGGCGGCTCGGCGGTGGCTGTCGTATTGGTGCTGGTTGCAGCAGCCGGAGTGGGTTAGGCCTTGATCGCTCCGTGCTGCTCGGGTCGCCAGCCTGTCAAAAAGAGGGGGACAATGTCCTGGTTCGCATCGGCGGCGCTGCCATCGGGCTTGTGACCTACGGTCTGGGCAATGCCGG
>CAZVKB010000059.1:0-15945 GCA_964627505.1 uncultured Actinomycetes bacterium | reverse complement strand
CCCGCGGCCGCCTCGACAATCGCCAAGTCCTGTACTCGACCAGCCGCTGCCAAGTCCCGCGCCGCCGCCCGCAGACCTGCTGCCTGCTCGGCCGCCGCGGTCAACTCCACCCGCGGCAGGTCGGTGCGCATCGACAGTTTCTGCTCACTTTTCGCCTTGCGGATCAGCCGCAGCGCCGCCGCCGTCGCATCCAGCACAGCCACGTCACCACCATCAGCCACAGCCAATTCGGCGGGCACCGGCCAGGCGGCCCGATGCACACTGCCCACCTGCCACCACGACCACACCTCTTCGGCCGCAAACGGCAAGAACGGGGCAAACAGGCGCAGTTGCACGTTCAACGCCAACTCTAAGGCCGCCTGCGCCGAGGCCGCACCGGCATCGTCGGCGTAGGAACGATCCTTGACAAGCTCGAGGTAGTCGTCGCAGAACTCCCAGAAGAACGTCTCGGTGACTTCCAAAGCTCTGGTGTAGTTGTAGCCGTCGAGCGCCGCCGTGGACGCAGCCACGACGTCGCGCAGTTTCGCCAACATCGCCAGATCCAACGGTTCGGTGATCGCGTCCGGACCCACCGCGCCACCCGTACGCGACAATGCGAACTTTGAAGCGTTGAGGATTTTGATGGCCAGGCGACGGCCGATCTTCATCTGCCCCTCATCGAAGGCGGTGTCCGTGCCCGGTCGCCCCGAGGCCGCCCAGTAGCGCACGGCATCGGACCCGTGGCGCTCCAGCAGGTCGAGCGGCACCACCACGTTGCCTTTGGACTTCGACATCTTCTTGCGGTCCGGGTCCAGAATCCAGCCGGAAATCGCCGCGTGGTGCCAGGGCAGCACGTCATCTTCGAGATGCGCCCGCACCACAGTGGAGAACAGCCAGGTGCGGATGATCTCGTGCGCCTGCGGCCGCAAATCCATGGGGTACACCCGCTCCCACAGATCCGGGTCGCGCACCCAGCCGCCAGCGATCTGCGGCGTCAACGACGACGTGGCCCAGGTATCCATCACATCCGGATCCCCGATGAATCCGCCGGGTGCCCCGCGCTGTTCCGGGGAGTAGCCCGCCGGGCAATCCGACGACGGATCGATCGGCAGATCCTGCTCGTGCGGAATCAACACCTCGTCATAGATGGGCTCGCCATCTTCGCCCAACGGGTACCAGACGGGCACCGGGACGCCGAAGAAACGCTGCCGCGACACCAGCCAGTCACCGTTGAGCCCACCCACCCAGGTGGAGTAGCGGACTTTCATGTGCGCGGGGTGCCATGCCAACTGGTCGCCGCGGGCTAATAGCGCCGCCCGCAAATCGGTGTCGCGGCCGCCGTTGGTGAGATACCACTGCCGGGTGGAGACGATCTCCAACGGTTTGTCGCCCTTTTCGAAGAACTTCACCTGGTGGGTGATCGGCCGCGGTTCCCCCACCATGTCGCCGCTGGCGGCCAGCAATTCGGCGATGGTCTTCTTTCCGGTGAACGTCGTGGCGCCGGCGATCCGTGCGTAGGCCGCCTGCCCCGTTTCCGAGACGATCCACTCGGGTGTCTCGGGCTTGATCCGACCATCCCAGCCAATCACCGCCCGCGTGGGTAGGCGTAGTTCCCGCCACCACGTGACGTCGGTGGTGTCTCCGAAAGTACAGATCATGGCGATTCCGGAACCCTTGTCCGGTTCGGCCAACGGGTGCGCCACCACCGGCACCTCGACGTCGAACAACGGTGTCCGCACAGTCGTACCGAACAACGGCTGGTACCGCTCGTCATCCGGGTGCGCCACGAGCGCCACGCACGCCGGCAACAACTCCGGACGGGTGGTTTCGATGTACACCGGTTCGCTGTGCCCTGCACCGTCGTGAGCCGCGGCGCCCCGGCGCACCGGATGAAATGCCACCCGGTGATACGCCCCGGGACGTTCCCGATCCTCCAACTCCGCCTGTGCCACCGCCGTGCGGAACGTCACGTCCCACAGCGTGGGCGCCTCGGCCTGATACGCCTGGCCACGCGCGAGATTGCGCAGAAACGCCCGCTGAGACGTGGCGCGCGCGTTGTCGTCGATGGTTTGGTAGGTGTGTCGCCAGTCGATACTCAGCCCTAGTTGCCGCCACACGGATTCGAAAGCCACCTCATCTTCGGCGGTCAACAACTCGCACAGTTCCACGAAGTTGCCGCGCGGGATCGGGACTTGCTGCTTGCCTGGCTTGGCCGGCGGTGAAAAATCAGGGTCGTAGGGCAACGATGGGTCACAGCGCACGCCGTAGTAGTTCTGCACCCGCCGCTCCGTGGGCAGACCGTTGTCATCCCAGCCCATGGGGTAGAAGACCTCCTTGCCGCACATGCGCTGGTACCGGGCGATGCAATCGGTGTGCGTGTAGGAGAACACATGCCCCACATGCAAGGCTCCGCTGACGGTCGGCGGCGGGGTATCGATCGAGAACACGCGCGCACGCGGCGCCGTGCGATCGAAGTGATAGATCCCGGACTCTTCCCACGTCGCCGACCACTTGCTTTCGATGCCATCGAGGGTGACGCGCTCCGGCAAGTGACGTGCGGGAGCGGTGTGTGGGGGTTGAGTCATGGTGGCCATCCTATGAGCACAGTCACCGCGCCCTAGGATGGCCCGGTGACTGGTGACGACGTCGAAATGGCCCGGGCGGAAGCTGCCCTGCTCGCACGCTGGCCGGAGTCCCGGATTGCGCCCGACCTCGCGCGCGAGCGGGCGCTGGTGAATCTGCTGGGTTCGCCGGAGACCAGCGCTCCGGTGATCCACCTCGCGGGCACCAACGGCAAGACCTCCACCGCCCGCATCATCGAGTCGATCATTCGGGCCCATGAACTGTCCACCGGGCTGTATCTGAGCCCGCACCTGCACTCGGTGCGGGAACGGATCTGCCTCAACGGCCACCCCATCGCCCCGGATGTCTTCCTGCGCATCTTCGACGAGGTCGCCCCGTTCGCCGCCATCGTGGACGAGACCACGGGTCAACTCACCATGTTCGAACTGCTCACCGGGCTCGGTTTTGCCACCTTTGCCGATGCTCCCGTGGACGTGATGGTGGTCGAGTGCGGCATGGGCGGACGCTGGGACGCCACTAACGTGGTCGTACCCAGCGTGGCGGTGATCACTCCCATCGCCATGGATCACGTGCTGTATCTGGGCGACACGCTAGCCGAAATCGCAGCTGAGAAAGCAGGCATCATCACCGCACCAGTGCCAGTGGTGATGGCTGAGCAGGCTCTCGCCGCCGACGCGGTGATCCGAGCGGTGGCCGCCGAGCAGGGGGCACCGTTGGTGTCCTATGGCACGGATTTCCAAGTGATCGGCCGCGAGGTGCGCGACGAGGGTCAGGTGCTGGACATCACCGGCCTAGGGGCCACTTACGAAGACCTTTTCCTGCCCTTGCACGGCGAACACCAGGCCCAGAACGCTGCCCTCGCCATTGCCGCAGTGGAGTCGTTCCTGGGGGAGCGGGCTTTGCCGATCGAAGCGGTCCGGGAGGGCTTGGCCGGGGCGACCTCGCCGGGTCGGTTGGAAGTTCTGCGCACCGGGCCGCTGGTGCTAGCCGATGCCGCTCACAACCCACATGGCGTAGCTTCGCTGTCCGCCGCCCTGTCCGAAGCTGCCGACATCGACCACGTGATCGTGGTGTTGGCCGTGCTCACAGACAAGGACGTCGCAGAAATGATCTCGCTACTCGGCGACATGTCCGAACGGGTGATCGTCACGCGCAACTCCTCACCCCGCAGTTTCGATCCGACCGCGCTGGGGGAGATCGCCCGTTCCGTGCTCGACCCCGACCGGGTAGATGTCCGCGACTCCATCGCCGACGCGCTCGAGCTAGCGATTGAAGAAGTGGATCTGGAAATGGCCGCGGGCGTCCGCGCCGCTGTGGTGATCACCGGGTCGGTGGCGACCGTGGCCGACGCCCGTCACCTGTTAGGCCGGGACGACGAGCAATGAGAGTGCTCGGCACCAGCGTCTTCGTGTTCGAAGCCATCGTGGTGGCTCTGTTCATCCCCGTGGCCTACTTCACGGGGATCCTCGCGGACGGTGCCACAGCGGCGTGGGTCGGTGTGGCCATGGTGGTTTTGTGCATCTTGGCGGCAGCTTTCGTCATGCGGCCATTCGGCGTGGTGTTCGGATGGATCGTGCAGGCAGTTGTGATCACCAGCGGGCTGCTCGTACCGATGATGTTCATCCTCGGCCTGGTGTTCGCAATCCTGTGGGGAGTGGCGATTCACTTCGGCCGGAAAGCCGACGCCATGTCGGTCTCCGGCGGCGCGGCCGACGCCCCGGGTCCCTTAGAATCCGGACCTGCTGAAGTACCCTGAGGTGTCCCGGCGCCACCGGGCGCACACCGATTGGAGATAACGTGTCCGACCGAACACTCATGCTGATCAAGCCCGATGGGGTTGTGCGCGGACTTGTCGGCGAGGTGATCAGCCGGATCGAAGCCAAAGGCTTCACCCTGGCCGCGTTGGAATTGCGCGTGTTGGAGCGTGAGGTGGCCGAAGCGCACTACGGCGAACACCGGGATAAGCCGTTTTTCGGCGAATTGGTGGACTTCATCACATCCGGGCCGCTGGTGGCGGGAGTCATCACCGGCCGCGAGGCGGTCACCGGCTGGCGCGCGATGATGGGCGCGACCGATCCGGCCAAGTCGGCCCCGGGCACGATCCGCGGCGATCTGGCCACCGAATTGGCTGAGAACGTGGTCCACGGATCTGACTCGCCGGCCTCTGCCGAGCGCGAGATCGCCCTGTTCTTCCCCGGCTTCGGCAAGTAGGCACGACGCACCCATGCCCCGTTTGTCCCGCATGCTCGGTCGCGATATGGCCGTGGACCTCGGCACCGCGAACACCGTGGTGTATTCCCGCGGCCAAGGAATCGTGCTTGATGAACCAAGCGTGGTGTGTATCAACACCCAGACTGGCGACATTCTCGCAGTCGGCGAACAAGCTAAGGAGATGGAAGGGCGCACGCCGGGCGCGGTCGCTGTGGTGCGACCGCTGCAAGAGGGTGTGATCGCCGATTTCGACGTCACCGAGCGGATGCTGCGGTATTTCATTCAGAAACTGCACGCCAGCGGTCTCTTCGCCCGACCGCGCCTGCTCATCTGCGTGCCCGGATCGATCACTGATGTGGAGCAGCGGGCGGTCCGCGATGCCGGCTACGCGGCTGGCGCCCGTCGGGTGTTCCTGATCGAGGAGCCGATGGCCGCGGCCATTGGCTCCGACCTGCCGGTGCACGATCCGGTGGGTTCGATGGTGGTGGACATCGGCGGCGGCACCAGCGAAGTAGCTGTGCTCAGCGCCGGCGGCATCGTCGCGAGTCAATCGGTGCGTGTGGGTGGTGATGCCCTCGACGCCGAGGTGGTCACATACCTGCGCAAGGAATACAGCCTGATCGTCGGTCAGCGCACCGCCGAGCGGCTCAAGCAAGAGATCGGCTCGGCCTTCCCCACCCGGGAGCGCACCCACGCCCAGGTGCGCGGCCGGGACTTGGTCGATGGGTTGCCCAAGAGTGTCGTTGTGCACTCCGAAGACTTACGTCGGGCCCTGGACGCGCCGATCGAGCGGATTGTGGCCACAGTCCGCGCAGTGCTCGACCGCACCCCACCGGAGTTAGGCGTGGATGTGCTCGAACGCGGCATCGTGCTCGCCGGCGGTGGGGCTTTGCTGCCGGGTCTCGCAGAGCGCATCAGCCACGCCACCGGGATGCCGGTGGTGGTAGCGGACGACCCCGCCCATTGCGTGTCGCGCGGCACTGGCAAGGTGCTCGAGCATTTCGAATCCTTGCGAGATGTGCTCGTGGCGGAACCACGGCAATGACCTCCGACGTCGTTTACTAGAGGCCACGGCTGTCACAGGCAGCTCAAGTCACTGGCAACTAGACCACCGTCGAGATGCGGAAGGAACACCTATGGCGCGGGCAAGTCGCGGGGCGGTGATCGTCCTGAGCGCGACTGCCGTGACGCTGGCGCTGCTCGACTTGCGAGGTGGTCCCGTTACGGAAGGTGTGCGCGCGGTCGGCGGGGTGGTGATGGGTCCGTTGCAAACCGTCGCCGGCGCGATCGCCAACCCGGCTGTGGCCTGGGTGGAGGGCACGAGCACTTTTACCGAACGTGAGCAACGGGCGCAGATGTGGACCGAACAGGCCCCGGCCGCCGCGCAGGTGCGGGTCGACCAGCGACTGGTGGCGTTCGACTCTCTGATGGGGCTGGTGAACAGCGCCTCCCTGACCGTCATTCCGAGCCGTGTGGTGGCCTACCCATCCAATCCCATCGGCGCGGGTCGGGTGGTGATCGATGTTGGTTCCAACGACGGGGTCACCAGTGATCAAGGTGTGATCACTGGTCTCGGTGTGGTCGGACGCACCGTGGAATCCAGCCCCGGCACCACCGACGTGATGTTGCTCTCGTCGTTGGACAGCGCCATCGGCGGTCGCTTTTTGCGCACCGGTCAAGCGTGTGTGGTCGTCGGCACCGGTGATCCGGCACTGCTCACCGTACGCGTGATTGACCCCATCGCTGATGTGCAAGTCGGTGATGCGGTGCTGACTTTCGGCTCCAAAGACAGTCGACCGTTCGCTCCGGACCTGCCCATTGGGTTGGTCTCAGCCATCGACAGTGATGGCGCTGGCGGCCGGATTATCCGTTTGACACCTGCCGCCAGCCTCGGGGCGTTGGATCTCGTCGGCGTGGTGGTGCCACCACCGCCGGGCACGGTGCGAACCCCGATTGCCGGGAATGCCCCGGCTGAGCCGGATCAGACTGCGACCGCAGATGGCGCAACTGGCAACCCGACCGATGCGGCAAACACCGATGAGTTCGCAGGTGGTGAGAGCTGATGCGATGGCGGGCCCGAGTGGTCGCGTGGGTGGCGGTAGTAATAGCGGTGCTCCTGCAGGGCGCCTTGTTGACGCGGTTGAACATTCCGTTGGCGATCACTCCAGTGCTGGTGATCGTTATGGCGATGCGTATGACCCGGACCGAAGCAGCTCTAGTCGGCTTCTTCGCGGGCTTGCTGCTGGACATCACTCCACCGGCTGAGGGACTGCTGGGCGGCAGTGCGCTGGTGCTGTGCTGTGCGGCCTATCTGGCGGCAGCGAACCAATACCTGGTGCCGCAGATGTGGTGGGTGAGGGCGTTGTTCGCCAGTGGCCTCGCCACGATCGCCGTGGCAGCCATTTTAGCTTTGGACGTGCTCACCGGCACATCCATGGTGTTGGGTTGGGCCGCCGCAGCCTACGTACTGTGGCAATTCGTGCTCGGCAGCATCGCCGCGGCACTGCTGTGGCCGGTGGCGGTGTCCACAATGGGTCCACCACCGCGGCGACCAATGGGAGTGGCGCCATGAACCAACCACCGAACGAGGATGTCGTGATCGACGACATCGCAGATTCCGATGACCACAGTCGGTACTCGCGGCGGGGACGGCCGCGCAGCCGCATCACCCCGAAATCGCGGTGGCGACTGGTGATTCTGCAGGTGCTGTTGGCCTCACTGGTGGTGACGTTGTTGGGTCGGTTGACCTACATGCAGGTCACCGGCTCGGGGCAGGCAGCGGCGGCAGTGGAATCGCGGGTCCGGGACATCGTGATCCCGGCGCCGCGTGGGCTGGTGGTGGATCAGGCGGGTCGAGAAATGCTGCGCAACCGACCGGCCACGGATGTTTTGCTCGATCGGGCCGTGGTGCTCTCGCAGCCCGATGGTGGTGCGGCCGAGATCGCTGCCTTGTCCGCCCTCACCGGTACTCCGGAGGCGGACATCCGGGCTCGCCTCGTGGCCTGCGGCAAGCCGGAAGCCGGCCCCACATGTTTCACCGGTGGTCCGTACGAGCCGGTGCCGGTGGTGATCGACACGCAGGTGGAGTCTGTGGTGGACCTCATCGAAAATCCCGCGCGATACCCGGGTCTGACGGTGCGGACTCGTGCGGAGCGCGACTACCTCACGCCGATTCCGGCCAACGCCGCGCACCTTCTGGGTTATCTGGGAAGTCCGACGCAGGCCGAGTTGGACGCGGACGAGACGTTGTACGCCGGCGAGGATATCGGTCGGGCGGGAGTGGAAGCCTCCTACGACGACTACTTGCGGGGACAAAACGGCGCCCAACGCCTCGCCCTGGACCGCACCGGAATCACCGGGGAAGTGGTCTCGGAGAGCGCGCCGACACCCGGCAACACGGTGGTGTTGAGCATCGACGCGCAGTTGCAGCAGGTGCTCGAGACCCAAGTCCAAGCCGCGGTCGACCGGGCTCAAAGCAACGGATTTGTCGCGGATTCTGCCGCCGGCGTGGTGCTCGATGTCACCAACGGGCAGGTGCTGGCCATGGCCTCCGTGCCCACCTATGACACCTCAGTATTTGCCGATGGACTATCCGACGCCGAGTTTGCGGAACTCACCGATGGCGACAAGCCGTTGTTCAACCGCGTGATCCAGGGTGAGTTTGCGCCCGCGTCGACGTTCAAGGTGGTCAGCACGTCTGCCGCCGCTCGGGCGGGCTATCCGCTGGACGGCACATACGCCTGTCCAAGCAGCTTCAATGTCGGGTCGCAGGTTTTCACCAACCACGAGTCCGCCGGATATGGCAGCCTCTCACTGAAAGAGGCATTGGAAGTCTCCTGCAACACGGTGTTCTACCAGTTCGCCAACGACATGTACTTCGCCGACGGGGGCACGAACGCAAATCCCGACGCCCAGGAATTGATGACGAACACGGCCAAGGCGTTCGGTCTGGGGACGCGTACTGGCATCGATCTGCCGGGTGAATCCGCTGGTCGGATTGTGGATCGGGCCCGGAAAGTGTCGGACTACGCCGAACTCAAAGACGTCTACTGTGAACGGGCTGAGACCGGATACCCGGAGGAAGAGGATCCGGATAAAGCCGAGTTGTTCCGACGGTACGCCGAGGAATACTGCGCGGACGGGTCGAAGTACCGAGTAGGTGACGCCATCAACTTTGCCGTAGGTCAGGGTGACTCGGTGGTGACACCACTGCAACTGGCTACGGTCTATGCCGCGATTGCCAACGGTGGCACGCTCTACCAGCCACATGTGGCCAAAGCTGTAGTGTCGCCGACAGGTGAGGTGGTGCAGGAGATCGAGCCGGTGGTCAACGGCCAGATCCCGACCGACCCTGCCACGTTGGCTTTCATCCAAGACGCCTTACAAGGGGTGACCCAGGAAGGCACGGCGTCCGGGGCTTTTGGCGGATTCCCGCTCGATGAGATTCCCGTGGCGTCCAAAACCGGTTCCGCGGAAGTGGATGGCAAACAATCTACTTCGTGGTTTGCCTCCTATGCGCCAGCGAACAACCCCCGCTACGCGGTAGTGATCATGGTGACCCAGGGTGGCACCGGTTCGGAGACGTCGGCACCGAGTGTCCGGGCTGTGTATGAGGCGATCTATGGCATCACCGACGGGCAACCCGATCCGGCCCGCAGCGTGCTCGTCGGCGGTGCGCCCTCGCCGACGCTGCCCACATTGGCGCGCGCGCAATGACGATCACGACGGCGCCTCCCCAGCGTTCGGCTCGACCGAAGCCAATATCTCCCACCCGAGCGGTCTTAGCCCGGATTGACTTCGTGCTGATCGGTTCCGCCCTGCTGCTCACTGTGATCGGAGCGGCGCTGATCTACTCGGCAACCCGGTCCCGGTTGCTGGCCGACGGCGATGACCCGCGAGCTTTTCTCGACAAGCACCTGATCAACATCTTCGTCGGGGTCGCCCTAGCCTGGGCCGTGAGTCGGCTCGGCTACTCCACCCTGCGAGCCCTGGCGTGGTGGGTGTACGGCGCCACGGTGCTATTGCTGGTGGCCGTCTTGAGTCCGCTGGGCACCGTGCAAAACGGGATTCAGGCTTGGATCGTGCTGCCGGCGGGGTTCTCGGTGCAGCCCAGCGAAATCGCCAAGGTTGCCCTGGTGATCACAGTTGCGCTGGTGCTGACCCAATTGGGGCCGAGCGGCGCCGCCGATGCCGATGTCCGCCCACGTCTGAAGTACGTGGTGCTGGCATTAGTGGTGGCCGCCATCCCGATCGGTTTGATCATGTTGCAGCCGGACCTGGGTACGGTGCTCGTGATCGCCGCGATGGTGTTCGGGATGATCGCTGTGGCCGGGGTGTCGTCGTGGGTACTCTGGGCGATGGTCGTACTGGCGGCGGCGGCTGCCACTGCGGCCGTGGCCTTTGGGGTGCTCGACTCCTACCAAATTGACCGACTCACCACCTTCCTCGATCCGGAGGCCGACCCGCTCGGTGCCGGCTACAACACGCGCATGGCGCGGCTGGCCATCGCTGGCGGTGGCATCATCGGCACCGGCCTCTTCCGCGGCCCGACCACCCAGGGCGGTTTTGTGCCCTACCAACAGACCGACTTCGTGTTTTCGGTGGCCGGTGAGGAACTCGGGTTGCTGGGTGCGGGCCTAATCATCGTGTTGATCGGCATCATTCTGTGGCGCGGCATCCGGATCGCACTAGCCGCACCGGATCGCTACGGCCGGGTTGTGGCATCCGGAGTGGTGGTGTGGATCGCTGTCCAAGCATTCGAGAACATCGGCATGAACTTGGGCATCATGCCGGTCACCGGGGTCCCGCTGCCTTTCGTCTCGTATGGCGGCTCGTCGATGTTCGCCCTGTGGATCGGAATAGGTCTGCTCGCCAGCGTGCATATGAACTCCACTACCCCTCGCTGAGCCCGAGTCCTGCTGCAGTTTCGGCATCGGGGCGTACCCTATGGGGATGCCTGTGGACGATGTCTTCGATGCGCTGGAACAAGTGTTGCCGCTGGTGAGCAAACCAGTGCAATACATCGGCGGCGAGGTCAATTCCGTGACCAAAGAGTGGGACGCTGTGCCGGTGCACTGGGCACTGATGTACCCAGATACCTACGAGGTGGGCGCGCCCAACCAGGGCGTGCAGATTCTCTACGAACTGCTCAACGAGCGCAGCGATGTGTTGTGTGAGCGCGTGTATTCGGTGTGGCCGGACCTCGAGGGCTTGATGCGCGAGCGGGGAATCCCCGCGTTCACCATCGACAGTCACCGACCGGTGGCGGCCTTCGATCTGCTCGGGGTGTCGTTCGCCACCGAACTGGGTTACACAAACTTGTTGACCACGTTGGACTTGGCGGGGATCCCACTGGCGGCGACGCAGCGCGACGAGCACCATCCGCTGGTGATTGCCGGCGGGCATGCGGCGTTCAACCCCGAACCGATCGCGGACTTCATCGACGCGGCTGTGCTCGGTGACGGCGAAGAGGCGGTGCTGCTGATCTCCGACGTCGTGGCCGCGTGGCTGGAGGAAGGTCGTCCCGGTGGTCGGGAGGAAGTGCTGGCGCGACTGGCGGCCACCGGTGGGGTGTATGTGCCGCAGTTTTACACCGTGGACTACTTGCCGGATGGTCGGATTCGGCGGATCGCTCCCAATCGGGAGGGTGTGCCGTGGCGGGTGGCCAAGCACACGCTGATGGATCTTGATGAGTGGCCGTATCCGAAGGCGCCGATTGTGCCGCTCGCCGAGACCGTGCACGAGCGTGCGAGCGTAGAGATTTTTCGCGGCTGCACCCGCGGGTGTCGCTTCTGCCAAGCCGGGATGATCACCCGGCCTGTGCGAGAGCGGTCCTACGCGACGGTGGCGGACATGGTGAAAACGTCGTTATCGGCCACGGGCTTCGAGGAAGCCGGGCTGCTGAGCCTGTCTAGCGCGGACCACTCTGAGATCGCGGACATCGCACGCGGGTTGGCGGACGAATTCGAGGGCAGCAACACGTCGTTGTCGTTGCCGTCCACGCGGGTGGATGCGTTCAACATCGACCTGGCCAACGAGTTGGCGCGCAACGGCCGCCGATCAGGGCTGACCTTCGCCCCCGAGGGCGGCTCAGAGCGAATCCGACGAGTGATTAACAAGATGGTGACCGAAGCTGACTTGATCCGGACCGTGACCGCCGCGTATGCCGCGGGGTGGCGACAAGTCAAGCTCTACTTCATGTGCGGACTTCCGACCGAGACGGATGAAGACGTCCTGGCGATCGCGCGGCTTGCCCGGGAAGTGATCCGGGCCGGTCGGCTCGAAACTGGGCAGCGCGATATCCGGTGCACAGTGTCGATCGGCGGTTTCGTGCCCAAACCGCACACCCCGTTCCAATGGGCCGGGCAGCTATCTGCAGATGCCACCGATGCCCGCTTGGCAAAACTGCGCGCGGAGATCCGGGGTGACCGGGAAGTGGGGCGTTCGATCGGCTTCCGCTACCACGACGGTCGGCCGGGCATCGTGGAAGGCTTGCTCGGACGCGGCGATCGGCGCGTGGGCCGCGTGATCGAAACAGCTTGGCGGCTCGGTGCCCGACTCGACGGGTGGAGTGAGCACTTTTCGTATGAGCGCTGGATGCAAGCCGCCGAGCAGGCATTTGCCGGCACCGGAGTGGATGTGGATTGGTACACCACCCGCGAGCGCACCGAGTCCGAGGTATTGCCCTGGGACCACCTCGACAGCGGTTTGGACAAGGAGTGGCTCTGGGCGGACTGGCAGGACGCCCTGGCCGAGGTGGAAGTGGAAGATTGCCGCTGGAACCCATGCTCGGAATGCGGTGTGTGCGATCAGATGGGTACCGAAATTCAGATCAGCACCGAGATCCGAGTGGGGCGCTCGTGAGTCGGCGCGCCCCGGATCGGGAGTACGTCGCACCGGTCGCGCGCTACCGCATGCGTTATACCAAAACCGGGCGCGCCCGGTTCGCCAGCCACCGCGACTTCCAACGGGCCCTGGAACGTGCGCTGCATCGGGCTGACGTGCCCATGGCGTACTCGGCCGGATTCAACCCGCACCCGAAAGTTTCCTACGCCAACGCGGCTCCCACTGGCGCGGCCAGTTTTGCGGAGTATGTGGAAATCGGCGTCATGCGTGAGTTTGACCCGGAGTGGTTGCGGGAGCACCTCAGTGCCGCGTTACCGAACGGTTTCGAGATCGCCGACGTCGTTGTCGCGCAGACTCCAAACTTCGCCGAGCGGCTCGAGGCGGCACAGTGGCAGATCGCCATGCCCGGAGTGTCGCCGGACATCGGGGCGCAGGCGGTGGCCGATTTGTTGGCCCGTGATCAGGTGCAAGTAGAGCGGATGACCAAAAAGGGATTGCGCACATTCGACATTCGCCAGAGCGTCCTCGCCCTAGCCTGCACAGCTGACGAACAGGGATATGCGATACTGACCCTGGTCGTGCAGCATGGGACACCTGCTGTTCGTCCAGATGACATCGTGGTCGGCCTCACCCAAGTGGCCGCTCTCGCGCCGCCGTTACCACCAGTGTTGACGCGTCTGGCGCAGGGGCCCTTGGCTGGGGATCGGCGCTCGGTGCTCGATCCCTTAGCGCCTGACCGTCTTGGAATGGCCGCATCGCCGGGAATCGTGCATTCACGGAGTCATTGAGCCGGGGCTCCCGCCGGGGGTCACGGACAGCCACCACAGGTTTCGTCTGGGGCATTCCCAGGCGCAGGACAGGCTCGAAGTGCCGCTGCAGCGTTGTGCGAACACGCTAGCGCCCACGAGCCGAAAGGGGCGTTGCCCAGATGGATCAGGAACGCAGCAACACCGTGGGCGAAGATTCGACGATAGAGGGGATGTTCGACGTCACGGTAGCCAGCGCCGAATCGGTCGTCCTCGACACCGATGAGGGGGTGTTTGACTCCGATGTCGCGCCAGAGTCGCCGGAGGCAGGGGCGCCGGAGACGGTGAATGTGGACGTGCCAGCGGCAGTGGCATCGTCGTCGCAGCTGGAAGCGGTGCCGGACGCGGAAGCGGAATCCACCCCGGAAGCGGGCGTGGCGACGGAGTCGGAATCCGCGGATGCGGAAACGGCGCCGGAGTCGGATGTTGCACCGCAACCTGCGCCAGATACGGCGCCAGAAGCGGCAATCGAGCCAGAAGCGGGCTCAGCGTCGGCGTCGGACACGGCCCCGGAAGCCGAGGCCGAGACCAGCAGCGGTCGGCGGCGGGGCCGGCGCCGCGCCGCCAGTCGGCCGGCTGGCCCGCCGACACCGGTATTTTCAGCGGCCACCGACACCGACACGCCCACAACGGACATCGTGATTCGCCCTTCCGTGCAGTCGGTCGCAGCGATCTTTGTCGCCCCGACGATCGCCCCGATGCCGGTATCGGAGCCGACGTCGGATCGTGCTGCGGATGCCGAGCCCGCCGAATCTGCGTCGGCCACCGAATCAGAGGCAGTCGAATCGGCAAACGCGGATGCACCGGAGGCAGCCGAAGATGAGGGCCGCGGCCGTCGTCGCCGCCGCCGGGGTGGTCGCGGCCGCGGCCGCCGAGCCGAAGCCGAACAGGTAGTTCCGCCGACCGACGAGCAGGCGGATCAGTCGCCCGCGCCCGAGGCCGACTCCGAGGCTTCCAGCAAACGGGACGACGGCACCCAAGCAGCAGCGGACGCCACCGAGAGCGAGGACGAGGATGACAAGTCCTCCAGTCGGCGCCGTCGGCGGCGTCGGCGGGGCAAAGGTGGGAGCGATGACGCGCCCACCGCAGCAGAGTCCGCCCAGGACGAAGTCACCGCAGTCAAGGGGTCAACGCGACTTGAGGCCAAGAAGCAGCGGCGCCGGGAGGGTCGGGCCAACCGCGGCATGCGAGCGCCGATTCTCACCGAGGCGGAGTTCTTAGCCCGACGGGAGTCAGTGGATCGGCGCATGGTGGTGCGCAAACACCACGGCATCACCCAGATTGCCGTGCTTGAAGACAAGGTGCTGGTGGAGCACTATGTCGGTTCGGAATCCAATTCCTCCATGATCGGCAATGTCTTTTTAGGCCGAGTCCAAAACGTCCTGCCCAGTATGGAAGCCGCCTTCGTCGATGTTGGCCGCGGCCGCAACGCGGTTCTGTACGCCGGCGAGGTCAATTGGGATGCCGCCGGGATCGAAGGCCAACCGAAGCGGATTGAGTTGGCGCTTAAACCTGGTGACACCGTGTTGGTGCAGGTCACCAAGGACCCCATCGGGCACAAAGGCGCGCGGCTGACCAGTCAGATTTCGCTGCCGGGTCGCTTTCTGGTCTACGTTCCCGAGGGTGGCATGACGGGGATCAGCCGGAAACTGCCGGATCGGGAACGCTCCCGGTTGAAGAAAATCCTGAAGGCGGTTGTCCCAGACGAAGCCGGTGTGATCGTGCGCACGGCGGCCGAAGGGGCATCTGAGGAACAGTTACGCCACGATGTGCAGCGCCTGACTTCGGAGTGGGAGCGCATCAAAGAGAAGGCAAAGACCGCGAATGCGCCGACTCAACTGCGTTCCGAGCCGGACTTGGCGATCAAAGTGGCGCGCGACATCTTCAATGAGGACTTCGCCGCCATGACCGTCACCGGTGAGGGTGCCTACGACGTGGTGCGGGACTACATCGAAGCCGTTGCGCCGGACTTGGTCGACCGGGTAAAGCCGTGGACTAAAGCGAACGATGCTTTCTCCGCGTATCGAATCGATGAACAGCTCAGCAAGGCGCTCGACCGGAAAGTGTGGCTACCTTCGGGCGGATCGCTGGTGATCGACCGCACCGAAGCTATGACGGTGATCGACGTCAACACCGGCAAATACACCGGTCAGGGCGGCAATCTGGAGGAGACGGTCACCCGGAACAACCTTGAGGCCGCTGAAGAAATCGTTCGGCAGCTGCGCCTGCGCGACATCGGCGGCATCATCGTGGTGGACTTCATCGACATGGTGCTGGAGAGCAATCGCGATCTCGTGTTACGGCGACTGGTGGAGTGCCTGAGTCGGGATCGCACCAAACACCAGGTAGCCGAGGTGACCTCACTCGGGCTGGTGCAGATGACGCGCAAACGGATTGGCCAGGGCCTGCTGGAGACGTTCTCCACCCCCTGTGAAGCGTGTCAGGGCCGGGGCGTGAAGATCTCGCTCGAGCCGGTTGGCCATGCCAGCGCCGATCCGCGGGTGCACCGGGCCAAGCGGCA
>CAZVKB010000058.1:5697-16798 GCA_964627505.1 uncultured Actinomycetes bacterium | reverse complement strand
TTCTCCTCGTCGTTGAAGTCGGCCTGGTCAATCACGTTGCGCAGGCCGTTGGCCTCGGCCAGCTTGGCGATGATCTTGTTGATCCGGTCGCCGATCTCCTTATCGCCCTTGGCCGCGAGCATGTCGTCAAAAGAGCCGCCCTCGGGCACATCGATGAGGGAATCGCGATCGGCTTTGGCCTTGTCGGAGACGTACTTCACGAACAGCAGCGTCAGGATGTAGTCCTTGTACTGGGACGCATCCATGCCACCGCGCAACTGATCGCAACTGGCCCACAACGAGCTGTAAAGATCCGACTTCTTGAGCGCCACTACTGCGCCACCCCTTCTGGTTGAGCTTGATTGAGGCTGGAAGTGCTGAGATCAACTGCTTGCTCAGGCACTGGCACCCACCCACCTTTCGAATTGTCCACCCACTATGCCGTCGCCAGCACTCAGCGGAGTGTCCCGCTCGGCACAACGATACGGGTAACCCCCGACAGAAACGTGACCATTGATTCCACCTCAGCGCTCACCGCGCACGAGACCCCAGCAAAGAAGCGGGCCCTCAGGTGTCGCGCGTCAGAACATGTGGCACGGCGGTCGAGTCAGTCCTGCAGGAGAGTTAGCGCATCCACGGCGGCGTCATGGCCAAGTCGATCCCGATGACAGGCACATGCAATCTTGGCCGACAACCCAGTCGTGAGTTCACTCGCGGTCAGTTTCCCCGAAACTGCCGCCTGAAAGCAGAAACTCGTTGCAGTCCTGAGATGACAGGTTCATGCCTGCCGGAGGTAGGAGCCCGCGCTCCCGGAGTTCGGCGTAGACGCGCCGGTTTCGCTCGACGAACTGCCGCTCGCGCTCTGCGTCGTCCTCGGGGTCCCCGGTCACCGGATACCCCAAAGGGGGCACCTCGCTCGATCTCCTCCGATGTTCCGTCAGCGAAGAAGCGCTCGGCATCTATGTCGGCCATCCGGTGCTTGGAGAGGGGTTTCTTGTACTCCCACACGAGCCCGCAGCGGGTGAGGGGGACAGGTGGCGGACACCTCGTGTGGGAGGTTGTCATGTCAAGATCGAAAGTCAGTGGACGTTCCAGGAGGCCCAGGTATTCGTCTGAGTTCAGGCTGATGCCGTCGCTCGGGTGATCGAGGGTGAGCCCACCATCGCAGACGTGCCCTTCGACGGCGGGGAGCCGATCCTCACCTGCCGCCAGGAGCGGCACCTGCCGGCCCACTCGCTGGCGGCTCTGGCCTCGGGCTGGGATGGGTTGCCGGTCGAACTGGACGCAACTGCGACCCCACCGCGTACCCCGTGGCGCAGCCCGAGCCGCACAATCGCCCAAAAACCGTAGAATCGCCTGTTGGTGTTTGGGCGATTCCACGGTTTTCGGGCGATTTTGCTGAAGTGCCAGGCAGACCAGCGAGACTCGTTCGCACAATTACCGGCGAGACGGATTCACTATTACTGGCGAGACGGACTCACGCCAGTAGCTGCGAGACGGACTCGCGCTAGTAGGTGTACGTACCTGGTGGTGGAGCTGAGGGGATTCGAACCCCTGACCTTCTCATTGCGAACGAGACGCGCTACCAACTGCGCCACAGCCCCGACAACGGCCACTACCTTAGCGTGCGAACACTTGGGCGGTAGCGCCCAGGGGCAATCAGACTTCAGCCAGCGGCGCGATCTGCCCACCGCAGGGACGGGCTGCTGATGTAGTCGATCAGGCCCAGGCGTTCCTCTTCACTGTCATAAGTGGCCGCCAGCACAGCGTCATCACCTGTCGCGACCAAACGTGGGCGTGGCGAACCTGCAGCCTCCACCGCCTCAGCTGGCGTCGGCTCAAGGTGGCGACGCACCGGTGGCACCACCACCTCCACCGCAGCCGCACGCTGCACCATCGTGCGACGTGCCGTCCGCGCAGAATCCGCCGCGCGCAGGTCAACCTTGGCCACCATCTGCCGACGACTCAGCAACACAAAAGCCGTGAGCAATCCCATGGGCATCAGCACCAAGACCAGCGGCAGCAGACCCAGCACACCAGTCACCATCAACACGCTTGTGGCCGCCAGCAGACAAGCCACCGTCCGGCGTCGGCGCATCGCCGCCTGGGCCGCCGCGCGCGACACGGTCGGCCCACCCGCAGCGGCATCCTGGCTATCCTCCAGCGGCACATCACCATGGTCGAGATAGTGATCCACCATGGGATCGAGCAGCACGTGGGAATGCCGACGGGCCCGGCGCACGAGCATCACATCGGCGGGAGTCCGGAACCTATGGGCATGACTCAAAGCCGACATGGCGTGGCTGAACTTGCGGGCGCTGCGCGTGGGGGCGTTGCGCTCGTACATGCGCATCACCACCGGCGCCAACACCACAGCCCAGATAACGAGGATGAGCAAGAAGATCGGCCCGCTGGACATGTCGCTCAGGTTACGGCGCAACCACACAGAGAAAGCGGCGCGCCGCGGCGTGTTCGTGGGAGAGCCTGGGCAGGACCGGCAAATGCCCCCGTTCGCTCAAGAAACCCTGACCCGCAACAACTCACCGCGTTCCATATCTGCGGAGGGCTGATCGAAGCCGGTCTTTGGCCAGCATGCGCTGGCACACACCTTGCAGAATGACGACCTTCTCGGAGCACTCGGGGACGCAGCGCCCCATCGGACCAAAAGCCAAAAGCCGGAACCAAAAACCAATGGCCGGGACTACTCGTCGTGGGTGATGCAGGTATCGCTCTGACCTAACCTGGACCCGTGTCCACACCTAACGCCACCACTTTGCGGCGCGGGCTGCTCTGGCCAGCACCGCAATGGCTCGCTTTGTTCTACGATCTCGCATTTGCCGCTGGCGTGATCGCCATCGCGAGCAGTTACGGTGAGGACCACACCGCACTCGGAGCGGTATGGCTGGCAACTACCTACGGCATCATCGCCAGCGCGTGGGTGCTCACGGGTGGCGCAACCGGCGCACTGAGCGCCCGACCGCGCCACGTCACCACACCTGTCGTCGTACTGATCGTCGTGCAGATGACCACCATCTTGATGCTCGCAGTCGCCTCCAGCGGCCCGATCGGATCTTCCGATGGGGTCTTCGACACCCTGCTCGCCGCGCTGCTGGCAACTTGCCTGGCCTTGGGCTGGTTGGCGCGGGATGGAGCGCACGCGATTCCCACCAAGTCGATTCTGCTGACGATTGCAGCCATGCTCACTCTCGGCGCTTCCTGGCTGTTGCCCGACACTATTGGTCTGCTGTCCTGGTTATTAGCGTTGACCGCACTCGCCTTCGCCGCCGGCATGGTTGCAGTTGATCGCCGCATCGACATGCATCGGTTCGCGCATCGGCTGGGGGAGCTCACCATCATCATTATCGGGGAGGTGCTGGTGAAGATGGTGCTCACAGCCGGCGATGAGTCGGTGTTGGACGTCCAACTCGTCAGCCTTGTAGCGGCCCTGGCGATCCTGGTCGCGGTGTTCTGGATCTACTTCACCGGCCCGGTGACAGTAGGCGCACTTCCCGGACGACGACGATTGCTCTGGGTCCCCACACATTGGGCGCTGCACGTGGGACTACTGGCCCTGGCAGTGGGCTTGAGCAAACTGCTCGTGGGGGCGAAGACCCTGGACGACCCAGCAAACGTGTTCGCGTTGCTCACCGCACCTGCCTTGGTGGTGATTGCCGCGCTTGCGCTACTCGATTGGGTCACCCGCTCCCGGCGTTGGCCGATTCTCAGCGTCGCCGCTGCCGGAGTTGCGCTGGTGGCCGCATTCGGATTGTTCTGGGGGCTGGAATCGCTGGCACTGGCATTCGCGGTGGCAGCGCTGGCGCTGCTGGCTGTGGGCATCGGCAACCGCGGCGGAGGGGGTGGGCACAGCGATGTGGCCGGGAGCGACGCATCGGGCACTGCACACCAGATCGTCGACGAGCCGGTCGCGGGGGACACGGGCACATGACCGGCCGACTATCGTCCCGGGCCCGACTGAAGTCGTCCGGTGGGTGGGCGGTAGTTTTCCCGAGGGCGAGCGCTACCGCTCAGCGCTGCTCAACCATGCGACACCCGGTGCAACAAACCGTCGCGCGCTTCTTCGACGGTGAGGGCGAAAGCGATGTGGTCCCGCCAATCCCCATTGATGTGCAAGTAGCGTCGCCGCATCCCCTCCTCTCGGAAGCCAAGTTTCTGGGCCACCCGAATGCTGGCCGCATTCTCCGGGCGCACGTTGATTTCCAACCGATGCAACTGCAGCGGACCAAACGCATAGTCCCCCACCAACGCCACCGACCGCGGCATGTAGCCCCGGCCCGCCACCGCCTGATCGATCCAATAGCCGATGTAGGCCGACCGCAGCGACCCCCACGTGATCCCACCGAGCGTCACCTGCCCCACAAACGTCTCCTGCACGGTGACGGCCATGGCGATCGACCGGCCCGCCCGCGCCTCCGCCCGAAACCGACGCACCATTTGCCGAAACGTCGGCGGCGGATCGACGGTCTCCGGCGGATTGGTGGCATCCCACGGCGTCAACCACGCGTAGTTGCGCCGGCGCACCTCCGACCACGCCCGAGCGTCGCTGGGGGCCAGCGGCCGCAATCGCAACTCACCGTCGGTGAGCGTCAGCGGCATCGCTCAGCCGTCATGATCAACATCCAGCCGAATCACATGCACAGTCGAGCCCGCCGGCACGTGTGCCAGCGATTCCGGGATCACCGCCAAACCAGTCGCCTGGGCCAGCACCCCCACTTGGTGGGAACCTTGGGCAAAATTCGGTGTGAAGACAAACCCGTCCGCCGTGGCGCTCAGCGCTCCGCGGGCGTACTGCCGCTTGCCGGGCGGCGAATCGAAAGCCTGCGACACCTGCGCCGTCACGGTCGGACGAAAAATCTCCGAGTAGCCCAGCAGCCTGCGCAACACCGGGCGGATGAACACCTCGAACGAGACATAGGCACTCACCGGGTTGCCGGGCAGGGTGAAGATCGGCACGCCCCCGACGTGGCCGTAACCCTGCGGCATGCCCGGCTGCATCGCCACCCGCACAAACTCGACCGTACCCAGTTGTGACAGCACGTGTTTGACGGTGTCGTAGGCCCCCACACTCACTCCACCGGTGGTGATGATGACATCCGCGCGCACAAGTTGGTCCTCCAACACATCGGAGAGCACATGCGGGTCATCCTTCACCGGCCCCACCCGGAACACATCCGCGCCGATGTCCGCCGCGGCAATCGTCAAGGCAATCCCGTTGACGTCATTGATCATGCCCGGGCCCAATTGCCGGCCTGGTTCGACCAGTTCGCTGCCCGTGGTCAGGACCACCACCCGCGGCCGCGGGTGCACCGCAACCCGGGCCCGCCCCACTGCCGCAGCTAGCGCCGCCTGTCGGGCATCCATCACAGTGCCCGTGGTGAGCACCACTGCGCCGGCGGGGACATCGTCGCCAGCCCGGCGCACATTCGCCCCCACCCGCGCAGGCGCGAACACCGAGACCACCGGCATGCCGGCATCGGTGTCCTCGACGCGGATCACCGCATCGGCACCGTAGGGCATGGGTGCTCCGGTCATGATCCGCGAGGCGACACCGGGACCGACGGTGGCGCGCGGCCGCGTGCCCGCGGGGATGTCATCAACCACCCGCAGCTGGACTGGCGTGGTGCGGCTGGCCATGGCAACCGAACCGGTCTGCACGGCGTAGCCATCCATCGCCGAGTTGTCGAATGCCGGCAGCGGCCACGGTGCCAGCACATTCTCGGCCAGAATGCAGCCCCGGGCATCCATCAGGCCGACCTCGATCGGGGGCAACGGCGCAAGAGAATCCAGGATCATCGCGAGGTGATCGTCCACAGAGCGCAACTCATAGGTCATCCCACGATTACACCCTAGGCAGGCCCAGTTCTTGGCACAGGCCCGCCGATGCCCACCTGTGGATCTCGCGAACGTGAGTCCCACGGCGGTTCGGCGTAGGGTGAGAGCCACTATCAGCAGCACAGAGGGAGATACGCATGTGGTTGGTCACCGGCGGTGCGGGATACATCGGCGCGCACGTCGTGCGGGCCCTGCTGGCTGACGGGCAGCGTGTGGTCGTGGTGGATGATCTCAGCACCGGCCTGGCCCAGCGCGTGCCGGAGGGTGTGGATCTGGAAGTTGTGAGCGTGCTGGACACCGAGGCTCTTGCCGCGGTGATGTCCGCCCGCCACGTCACCGGCGTCGTGCACCTGGCGGCCAAAAAAGCCGCGGGCGAGTCGGTGGATATGCCCGTCTACTATCACCGACAGAACACAGTGGGTGTGATCAGTCTGCTCGACGCGATGGCCCGCGCAGGTGTGCACTCGCTGGTGTACTCCTCATCTGCAGCGGTCTACGGCGAACCTGTGGACGACTCGCCGCTGCGCGAAGACTCCCCCACCAACCCCACCAACCCCTACGGGTCGTCCAAGCTCATCGGCGAAATGATCGTGCGCGATCATTCCCCGGCACTTGGCTTGTCCTGGGCCGCCCTGCGATATTTCAACGTGGCCGGGTGCGGCGCGGACGAACTCGCCGACACCTCCGCAAACAACTTGGTGCCACTGCTGTTGCGCGCGCGGCGGGCCGGGAAGCCAGCCGCGATCTTCGGCGACGACTACCCCACACCCGACGGCACCTGCATCCGGGACTACATCCACGTGGTGGACCTCGCCGAGGCTCACGTCGCGGCGTGCCGAGCCGTCTCGGTGGATGTGCCCACCGGGGAGCAGGTCAGCCTGATTCTAAACATCGGGACTGGCCGCGGATCGAGTGTGCGCGAAGTGATCGACTCAGTCGGCCGGGCGCTTGGTGAGCCCCTGCCTGCTGAGGTCGCGCCGCGCCGAGTTGGGGATCCTTCGATTGTGCAGGCTGATCCCAGTGCGGCCGCCGAGGTGCTGGGGTGGCGCTCCCGGCACGATCTTGACGACATGACTGCCTCGGCTGTGGCGGGCATGCCGTGGTTGGTGGCCAACGGGTATCTGTAGCACCCGGCCAGCGCTGCCCCGGTAGCCCAGACCAGCATCGCCCCACCCGACTAGCACCTCTTCGGCAGCACCCGACCAGCACCGCCGCGGCGCAAGATTACAGGCCAGCAAGCCCCTACGACCGTGCGGGCAGCAGGCGCAACATCTCAGCTTGCAGGTCATCACGCTTGTAGGGCTTGGCCAGAAAACCGTTCATGCCGGCCAACATGCAGGCTTCCCGGTCACCAGCCATCGCATTAGCCGTCAACGCGACGATGGGCATTGACACCTCCGGCGGCTCCACCTGGCGCCATTGCTCGGTCGCAGCAAGTCCGTCGAGCACGGGCATCCGGCAGTCCATCAGGACCAGATCCACCTGTTCACTGTTCAGCACGGCCAGCGCCTCGGCCCCATCGACGGCCAGCAGCACCTCACAGCCAAGGGCTTGCAGATGGGCTTGGGCCAGCATCCGGTTGACGCCATTGTCTTCAGCGACGAGCACCCGGTAGCCCCGCAACGGCTGCTCCGCGGACGAGTCACCTCCCGCCAGATCCGTGGTCGAGTCCGTCGGTGCGGGATCGAGGGCAGCCGGGTGGGAATGCTGACCCGAGAGTTGGACCGGGACGGTGAAGCGGAATGTCGAACCCTGCCCTAGCACGCTGTCCACATCGACTTCGCCGCCCATGAAGTGCACCAGTTCGCGCACAATCGCCAGGCCCAAGCCGGTGCCCCCGGCGTCCTGCGCGGCTGCTTGCCGGGCTTGCACGAACGGCTCAAACACGCGCTGAATATCCGCCGACGACAAACCGGGTCCGGTGTCGGACACCTCCCAACACACCTGGAACCCGTCCGCATCGGTGACTGCGAACACAGCCACGCGCACTCCGCCCACCTCAGTGAACTTGATGGCGTTGCCCACCAGATTGGTCAAGATCTGGCGCAGTTTCACCTGATCCGCCTGCACCACCGCGGGCAACTCCCCCGGGAACTCCACAGTCATGGACAGCCCGCGCTCGCGGGCCAACGGCCGGGCGAGATCCACGGTGTCGCGGGTGAGGACCGCCGGGTCGGTGGGGAGCAATTCGAGTTCCAGGCGCCCAGACTCCGCTCGCGCCAAATCCAGCACGTCGTTCACCAGGGACATCAAATGCTCCCCGGAACGTTGCACCGCGAGCGCAAACGTGCGTTGCCGCGCATCCAGACCGCTGCTGAGCAGCAGTTCGGTCATGCCCAACACCCCGTTCATCGGCGTCCGCAACTCATGGCTGATCGTCGCCATGAGCCGGCTCTTCGCCTCGTTGGCAGCTTCGGCCTCCCGCCGCGCGGCAATCAGTTCGCGCTCCCGGTCCCGGCGCATGAACGCGTTGGTGAAGAGTTCTGCGAGCACTCGCAGCAAGGCGACTTCTTCCGGCGTCCAGTCCTTCACGTGGGTGACAGCATCGAAACCAACGAACCCGAGGCAATCGTGGGCGTGCGTCAAGGGCACGGTGATCAGGGTGAGGATTCCCTGCGGTTCCAAAATCTGGCGCAGGGCGCTACTTTCGGGCAGGTCGGTCACCAGCGGCACGTGCATAAGACGTTCCGCCAGGTGCGCGTCCAGCCAATCTTCCAGCCCTTCCAGGGGCACATCCTGCAGATCATCGATCATTGGTTCGATGCCTGGGGCACACCACTCGTGGGTATTGCTGGTGGTACGGGCGACGAAGTCATATGTGAACAAATAGGCCCGGTCGGACTCGGTGAAACGACCAACTTGGGCCAAGGCATCACTGATCGCGTCGTCCAAAGTGTCCAAGGGAGTATTGACGAAATCCACAGCGAGTGCCATCACCACTCGTTGGAACTCTTCTTGGTAGGTCATACTCTAGATCCCGTTCGGTCAGCGCAGATGAGGGTGCGGGTCACCCATGTTCGCGCCCCATCCCCCGAAATGTCCACCCGACGCCGCGCCACGCTGCGGCGTCCAACGTGTTGCGTCCGTCCAATATCCGTGGGGCGGCCACGATCAACGCCGTCTGCTGCGGGTCCAGATCGCGGTATTGCTGCCATTCGGTGAGGACCAACACCACGTCTGCGCCGGCCAGGGCGCTGGTGAGATCCGGTTCGTAGGTGAGCGCCGGGTAGCGGGCTTCGGCGTTGGGTAGAGCTTTGGGATCATGCACCACCACCCTCCCGCCCTCGTTGTGAATGCGCGCGGCGATGTCTAGTGCGGGCGAATCGCGGACATCATCAGAGTTGGGTTTGAATGCCGCACCCAGCACGCACACCCGTTGGCCGCGGAACGATCCGCCGAGGAGGTTGCGCGCGGTCTCCACCGCGCGATACCGGCGCCGGGTGTTGATGTCGTCGACTTCGCGCAGGAACGTCAGGGCTTGATCGACGCCGATCTCACCGGCGCGGGCAGAGAAGGCACGGATGTCTTTGGGCAAGCAGCCACCGCCGAAACCGATACCCGCGCCCAAAAACTTGCGGCCAATGCGCTGGTCGTAGCCGATGGCGTCGGCCAGTTGGGTGACGTCAGCGCCGGTGGCTTCACACACCTCCGCCATAGCGTTGATGAAGGAGATCTTGGTGGCGAGGAAGGCATTGGCAGCGACCTTGACCAACTCCGCGGTGGCGAGGTCCGTGACCATGAACGGGATCCCCTCGGCGATTTGCGCGGCGTACACCTCGCGCATGCGGGCTTCGGCCGCAGCGGCTGCGCCGGCGTCGACGGTGGCGGCGGCAGTGGCAGTTGTACGCACACCGATGACGATCCGGTCCGGGCGCAGAGTGTCCGCCACCGCGTAGCCCTCGCGCAAGAACTCCGGGTTCCACACCACCTCCGGCACGGCGTCGGCACGACGGTCCGGCGCGGCGGCGGGCCACTCGGTCCGGAAGCGCTGCGCAATCTGCTCCGCGGTGCCCACCGGCACTGTCGACTTCCCGGCAATCACCGACCCCGGCTTCGCGTGCGGCATGAGTGCGGCCACCGCAGCCCACACGTATTCCAGATTGGCGCCCTTGGCACCCCGATGCTGGGGCGTACCCACGCACAAGAAATGCACGTCGGCCTCGGCCAACGCCGCATAGTCGGTGGTCCAACGCAGCCGACGGGTGGGCATCACTTCAGCCAGCAACTCGTCAAAACCCGGTTCGAAGAACGGCGCCCGGCCCGCGGCCAAAGTGGCGATTCGGTCTGCATCGACATCCACGGCCACCACGTCGAACCCCAGTGACGCCATGGCGGCCGCGTGCACCGCACCCAGGTATCCGGCGCCGATCACCGACAACTTCAGCATGCTCGCCTACGCTTTCCATTTCGTCGCTGCGTCGCAGTCGGCCTGCGCCCAACGGTCAGACTACCGTCCGATTTTCTCCCGAACCGTACCGATCATCAGCCCTCGCGTGTCCCCCGGGAGCAGCAGCCAGGCAACGCCCACCGCGACCACACCGGCCACCACCGCGACGGCGAGCGCCGCGAGTCGACCTTGTGGATTCCCGGCATCGATGAGGATCGCCCCCACCACACCCAGGGCGATCATGGCCGGGGCCACGCGCGCGGTGGCCCGCCAGATGATGCCCGCGTACTCAGCATCAATCCGGGACAACAGTGTGGCCGAGACCACCGCGCCCACAAAGGTTGCGGCGATCGTGCCCGCCAGGCCCAGCACTGGGGCGAGCGCCACCATGCCTAGCAGCGAGACACCCGTGCCAACTGCCAGCCGCGTGGTGACGCTGCGGGTATTGCCGTGGCCGAGCAGCGTTTGCGTGAACAGCCACACCACGATCATCGCGATGGCCACCACCGACAACCCGCGAATCGCCACCCCAATCCCCTGCACATCGATGCCCAGCCACGCTTTCGCCATGTATGGACCTGCAGCCAACATCACGCTGGCAAGCACGGCGACGAGGGCGAGCGAGGCCAGCGCTGCGTGCCGCACCAAACCGGCGATGCGTTCGGGCTGGCTCACCTGCCATTCCGAGACTCCCACCAGAATCGCCGCAACCGGCGCCATCGCCGCAAGCAGCGCCAACCTGGTCACCATGTATCCCAGTTGCACCGCTGCCGCCGACTCGGGACCGTCGAGCGCAGACAGCACAGCCTTGGCGGCGGCCGGCTCGACGAGCAGCGAGGCTTGCAACGTGGCCAACGCGAGGCCTGCCAACAGCATGCCGCGGAC
>CAZVKB010000058.1:2188-5597 GCA_964627505.1 uncultured Actinomycetes bacterium | reverse complement strand
CATCAGGCGGGTGCGGGTCGGTCACAGGGTTGAGCGTAGTTGTTCCTCGCGGCCAGCCGGGGCGATCCCCGCGACGACACCCACACGAGTTCGGTTACCCAACCCGGAGCGGACCACTGCATAGACTGACCGCAACACACGTGGAGAGGACACCATGTCGCAACCCAAACGGGCGCTGATCACCGGGATCACCGGCCAGGACGGCTCCTACTTGGCGGAATTACTGTTGGCCAAGGGCTATGTGGTGCACGGTTTGATCCGCCGCGCCTCGACGTTCAACACCGCGCGCATCGATCATCTCTACAAGGATCCGCACGACCCGGAAGCGCGACTGTTCCTGCACTACGGAGACCTCACCGATGGCTCCCGGCTCACCACGCTGCTCACCCGGATCGCTCCGCACGAGGTGTATCACTTGGCCGCACAGTCCCATGTGCGCGTGAGTTTCGACGAGCCCGAATACACCGGTGACGTCACCGGGTTGGGCACCACCCGGTTGCTGGAGGCGATTCGGGAATCGGAGGTGCCCGCGCGCTTCTATCAAGCGTCGTCCTCGGAGATGTTCGGAGCCACCCCGCCGCCGCAGGCCGAGGACACACCGTTCTACCCGCGCTCGCCTTATGGGGCGGCGAAGGTCTACGCCTACTGGATGACGCGCAACTATCGCGAGGCCTACGGGCTGTTCGCGGTCAACGGCATCCTGTTCAACCATGAGTCGCCTCGGCGCGGCGAAACCTTTGTGACTCGCAAGATTACTATGGGGGTCGCGGCGATTGCCGCCGGGCGCCAAGACGAACTGTGGCTGGGCAACCTCGATGCCGCCCGGGACTGGGGTTACGCCAAGGAATACGTCGAGGCGATGTGGCTGATGCTGCAGGCCGATGAACCCGACGACTTCGTTGTGGCGACGGGCACCTCCTACACGGTGCGCGACTTCGTGCGGATTGCCTTCGAGCACGCGGGTCTGGACTGGGAACGTCACGTGCGCTTCGATCCGCGCTATCTGCGACCAACCGAAGTCGACAATCTCATCGGGGATCCGACCAAAGCCCAGGAGTTGCTCGGGTGGACGGCGCAGACCCACACGCCCGAGTTGGCTCGGCTGATGGTGGACGCCGACCGCGAGCGGCTGGCCCGTCGGTCATGACACCAGGGGGCAGTCGTGCCGGGGGAGCACGCGAGCGGCGCGGGTGCTCGCGACGTGGATGAGGCGGTGAGACGTCGAGGGCCGTGGCTGATCGGTGCGGTGGCGGTGCTGCTGTTCCTGTCGTTGGCAGCCTGGGTGGCGAGTTCCCCGGTGGGTTCCTCGCCGGACGACGACTACCACCTGGCCATGGCGTATTGTGCCGCCGACGCCGCCGAGTGCACCGATGCCGGCGAGCGCGTGGGCTACTGCTTCGCCACCCAACCATTGGTGTCGGCAGACTGTTCGCCAGCGGGTGCGCAGACCGTGCCGCGGGCCGAGGGTGTGGTGCAGGGGCACTACCCGCCGTTCTATTACGCCTACGCCTCGGTGTTCGTCGGCGACACATTGGCCACCAGCACGCTGCATATTCGGCTCGCCAACAGCCTGCTGGCCGTCGCGATGGCATTGGGCTCCATTGCTCTGACGGCGCGACCGCTGCGGCGGGCAGTGGCGCTGTCGTGGCTGGTGGTGTCGGTGCCGATGGCGATGTTCTTCATTGCCAGCATCAATCCGAATTCGTGGAGCATCATCGGGATCGCCGCGTTGTGGGGGCCGCTGCTCTCGCTGCTCACCTCACCCGGTGGCGGCGGTGCCACTTTCGGTTCCGGGGTGGGCATGCGAGAGGCGGTGGCACGGATCGTTTTCATCGTGCTGGCCGCGTTCATTTCGGTGGCTGGGCGCACGGAAGGGGCGCTGTTCCTGCCGATCATCGCGGTGACGCTGGCGGTGTTTGCGATCCCCCGGCACCCGTTGGCGGAACGACGCTCGCTCGCGCGACTGGTGGTACCGGCCACGCCCTTGGTGTTGTCGATCCTCTTCCTGGTGCTGTTTGCGGGGTCGAAGGCCGGGGTATCGCCGAGCGGCGCTGCTGTTCCCGGGGAGCCGTATCGCGGGTGGAACGTCGTGCAGCACACTCTAAATTCGATGCTGGGTCACCTTGGGATACCTGGGATTCCAGGGGCGACGCTGGGCATCTACGACGTTCCGGTGCCGGCGATCGCGGCGGTGGCTGCGGTGGCTGCTGCCGGCGGCGTGGTGCTGTTGGGCTTGGGGGTGATGTATGGGCGCAAGGCGCTGGCGTTGGCGCTGTATGTGAGTTTGGTGTTCGTGCTGATCGCGGTGCTGTGGTCGCGGGTGCCGTGGGAGTACTACCAACCGCGGTATTTCATTCCGCTCGCCTTCGTCGGGGTCGGCTTGTGCCTGCTGCCGCGGTCGCTCGGTGAGACGTATGATCGGCCGCTTTCCAGGCTTGCGGATGGTGACGAAGTTGCGGGTGACGCCGTCGACGGTGACGAAGTTGCGTTTGCCGAAGGTGGGTTTGCCGAAGGCACTGGTCATGCCGCCGATTCGGCCCCGGTGATCACCCGGTTGCAACTCCTCGTCGTCGTCCTCGCTGTGGCAGTGGCCAATTCCGCGACCCTGATGTCCACGTTGATCCGCTACGTCCGCGGGGTGATCGCACAACCGACCCGGGACCCCCTCAATGTGTTGGCCCCTTCGATCGACCCGGCTGAACTAGCCGGCTTGGACTTACCAGTGTGGTGGCCGCCGCAGGTGCTGCTCGGCCCGCTTGGCGTGTGGATCGCGGGATCGCTGACGTTCACCGGTGTCGTCCTACTGGTGTGGTGGTGGCTGAGCCGCGACGACGAAGCGTCGGCCGATGCGGCGATCTGGGACGCTTCTGTTGAGGACAAGTGGGACGAAGGTGCCGTCCCCGCTCCGCTCACTCCGCTGTGACCCGCGGGTGTAGCACCCCCGGGTGGCCAGGTGGCAGGCTGCGCCGGATCACTGCCCACGACGCAGCGATCACCACGAGCACCATCGGCCAGCCCAGCAGCACCTTGGCGATTCCCAGGCCGACAAGGTTGTCCGTGAGATAGAGCGGCGTGTTCACCCCCGCCCGCACCAGAAACGATGCAGCCCAGATCCACGACGCTCGCGAATATGCCCGCATCAGATCTGGATCGCCGCGCCACCGCGTGCGTTGCCGCACTGCGAACCCCACCACCACGCCCAGCATTGGCCAGCGGATGAGGATCGATGCGGCCCACACCAGGGCGGAGGCCACATTGGCGAGCAGGCTCGGCAGGAAGTAGTCCGAGGCATTGCCCGTGCGGGCGGCGATCACCGCGGCGAAGGCCACGCCGGCGAGACCTCCCACCACCCGGACCGGTTTCTCTCGGCGCCACACCCGCGCCACGGCCAAGGTGGCGGCCACGAACA
>CAZVKB010000058.1:0-2088 GCA_964627505.1 uncultured Actinomycetes bacterium | reverse complement strand
GGTTCCACATCCACCGGTTCGTCCCGCTGCGCACTCACCGCCCCAGGATGCCAGACCCACACAAAAGCGCCACGGGGCGCAATGTCGCCCCACTCGGATCCATCACGGCTCATGCCAAGGTCTGGGACCTCCTCACCGTCACTCGACTAGAAAATCGCACCACGCTTTCGTCAGTCTTCGCTGGTCGAAACTTGTAGCCCAATCCCGGCAGGTTTCGGCATAGGCCTCCCGGCCGGCCGCCAAAACCTCCTGCACTGCCGCGATGAACCCGGCCTTGTCCCCCGGTGGCACCAAGCGTCCAGTCAGCCCATCGTCGATCGCATCCCGTACCCCGGTCACATCCCACCCCACAGTTGGCACCCCAGACGCCGCTGCCTCCAGCACCGCATTCGGCAACCCCTCGCGCGCGCTCGGGAACACCAGAACGTCACATTCCCGCAACAGATCCGGCACTTGTTGGGTCCACCCCAAAGCGCTGATCGCCGGATCGTCCGCCAGCCGAGCAGTGAGCTGCGTCGGCAGCGGATCCGTCGGGTCAGGTATCCCGGCGAGCCACAGTCGTGCGTCCGGGTACAACCCCCGCACCGCGTCGAACGCCGCCACTACCGTGGAAACGCCCTTGTCCGCCGCCAACCGGCCGATGAACCCCAGCACCGGCGTGCTCCCGATGACCCCGCCCTGCCCAGCGGCCACAGCATCCGTGGGGCAGAACTCCCCCAGATCCACCCCACGGTCACCGCCGCGACCAAAAACTCGAGCTGGCCGTGTGGTCACCCCGTCCGCCACTAGCACCTCGGCCAGAGACAACGACACCGCCACCGTCTCGGTGGCGGCCCGAGCCGTCACCCGCTCTGCCGCCAACAACATCTGGCGCCCTCGTCCCGTCGCCGTCTCCCAGCGCGCTCCCCGACACAAGTACACCCGTCGCGGCACTCGCAGCAGCCGCGCGGCCACTATCGACAGCAGCGCCCCCTTCGGCGAACCCCCGATCACCACATCTGGGCGCACCTGACGTATCAGCGCCAACATTTTCACCAACGACTCAGCGTCGGCCGCGGGGCGCACGTCCCGCGCCATCGGAATCCGGTGCACCACTACGCCGGAAGGCGGCGGCTCCGTCGGCCAGTCCCCCGGAGCACACACCACATGCACATCCCACCCGGCCTCCATGAACGCCGCCAGATGCGGCAGGAAACTCGTACTCACCTGCTCCGAAATGGTCGCGGCGATCAACAGCCTTCGGGGCTTGAGCGGCGAGACGCGCATCTCCGGACTCATCAGTTCAGGTGGGGTGCGTCAACATCCACCCGCGATGTGCCATCCGCTGCCGTCCACGGGCCGACTTGGCACACCCCAGCTGACCGCCATCGAAGGCCACCGGTCAACCCAGCAATCACCGCCCGGCTCCCCGCGTCACCGACCGCAGTGTGCGCACCAGGCACAGCACGTCCAGCGTCAAACTTTGGTTGCGCAGATAGTAGAAGTCGAACTGCAACTTCTCGACGGCGTCCTGCTCCGATGCCCCATAGTCGTAGCGCACCTGCGCCCAGCCGGTGATGCCCGGCCGCACCAAATGCCGGGTGGCGTAGTAGGGCACGGCCCGCGTCAACTCCGCTACATACGCCGGTTGCTCTGGCCGCGGCCCTACCAGCGATAAGTCCCCTCTGAGCACGTTGATCACCTGCGGCAACTCATCGAGGTGAGTCACCCTCAGCAACCGTCCCACCGGCGTGACCCGCGGATCGTCAACAGCTGTCCAGGTACCGATGCCGTTATGCGGCACCATCGTGCGAAACTTCACCATCCGAAACGGCACACCGTTGCGACCCACCCGCTGTTGGGTGAAGAATAGCGGCCCCTTGTTGCCCCGCAGATTGGCCACCGCCACCACCGGTGTGATGATGAGCAGCACCACGCTCAGAGCCAGCGCTCCCACCACGTCCGCCACCCGCTTGGTACGGCCGTAGGCCTCGTGGACCTCGCCGATATCCATCAACAGCGAAGTCTCCTCGAGTTCCGACAACGGCACCTTTCCCAACCACTGCTCATAGAACTGGGTGACCGTGCGAATCCGCACACCCGCCGCAT
>CAZVKB010000057.1:0-17035 GCA_964627505.1 uncultured Actinomycetes bacterium | reverse complement strand
ACAGCCGGGACCCGCGCAACATCGCGATGAAGGCCGAGGCGTACCTGCAGTCGACCGGGATCGCCGACACCGCGTTCTTCGGGCCGGAGGCGGAGTTCTACATCTTCGACTCGGTGCGCTTCGAGACCAAGCAGAACGCCGGCTACTACTTCATCGACTCCGTAGAAGGCAAGTGGAACTCCGGGCGGGAGAACGAGCCCGACGGCTCCCCGAACCGCGGGTACAAGACCCCCTACAAGGGCGGCTACTTCCCGGTGCCGCCGGTCGACCACTACGCGGATCTGCGCGATCAGATGACGCTCACCCTCGCCGAGGTCGGCCTGAGCGTCGAGCGCGCTCACCACGAGGTGGGTACTGCGGGTCAGGCGGAGATCAACTATCGCTTCGACTCCCTGGCCAAGGCCGCCGACGACGTCATGAAGTTCAAGTACGTCATCAAGAACGTGGGCTGGGCCGCCGGGAAATCGGTGACTTTCATGCCCAAGCCGATCTTCGGTGACAACGGCTCAGGCATGCACGTGCACCAGTCGCTGTGGAAGGACGGCGAGCCGCTGTTCTACGACGAACTCGGCTACGCGGGCCTGTCCGACATGGCGCGTTGGTACATCGGCGGGTTGCTCAGGCACGCACCGGCGGTGCTGGCTTTCAGCAACCCGACGGTGAACTCCTACCACCGCCTGGTGCCCGGGTATGAGGCACCGGTCAACCTGGTGTACTCGCAGCGCAACCGCTCTGCCTGCATCCGGATCCCGATCACCGGCAACAACCCCAAGGCCAAGCGCCTGGAGTTCCGGGTGCCGGACCCCTCGAGCAACCCCTACCTGGCGTTCTCGGCCATGCTCATGGCTGGCCTCGACGGCATCCAAAACAAGATCGAGCCGCCGGAGCCGGTGGACAAGGACCTCTACGAGTTGCCGCCGGACGAGGCTGCCAACATCGCCCAAGTGCCTGGGACGCTGGCCGAGGTACTCGATGCTCTCGAAGCCGACCACGAGTACCTGCTCGCGGGCAATGTCTTCACCGAGGACCTGATTGAAACCTGGATCGACTACAAGCGCAACAACGAAGTGGACCCGATGCGGCTGCGCCCGCACCCCCACGAGTTCGAGCTCTACTACGACATCTGAGTTGCAGCTGACCGTCGACATCTGATCGTCGGTTGGATAAGTGGCCCGTGCCCTGCCTCACCGCAGGTCACGGGCCACTTGTCGGACGCTGGTGGTTAGTCCGCGCCGAGGGCCGCCAAGACATCGCGCTTGCCTTGTTCGCCACTGCTCAGCAGCCCCAACCTGCCCGACATCCACACGAAGCCGTTCGTTACATGGTCAGGCCAACGCGAGGAACAGACGTTCTAACTCGCGCTGATCGGGTCCGCCCTCTGGATCCATCGCGCACTGGCGCAAACCGCCGGCCACAATCGAGAAGCCCGCCCGGTCCAGAGCACTGGACACCGCAGCCAACTGGGTGACCAAATCTCGACAGTCACGGCCTTCTTCCAACATCCGGATCACACCACCGAGTTGTCCGTGCGCGCGGCGCAGCCGTCGCAAGGTTGCCGCTGTGGATTCTTCATCCAACTTCATGGCCGGTCCTCTCCACCGTGCGGCATAGCCGCCGCCCTGTCAGAATACCCACGCGGGTATCGCTTCTCTCCCCCCGGCCACCGTCGGTCTGGTCTCGAGGTGTTGCCGACCGCCGCTGGTGCACCCACCGCGCCACGCCAGCCCCTGCCGCGCCATGCTTAGCCCATGCAGATCGACTTCCAACCCTCGGCTGCCCCCACGCTCGGTGTGGAGTGGGAAGTCGCTCTTGTCGATTCCCGCAGCCGCGACTTAGCGAGCCGCGCCGGCGACGTCCTCGCACTGCTCCCGGAACGAGTTGCGGCGGGTCATCTGCACCGCGAACTCCTGCGGAACACCGCTGAGGTAGTGACCGGTATCTGCCCGGATGTCCCGACTGCGATGGCCGAACTCGCTGAACACATGCAAGCCCTGCGAGAGGCGGCCGAGCCACTCGGCCTGCGCCTCTTCAGCGCCGGCATGCACCCTTTTGCCACATGGAAGTCGCAACAGGTGTCGGGAGGTGAACGCTACGCCACCTTGATTGATCGCACTCGCTGGTGGGGTCGGCAGATGGTGATCTACGGGGTGCATGTGCACGTCGGTATGCCCGCAGTCGAGCGGGTGTTGCCGGTGCTCAACTCGATGTTGCGGTTCTATCCACATCTGCAGGCGCTCTCTGCCGCCTCACCGTTCTATGAAGGCCACGACACCGGTTACGCCTCTAATCGGGCACTGCTGTTTCAGCAGTTGCCAACCGCCGGGCTGCCTTTCCAATTCGATGCTTGGCAGGATTACGAATCCTACGTCGGCGACCTCATGCAGACTGGCGTAATCGATGTGCTCAAAGAGATCCGCTGGGATATCCGACCTTCACCAACGCTGGGCACCATCGAAGTTCGAATCTGCGACGCTATGCCCACTTTTGAGTGTGTGGCCGCCACCACGGCGCTCACACACTGCCTGCTCGTCGACCTCGACACCCGCCTCGCCGCCGGTGCCGCCCTACCCACGCTGCCGCCCTGGCATGTGCAGGAGAACAAGTGGCGTGCGGCGCGCTATGGCTTGGAAGCCATCATCATCACGGATGCGGCCAATACCGAGCGGCTGGTGACCGAGGATCTCGCTGAACTGCTGGAGCGCTTGACCCCCGTCGCCCACCGGCTGAACTGCGCCGACGACCTTGCTCGAGTCTGGGACATCGTGACCCACGGCGCGTCTTACCAGCGCCAGCGCGCCGTCGAGGACCGCTCACACGGTGATTTCACCACGGTGGTGGATTCCCTCACGTCCGAACTCGCCATGAGTTTGGATCGCTGGCGCTGACCCCATGCTGATTCTGCTCCCACCGTCAGAAGCCAAAGCGCGCGCCACAAGCGGCGACCCATACGACCTCGCCTGCGCCCCGAAGCCGCTGCGCCCAGTCATCCGCAAGGTGCGCACGAACCTGATCCGACTCTGTCGCCGCCAGCCGAAGACCGCCCGAAACGTGCTGAAACTCGGTGCCCGCGGCGCGGACCTCATCACCCTCAACGCCCACCTCGACACCGAACCATGTGCCCCATCCGCGCAGGTCTACACCGGTGTGCTGTTCGAGCATCTCCAGGTCAGCACAATGTCGCCGCACGCCCAGCAGTGGGCGGCCGACAACCTGGCGATCAGTTCGGCATTGTTCGGCCTGGTTCGACTGACCGATCAGATTCCGGCATACCGGTTGTCGGCTGGCACCTCGCTGCCAGGCCTGGAGCCGCTGCCCAAACTGTGGCAGCCCGCGCTGCAGAAACATCTCCTGACCGACGTCGACGCACCATTGATTTTGGACTTGCGATCAGGTCCGTA
This sequence comes from uncultured Actinomycetes bacterium, assembly GCA_964627505.1. GTDB lineage: Bacteria > Actinomycetota > Actinomycetes > S36-B12 > UBA10799 > JACJWR01. Next base: position 13,637 of record CAZVKB010000057.1, on the reverse strand, counting down.
CGCCGCGCTGTGGCGACCTACTGCTGACAATGCCCAACGCGTGGTCGTGGGAAAGGTGTGGCAGGCAGGCGTCGATGGCCAGGTGCAAGCCACGAGCCACGCCAACAAGGCCGTCAAGGGTCGTCTGGTACGGGACCTCGCGCACGCTGGTGTGGACGCCGCCGAACCACCCGACCTCGCTGCTGCCTTGACGGACTTAGGCTGGTCAGTGCGGCTGCACGGTCAGCAACTCGACATCTTCTGGGATCACACCGCGTCTGCTGCTTAGTTCAACCCCGGCCACAGCGAACTTGCCGGACGACACAAAGTCCCTTGAGGCATCCTTGAGGTAGCGCCAGCAGATTAGGCACATGAGATTCCAGACCTTGACGAGTTCGGCCGTCGATTTGGCAATCGTGTCGCCGCAAAGTCCCATGTCGATGCTCGTGATGTCGCTGCAATGGCTCGTGATCGTGCTCCCCGCAATCGTCGTGGGCTGGTTCCTCACGCGCCGGTTCGCCACGCGCGCCGGGGCTGGCACCGCAGTTGGCGGGGCCGCCACAGCGATGGTCGGCGGCGGAGTCAGCCAGCAGTATCGTTTTCACCCGCAGTCGATGAATGTTGTCGTTCCTGCGACACCCATCGGTCACTCTGTGGCGGTGGCCAGCACCAACGCGGCCCGTACACCTACCGTGGTGGAACTCGTTGGGCAGATCCAGGGACCGAATGGACATTGTGATGTCTTCAGCGTGTCAGATGGTCTGATTCCTTCGGCCCCGCCGAATGCCGAACAAGTGCGGGCTTACCTGCCTACGGCACGTCGCTACGTCGCATGATGCCGCTACGACACCTGATGCCACTGAGGTAGACCTCAATCGCTGGTCATCCGGAAATTTGTCGCTTCACGCCGTCAAATCCCGTCACGATCGCTGCACCCTGATGACGGCGGAGCAGGCTCTGCAGGCGCCTTTCAGGTAGCAGAAAGGCAGACTTCGTCAGTACCTCGGCTACCCATGCGCGTTGGGCAATCACCGACACCGCAGCCCACCGCGGCCGCAACGGCAAACCACTACGCGGATCAAGCAAATGGTGGCCTTCGGAACCATCTAGGTATTGCCAGCGTCGACGCAAGGGCGACGAGGTGGCCACCGCCCCTCCGGCTAGACGCACCCACCAATCCGAGGGTTCACCAGGCTGCCAAGCGTCATCCAATGTCACCCGCCAGCCCCCATTCGGCGCCGACCCGGCGCACCGCAGGTCCCCGCCCAAGTTGACCAACACCGCCTCGGCACCGAGAGCCAACGCGGTTGTGGCTGCCATATCGGCGGCAAGGCCTTTCCCGATGCCGCCGGAATCCAGTGCCTGCCCACTGTGCAACCGGACCCGACTGTGCTTGCGATCGATCTGGATCGGGACCACTTCACTACGACGTCGTGGTGCCGCCGGGGGCGGCGGTCCCGGGGTGAGGTGGGCAAAGTCCCGGTCGTAGCCGACGTCGTTCATGCGTTGGGCGAGAAATGGGTCGAATGCGCCGCCACTCAGGCGCCAACCAAGCGCCGAATACGCCGCCAGCGCGAGGAAATCCGGGCTACAGCCAAACCACCCCCCCGCGGCGGCATTGCAGGCCGACAGTTCGCTGCCCAGCTTGAATCGAGTCCAGCACTGGTCGAGGGAATCGATGCGTCGCCGGACCGCCGCCAGAACGCCTGGTGGACCACCCGCCACGATGACATGACACCACGTGCCCATGGATGAGAATCGCTGCTCGGATACCAATGCACCGGGTGTACCGGTGGACCACTGCATGCCCAACGCGGGTGGCGAGGTGACCTCCGCCGGCACCACCCAGGACGGAATCGCATCCATTCCGATTGCGTCCGAATGCGGCTCGGAGATTGACGCGGTCAGCTAGTTCCGGAGTTCGATGAATTGCCGCACTGGTTGACCGCGGATTGGTCTGGCCCCATGCATACCTCAAAGTACGTTGGTCCGGACGTGCTGCCACCTGACTGCACATCCACATAGGACCCGGACTTGGAGCCGGTGGCACCCGCATCGGCACCCCCGTATTTGCCCCAGCCGCCACCTCCGCCGCCGGAGTTGTTCATGGTGTAGCCCTCGGATTGCCAGGCTGAGGAGTAGTAGCTCACCACTTGAGCTGGCTGCTCGGAGGTGGAGTACCGCGCGTACTGCACGCCATTGGTGTTGGAGGTCTGCAGCAACTGTGCCCCCGCCGGTGGGGATGGCATTCCGGTGACCGGTGCCGAAGTTGCCTCAGGTGCCACAGACGCTGGCGCAGCCGCCGTGGTGGCAGCGGCCGTGGTGGCAGCCGCGGACGGGGTAGCGGTCACTGTCACAGTCGACGAACCCGAACCGGAGCTACATGCGCTGAGCACCAAACTGACGGCCCCAACCGAGGTGGCTGCCCAGATCGCTTGACTGCGGTTCATAACGACTCCTGATGTTGAGTTCGGATAGCGCCGGGGTGCACTACCCCGCTGACTGATTTGCGCAGAACTTACCACCGCTACGTCGAGTGGAGCAATCGACATTCCGTCTGAGGGCCACCGTAGGCTGACTACTATGTCCAGCACCCCGGTTGCGCGCACCGCCACGCCCGCGGGGTCCACCCCAGTCACCGAACGGGCCATCGACATCGGCCTGGCCATCGGGGTCTTTCTGGCGATGTTGGTGGAAGCGGTGGTGCAAGCCACCAGCCGCCCGGGACCAAACCGTATGCGCTTCGACGGGGACAGCGATGACCTCGAAGACATCCTCCGGCGGGAACCTTGGCACGACGCACCCGCGATTCCGTGGCTAGCGATCGTACTCGTGGCTGCCATCACAGCGTTGTGCATTCTGCTGCGCCGTCGCTATTCACTGGCTGCGGTGATCGCCATCGGCCTGGTGGCCTCACCAACCGCGCTATTTCTCAATGTCCCATTGGTGATTACCGCAGCATTCGCCATTGCTCTGTTCACGTTGGCCGTTGAGCAGGGGTGGACACCGGGATTGATCAGTGGTGCTGCGGCCACCTTGGTAGTGGCCTTCGACTCGGCACTAGATGACGCCGAGGGGGGCTTGTTGCTGACCGCCGCCTTCGCGGTGATCGTGGTGGTGGTACCGCTTTTGCTTGCCGCCAACACCCGATCGCGGCGAGCGTATTTGGCTGAGGTGGAGGCGCGCTTGGCACAAGCCGATGCCGAACAGACCGCAGCGGCGGCCCGGGCGGTGGCGGAGGAGCGGGTGCGGGTTGCCCGCGATCTCCACGACGTCCTGGCGCACAGTTTGACGGTGGTGAACCTGCAGGTTGGAGTCGCCGCACATCTCGTTCCCACCCATCCCGATCGCGCGCTCCGGGCATTGGATGAGGCCCGCCAAGCCGGCACCGCAGCAGTGGCGGAGTTGCGCAGCACGCTGGCGCTCATGCGGGGCGATGAGCCCGAAGCACTCGCGCCCGTACCGCGGCTTACCGACATCCCGGAACTGATTCGCAGCGTCAACGCCACTGGATTGGCCGTGCACTTCGAATCCCGAGTCCCCGCTTCGGTGGTGGTGCCCGATGCCGTTGCGTTGGTGGCCTTCCGAGTGATCCAGGAAGGACTGACGAACGTCGTGCGACACGTCGGGACCGCGACGAGTGCCCAGGTAACGATGAGCGCCACCAGCGACGAATTGACGGTGTCAGTGACGGATACCGGCGATCCATCTGGACTAGCCCGCCACCCGCGCGGCGGTTCGCCCGGGAGTGGACTGGGCCTCACCGGCCTGGCGGAACGCTGCGCTGCCCTCGGCGGTGCACTGGTCGCCGGCCCCACCCCACAAGGCGGTTTCCAGGTGCGCGCCACGCTCCCGCTGCCCGCAGCAAGCAATGGACCAGCCAGCGACACCTCATCGCTTGGTAGCAACTCGTGAACCCAACCCGACACCACCAGGAGTGCACATGCCGATCAGCGTTGTGATCGCTGACGATCAACCCCTGTTGCGCTCTGCTCTGGTCAATCTGTTGGATGTGGAATCCGACATCGACGTCGTGGCCGAAGCCGACACCGGGGCAGCCGCGGTAGCGGCCGTGTCGCGCACGCATCCAGATGTGGTCATCATGGACATCCGCATGCCCGACATGGATGGCATCACCGCCACGTCCGCGATCGTTGACAATCCAGTCACCTCAGCCACGCGGGTACTCATCCTCACCACATTCGAAGTCGAGGAGTACATCGTGGGCGCTCTGCGTGCCGGGGCCAGCGGGTTTCTTGCCAAGGACGCTGACCCAGCCGAAATCGTGCGCGCAGTCCGAGTAGTAGCGGCCGGAGATGCTCTGCTGTCGCCTGCTGCCACCCGCTCAGTAGTCGCGCGCTTTCTGTCGCAACCGGAACGGATGGATTCCCAGTCCGATACCTTGGACTCGCTCACCGACCGTGAGCGCGACGTACTTACCCAGGTGGCACACGGGTTGAGCAACGACGAGATCGCCGGTGTACTGGTGCTCAGTCCGCTCACCGTCAAGACCCACGTGAGCCGGATCCTGGCCAAAACCGGACTCCGGGACCGGGCCCAACTCGTGGCCCTCGCGTATGAGACCGGTGTCGTGCGGCCGGGCAACAATCAGCCGTGACAGGCCTACATCTTGCGGAGTACGCCACCTACTCCTGACGAGCGATCAAGAAGTGCCACCGCTGGGCCGACGAAATCACAGCGCGGATTCGACACGCTGCTGCCATGAGCATTACGGAATCCCCGCAGCAGGCCACGGCCGGCTTGCACCGGTTGGCGCCACCCCCAGCCAGCCCTCTGATTGGTCCGGACGTCGCGGCCGTCGTCATCGGCATTCCGTTGACTGCCGTGGCCCTGTGGCTCATCGACGGTGGCTGGGATCTGGCGCAATCCTCGCCCGCCGGTGCGTTGACCGGCATCGGCCAGCTCGCCGGGTTCGCGGCTGGCCTGGCCGCCCTCGGCGGGTTGGCGCTGGCTTCCCGGTTGGCGTGGTTGGAGCGTCGGTATGGGTTGGACCGAATGTTGGGATGGCATCGCTGGACGGGCATGATCGCCGCCTTCGGGCTGGCGGTGCACACCGTCGCTTTGATCGCGGCGTACTCCATGCGGGCTGGTAGCAATCCGTTTTCGCAACTGGCATTCCTGTTCGGCGAACCCTGGATGCCCGCGGCGATGGTCGCCGGGTTGCTGATGGCACTGGTGAGTGTGACGTCGTGGCATCGGTTGAAAGCCCGCATGGCCTACGAAACCTGGTTTCACCTGCACATCCTGGGATATCTCGCGGTAGTGCTGGCGCTGGGCCATGTGCTGGTTAGCGGTTCCGATTTTGTGGGTAACCCGTGGGCGCAGGCATGGTGGTTCGGGCTGTACGTGTTGGTGGGGGTGATGGTGCTTGTTGGGCGGCTGGGTCCGCTGCTGAATTCGCTGCTTCGGCCGCTGCGCGTCACCCGAGTGGACACCCTGCCGGATGGCTCGATGTCGGTGTGGCTCGGCGGGCGCGGTTTGCGTCGTCGACAAGCCCGCGCCGGGCAGTATTTCCAGGTGCGATTCGGGGTCCGAGGTTTGTGGTGGCAGTCGCACCCTTATTCCATGTCCAGCGCCCCCTACGCGGAGGGCTTGCGCTTTTCCCTGCGAGCTGTGGGGGCGGACGCTGCGGCCTTTCACCGGATCCGCCCAGGCACCCGAGTGTGGTTGCAGGGCCCGTACGGCACTCTCACTGCCGAGCGCGCCAAGGGCTCCCGCGTGGTGATGATTGCCGGCGGAACCGGGATCGCCCCGCTGCGCGCGATCCTGGACGACCTCACGCCGAGTCAGCAACCCGAGGTGATCCTGCGCTCCTCACTCCCGGCACACGCCTGGTTCATCGACGAACTGCGCCACCTCCTTGCGCAACGCAACGGTCGACTCCACATCGTGGCCGGTCCGCGGATCCACCTCACGCATGATCCATTCGCCGCCAGTGCTTTACAGGCACTCGTGCCAGACCTCAACACCCGCGTCGCCTACATCTGCGGACCCACCGGCATGAGCCGAGCCGCCACCCGGGGACTCCGCGACGCCGGGGTCCCCGCCGCACACATCCACACGGAAAGGTACGACTACTGATGGCTGGTTTCCTGCGCAGTATCGCCCCGGCCGTACTCGTCGGCACCGCAGCTGTCACGGTGGTAGCTGCCGCCGACGATGGGGCAAACTCGCTGCTCACCGCCGATAACCTGAATCCTGTTCCCGACAGCAGCGTCACCGCTGCCGCGGGCGGTGCGCAGGACCGGGACAGTGAGCACGACGAGGAACCTGAATCTGATGACGATGCGGATGACGGTGTAACCACCAATGGGATCAGTGGCGGCACCGCTGCTACCGCGCCGACCAGCCCCAGTCAGCCCAGCACCCCAGCCACCAGTTCCTGCGCTGATGCCGCCGAGGTCACCGGGCCGGTCGTACGCACCGAGTGGGGTCCCGTGCAGGTGGCAGCCACAGTCAGCAACGGCCGCGTGTGTGCGGTGCGCACCATCATGACCCCCGACGGGGACCGCAAGTCGGTCATGATCAATGCCCGCGCCGTACCCGCGCTCGAGGCGCAAGTGCTCGCCGCCGGCAATGCCAGCTTCGACGGCGTTTCAGGTGCCACCGTGACGTCCGATGGCTACCGCTCCTCGCTGCAAGCCATTCTGGACGCATCGTGACCGCACTCGCCCGACGTACATGGCCGACCATGGGCACGCAGGTGAGTTTGATGATGGCCCAAACCGCCGACATCGACGAAGCCGCCCGAATCGCTGCCGACGTCCTCACCGCCCTCGACGCCCGCTTCTCTTCGTATCGACCGGACAGCGAACTGCGCGCATTCGACGCTGGCAGGTTGCCGACGCCCTCCCGGGACCTGCGGCACGTGCTTGCCGCCTGCGCTTGGCTGTCCCAGGTGAGTGACGGGCTATTCACCACCGCGGCCGGCACAGACGATCGCGGCGCACTCGACGTAGCCGGATACGTCAAGGGATGGGCGGTGGATCGCGCCGCCGATGGTCTCGAATGGGCTGGGATCACCGACTACTGTCTCGGCGTCGGCGGGGACTGGCGCTGCCGCGGCTTGCACCCCGACGGCCGACCGTGGCGAATGGCCATCCGCGACCCCGATGTCGCATACCAGCCACGGGCAATCACAGCAGTGGGCACCAATGCCATCGCCACCAGTGGCACCTACGAACGCGGCCAGCATCTGATCCACCCACAACTCCCGGACCCAAAAATGATCCGCAACACCCCGCACACTGCCTCGTTCACCGTCGTCGGACCGCGGCTGGCATGGGCCGATGCCTTCGCCACCATCGGCTTTCTGATGGGTGATGACGGTCTGAGTTGGGTGGCCCAATTCGCGGGCTACTCCGCAGCGATCATCCGCACAGACACCACCATGGTGGCCGACGCGGACTTTCCGCTAGCTGCTGGCTCACTGGCGCATTTCGCGCCCCCATCCGTCCTGGCCGGCGCGCTGGGTTAGGCAGGTCCCGGTTGCTCCCGACCGTAGAACAGCCGATCGAATACGGTTCGGGCGCGGCGAGTGGCCCGCAGATAATCGTCCAACATGTCCGCGCTGTGTCCGGGCTCGAATCCCATCACCCGCGAGACTGCGGCCAAGTCGCGGACATCGGTGGGAATCGTGTCGCTGGCTTTGCCGAGCACCAAGGTGTTGGCGTTGCGCATGTGGGAGGCGACCTGCCAGGCGGTGAGAAGCACCTCAGAGTCTGCATGGTCGACGAATCCGTGCTCGACTGCGGCGGCCATCCCCGGCAGAGTCGCGGTTGTACGCAACTCGCCCACCTGGCCAGCGTGTTCCTGCTGGACCTTCTGCACCACCCACTCCACATCACTTAAGCCACCTGGGCCAAGTTTGGTGTGGCGACGGGGATCAACTCCCCGCGGAAGGCGCTCAGATTCCATTCTGGCTTTGAGTCGACGCATCGCCATCAGGTCCGCCGCACTGAGACCGTTGACCGGGTAGCGCACCGGATCAATCATGTCGATGAATGCCGCAGCCAACTCGAGGTCACCGGCCATCGGCCGAGCCCGGAGCAAGGCTTGGGCTTCCCACGGCGCGGAGAATCGCGCATAGTAGGCGCGGTAACTCGCCAGCGTGCGTACGAGCACCCCCTGTCGACCCTCTGGCCGCAGGTCGGCGTCGAGGACAAGCGGCGGATCTGGACTGGGCACGGCCAGCGACTCTCGCAGTAGCGTGAAGACCCGCTTGGCGGCATCGCCAGCCACCTTGTCATCGGTGCCAGGCAACGGTTCGTGCACATACATCACGTCCGCGTCCGAGGCATACGACATGTCACGACCACCGAGCCGCCCCATCGCCACCACAAGCAGTCGGGTGGGCAACTCCCCACCAAAATCCGCAGCGACCTCAGCCATCGCCGCATTCAGCACCGCTGTGACGGTGGCATCGGCGAGATCGCACAACGCGGTGCCCACCGCAGGGACATCACAGATGCCGGCCAAGTCAGCGGCGGCGATCCGAAACAGCTCCCGACGTCGAATCCCACGCACCGCCGCTGCCGCCGATGCTGCCGTGGAATGACGACGCACGACACTGGTCATTTCGGTCACGAGTTGATCTCGATCATGTGGCGTCATCGATTCCGCATCTGCCAGGATGCGCACCGCCTCGGGCGCCCGGGTGAGCAGATCGGAGGCGTATCGGGACGTGGACAACACTCGGGCGAGCCGCTCAGCCACCGCGGACTCATCGCGCAGCAACCGCAGGTACCACGGCGTCGCCCCGAGGGCGTCACTCACAGCGCGAAAACCCAACAACCCGGCATCGGGATCCGGTCCATCCGCGAACCACCCCAACATCACCGGCAGCAGGGTGCGCTGGATCGCCGCGCGCCGACTCACCCCGGAGGACAGTGCTTCAATGTGGCGCAGCGCCCCATTCGGGTCCGCGTACCCCAACATGGTCAGCCGCTCCACTGCCGCAGCCGGCGTGATGCGGGCCTGACCAGGCTCGAGTTTGGCCACCGCGTTGAGCAATGGCCGGTAGAAGAGTTTTTCGTGCAACCGACGCACATCCCGCGACACCAGCCGCCACCGCGCCAACAATTCCGCCGCGGGGTCGTGCTCCAAACCAATCGCCCGGCCGAGCCAGCGCAACTCGTCCGGATCGTCGGGCAGCATGTGGGTGCGGCGCAGACTACGCAATTGCAGTCGGTGTTCGAGTGTGCGCTGAAAGGTGTAGGCAGTGGCCAGGGCTGCGGCATCCTCTCGACCCACATATCCCCAGGTCGCCAGCTGTTCCAGGGCTGTGAGCGTGTCCGGGGCCCGCACGGTGATGTCGCTGGCCCCGTGCACCATCTGCAACATCTGCACCGAGAACTCGATATCCCTGATCCCGCCCACGCCCAGCTTCAGTTCGCGATCGGCGTGTTTTGCGGGAATATTGGCTTCCACGCGTCGCCGCATGGCTTGCACCTCGGGGACGAAGTCCGGGCGCCGCGAGGCTGCCCAGACCAACGGCCGGGTTTCGGCCACGAAACCAGTCGCCAGCGCGATATCGCCCGCCGCTGCCCGGGCTTTCAGTAATGCTTGGAACTCCCAGGTCTTGGCCCACCTCTGGTAGTAACCCATGTGGCTGGTCAGTGTGCGGACCAGCGCACCGGACTTGCCCTCTGGCCGCAGCCCGGCATCGATCTCCCAGATCGCCCCCTCGATCGTGCTGGCGATCGTGACGTTCATCATCCTTTGCGCCAACTGCGTACCCACCCGGATCGCGTCGGTCTCGCTGACCCCGCCCGTGGGCTCAGCCACAAAGATCACGTCCACGTCGGACAGATAGTTCAATTCCCGCGCCCCGCACTTCCCCATGGCCACCACCCCCAGCCGCACCAGGTGGGCGTCTGGGACTTCAGCGCGCGCGATCGCCAACGAACCCTCCAGCACAGCGTCAGCCAGGTCGCTCAACTCAGCCGTCACCACCGACATGCGCGCTGAATCGTTGATGTCGTTGTCGGCGATCCGCAGCAGTTGCTTGCGGTATTCCCGGCGCAATTCCACATAGGTGTCAGCGCTGGCTGCCGCCACCGGGGTCGCAGCAGTGGGATCGGCCCCCACCGCCGCCAGCAACGCCGCTCGCACCGCCGCGGCCGGCATGGGTCCACTGGGGTGGGCCACTACCTCCCAGCGAGCGGGGGTGCGCACCAGGGACTCCCCGAGGCCCGCACTCACCCCCAGCAGTTTGACCAGCCGACGGCGCACCACCGGGTTGTCGGCGAAGGCGTGCGTCAACTCCGGCGGGCAGTTTGGGGCAGCCAACATGCGGGACACCAGCAACAGCGCCAAGTCCGGGTCAGCGGCAACTGCGAAGTCGCCCACCACCACGGACTGCGCCAGCCCAGCCATTGCGGGTTCGGCGAACATTCGCGCTGCGCGTTCGACATCGGTGAATCCCGCCCGGGCGAGTGCCCCGCGCGACAACGCCGAGTCAGGTCGGGGCCGAGTCACAGCACACGCAGATAGCGGTCGAGTTCAAACGGTGTCACCTGGCGGCGATACTCCTCCCACTCTGCCCGCTTGTTGTCGAGGAAGAATTCAAAAACGTGCTCCCCGAGGGTTTCGGCGATCAACTCCGAACGTTCCATCGCGGTGATCGCCTGATTCAAACTGCCCGGCAGCGGTGCGAGCCCCATCGCCCGGCGCTCTCGATCACTGAGCGACCACACGTCATCCTCAGCGGCTGGCGGCAACTCATATTTGCCCTCAATCCCGCGCAGTCCAGCTGAGAGCATGACGGCGAACGCCAAATATGGGTTACAAGCGGAATCCAACGAACGCAATTCCACCCGGGTGCTGTTGCCCTTGTGGGGCTTGTACATCGGGACTCGCACCAAGGCCGAACGGTTTTCGTGACCCCAGCAGACATAGGTCGGCGCCTCGTCGCCGGAAGCCAGACGCTTGTAGGAGTTGACCCACTGGTTGGTGATCGCGGACATTTCTGGTGCGTGGGTGAGCAGTCCGGCGATGAACTGGCGGGCGACTCGCGACAATCCCATCGGCGCCGAAGGATCTGCGAATGCGTTGGCGTCGCCCTCGAACAGGCTCATGTGGGTGTGCATCCCGGATCCTGGGTGGTCCCGGTACGGCTTGGGCATGAAGGTCGCGTAGACCCCGAGTTCGATCGCCACCTCTTTCATCACGGTGCGAAACGTCATGATGTTGTCCGCAGTGGTGAGGGCATCGGCATAGCGCAGATCGATTTCCTGCTGGCCCGGGCCACCCTCGTGGTGGCTGAATTCCACCGAGATTCCCATGTCTTCGAGCATGGTGATCGCGGTGCGCCGAAAGTCTTGCGCCGGGCCAAGCGGTGCGTGATCGAAATACCCCGCATCGTCCACTGGCACCGGTTTGCCACCTTTGGCTGGCCGCTCCCGCAGCAGGTAAAACTCGATCTCCGGGTGGGTGTAGAACGTGAACCCAGCGGCAGCCGCGCGCTCCAACGCCCGCTTGAGCACAAACCGCGGGTCGGCGTGGGAGGGGGAACCGTCGGGCAGCCCGATATCGCAGAACATGCGGGCCACCGCGTTGCGTTCACCCCGCCACGGCAGAATCTGAAAAGTCCCCGGATCGGGACGCGCCAACATGTCCGCTTCGGTTACGCGGGTGAATCCCTGAATCGCCGAACCGTCAAACCCGATGCCTTCTTCGAAGGCGCCCTCAAGTTCCGCCGGTGCGACTGCCACCGATTTCAGTTGCCCGAGCACATCGGTGAACCACAGCCGGACAAAGCGGATGTCGCGCTCTTCGATGGCCCGGAGCACGAACTCCGTCTGCTTATTCATGCCCCTAGCCTGCCACCGCGCTCGGCGCAACACCGCCCACCCTGCCAGACTTCCACCTATGGCTTCGGCAGACTCCGTGCACAACCGCCCGCTGCGACTGGCTTTGGCGCAGGTGAACCCCTGTGTGGGAGACCTCGCGGGGAACGCGAACATGGTGGTGGAGTGGAGTCAACGCGCCGCTGCGGCAGGTGCCGATGTCGTGGCGTTTCCCGAAATGATGCTCACCGGATATCCGATCGAGGACCTGGCTCTGCGCGAGTCTTTCCAACGCGCCAGCGTGTCCGGGATTCATGCGCTGGCCGCAGAATTGGCCCAAGCCGGACTCGCCGAGTTGGCGGTGATTGCGGGTTTCCTCGACGCCGACACTGAGTCCGCGCCCGGAGTTCCCGGCAAGCCGCGTGGCGGACCGCACAACGCGGCCGCCGTCATCTTCGGCGGGGAAGTGGTCGCCACCTATCACAAACATCACCTCCCCAACTACGGCGTCTTCGACGAATACCGCTACTTCGTGCCCGGCGCGGAACCCCTGATCGTGCACGTGAACGGCGTGGATGTGGCGCTGGCGATTTGTGAGGACCTGTGGCAGGACGGTGGTCCGGTCTCGGTGGTGCGCGAGTTGGGCGCCGATCTGCTCTTGGTGCTCAACGGTTCCCCGTACGAACGCTCGAAAGATGACGTCCGCTTGGCCCTGTGTCGGCAACGAGCCCAGGAGGCCGACGCGACCCTGGCTTACGTGAATCTGGTGGGCGGTCAAGACGAATTGGTGTTCGACGGTGACTCCATGGTGGTCGACCCGGCTGGTGAGTTGCTCGCACGCGCGCCGGAGTTTGTCGAAGACTTACTGCTCGCCGATATTCCACTGCGCACCGCACGGACTGCGCACAGTCACGCGGAGGTCTACCTCACAACCAGTGATTCCGGCCGCCTGACCGAGCGTGCAACCCTGTCGGCACCGTCGTTGATCGCACCCGAACTGCTCGAAGCCGAAGAGGTATATCGGGCGTTGACGTTGGGGCTACGCGACTATGTGCGCAAGAACGGATTCACGTCGGTGGCATTGGGACTCTCGGGCGGGATTGACTCCGCCCTGGTGGCTGCGCTCGCCTGCGATGCGATCGGGGCTGAGCATGTGTTCGGGGTGTCGATGCCCAGCCAATACTCCTCGCAGCATTCCCGCGACGATGCCGCCGATTCGGCTGCCCGAACGGGGTTACGGTTTCGTACCGTTGAGATTGCGCCGCTGGTGGCGGCATTCCACGAGAGCTATCAGATGCAGGGTCTCGCAGCCGAAAACTTGCAGGCCCGAATCCGGGGTGTGCTGCTGATGGCCCTGTCCAATTCCGAGGGTCCGCTCGTCCTCGCGACTGGCAATAAGAGCGAAATCGCCGTGGGGTACTCCACCATCTATGGGGACGCGGTTGGGGGTTTTGCACCCATCAAAGACGTCCCGAAATCGTTGGTGTGGCAACTGTCACGTTGGCGCAACGAGCACGCTGAGGCGCTTGGCCAGACACCGCCGATCCCCGAAAACTCGATTAGCAAACCCCCGTCTGCGGAGTTGCGCCCCGACCAACTCGATAGCGACTCCCTGCCCGACTACGCCTTGCTCGACAACATCCTCGACGCCTACGTCGAACATGATCGCGGTGCCGAGCAATTGCTCGCGGACGGGTTCGAACAGGACGTGGTGGAGCGCGTCGTGCGGCTGATCGACTTCGCTGAATACAAACGAAGGCAATATCCCCCCGGCACCAAAATCACGTTCAAGGCCTTCGGCCGCGACCGCCGTTTACCCATCACCAACCGCTGGCGGGAACACAGTTA
>CAZVKB010000056.1:7596-17295 GCA_964627505.1 uncultured Actinomycetes bacterium | reverse complement strand
GCGGACGCACCCTCAACGACTCCTTCATCATCCTCGACGAGGCGCAGAACACCACCGCTGAGCAGATGAAGATGTTTCTCACCCGACTTGGCTTCGGCTCCACGATCGTGGTCACAGGTGACGTTACGCAGGTGGATTTGCCCGGTGGCGCCACGAGTGGCCTGCGGCAGGTGCGAGAAGTGCTAGGCGGCATCGACGACGTCACGTTTGTGGAGTTGACCAGTCGAGATGTCGTGAGGCACAAACTGGTCGGGCACATCGTGGACGCCTATGGTCGATTTGATGAGCGCCATCAGGGTCATCCCGGCCTGTCCGGTGGGCGAGCAGGTCGGCGGCCTTCATGATTGAGGTGCGCAACGAGTCCGGTGATGACGTCGATGAAGTCTCGTTAGCCGAGCAAGCGCGATTTGTGTTGCGCCGCCTGCGCATTCACCCCCAGGCGGAACTGTCGGTGCTGTTCGCCGATGAAGCCGCCATGACGGATCTGCATGAGCGTTGGATGGACGAACCGGGTCCCACCGATGTGATGAGTTTCCCCATGGACGATCTGCGCCAACCCGGCGACAACGAGCCCGCTCCGGAAGGCATCCTCGGCGATATCGTGATTTGTCCGGTGGTAGCCCGCTCCCAGGCGCAGAGCGCCGGCCACCCGGAGCGGCACGAACAGGGCATTCTGCTCACTCACGGAATTCTGCATCTCTTGGGCTACGACCATGCCGAACCGGAGGAGGAGCGGCAAATGTTCGGGCTGCAAAACCGGCTCGTGGCGGAGTGGAGCGCGTTCTCGCGTTCGCTGGGGGAGTAGACCGGTGACAGCGGAAACTTGGGCAATCCTGATTGCGGTAGTGGCTGAGATCGTTGCGGGCGTACTGGTTGCGGTGGAGTCGGCCCTGAGCCGGACGTCTCGTCCGCGCGCGCAGGAAATGGTGGACAGCGGTCAGCGCGGCGCCGAAGGCCTGCTGGTGATCACCGCAAATCCGGCGCGCTATATCAATGCGGTGCTGTTTGTCCGGATTGCCCTGACCGTGCTGGCCGTGGTGATTGTGGCTGATCTGATCCGGGTGCGGATGCTGCAACCAGGATGGGCGGTGGCCGTCACAACCGTGCTGATGCTCGTGCTCAATTTCGTCCTGCTCGGAGTTGCGCCGCGGACACTGGGTCAGCAACATTTCGCCACGATCGCCGCAGGCTCAGCCACCAGTGTGCGGGTGCTCACGGCGATCGTCAGCCCAGTGTCGCGACTGCTGATCCTCTTGGGCAATGCGATCACGCCGGGCAAAGGTTTCCGCTCCGGTCCGTTTGCCTCTGAGGCGGAGATCCGGGCCATGGTGGATCAGGCGGGCGCCGAGTCGGTGCTCGAACCCGCCGAACAGCGGATGTTGGCATCGGTGTTTGAGTTGGGCGACACGCTCAGTCGCGAACTGATGGTGCCCCGCACCGAGATGGTGTTCATCGAGGACACCAAGCGGGTGCGCCAAGCCCTGTCCCTGTCGCTGCGGTCGGGCTTCAGCCGCATCCCGGTGATCGGGGACAGCCTCGATGACATCATCGGCGTGGTGCATCTGAAAGACATCGTGAGTCGCACCAATGACGATCCCGCTGCAGGCGAAATGCCGGTGACCGTCGTCATGCGACCGGCCTTGCTCATGCCCGACACCAAGCGGGCAGATGACTTGCTGGCGGTGTTTCAGGCCACTCGCACCCACCTGGCGGTACTCGTGGACGAATATGGCGGTACGGCGGGCTTGGTCACGGTGGAGGACATTCTGGAGGAGATCGTGGGCGAAATCGTCGATGAATATGACGCCGACGAAATCGCCGAGTGCATCGAACTCGCCCCGGGTGACTATCGGGTTAGTGCGCGGATGTCGATTGATGAATTGGCGGACCTGACGGGGTTGGACCTGACCGAGGATGCCGAAGACGTCGAAACGGTGGCCGGTCTGCTGGCACGTCGACTCGGTTTGGTGCCGATCGCTGGCAGTACCGTCGTGATCGCCGATTACACCCTGACCGCCGAAACGCTCGAGGGGCGTCGCAACCGCATTTCCACGATCCGGGTCACCAAGGAGCCACGCTGATGCACCGATCTGGGTTTGCTTCGCTGGTCGGCCGGCCGAATGTGGGCAAATCGAGTCTGACCAACGCCATGGTGGGCAGCAAAGTGGCCATCACTTCCAGCCGGCCACAGACCACCCGGCACGCGATACGTGCAATCGTCAACCGTCCTGAAGCCCAGATCATCATGGTGGATACACCCGGACTGCACCGTCCGCGCACACTGCTCGGGGAACGGCTCAATGATCTCGTGCGCACCACTTGGGCGGAAGTGGACATCGTCGGGCTGTGCCTGCCCGCCGATCAGCGGCCAGGTCCCGGAGATTCTTATATCGCCAGCGAAGTAGCAAAACTGCGTCGCAAACCGGTGTTCCTGGTGATCACCAAGATGGACCTCGTCAACTCCGCCGCCGGCCTGGCAGCAGTGGCCGCTGCGCACGAGTTGGTCAGTGGAACCGGGTTGAACGTGGCTGAGGTGGTGCCGGTGTCTGCACATGACGGCAGCAATGTGGAGACCCTGGTGAAGTTGCTGGGCGCGGCACTGCCGGAGGGCCCTGCGCTCTACCCCGATGATGTGGTGACTGACGAGCCGGAGGGGGTGTTGGTGGCCGAACTGATCCGGGAGGCTGCGCTGGAGGGTGTCCGCGAGGAATTGCCACACTCCATCGCAGTAACCGTAGACGAGATGTCATTGCGCGCAGGTCGGGACAAAGATCACCCTTTGGTAGACATTTATGCCAGCATCCATGTGGAGCGCGACAGCCAGAAACCGATCCTGATCGGCAAGAAAGGTGCCCGGCTCGCCGACATCGGCAGACGTTCCCGGGCCGGCATCGAGGCGCTGCTCGGCACGCCTGTGTACCTCGATCTGCATGTGCGGGTGGCCAAGGATTGGCAGCGAAACCCCAAACAACTCAAACGGCTGGGCTTCTGAAGCCGCGGGGCGGATATGCCTGATCCTGCTTGCGCCCGCTACTTCTCCTGCAACGGGCCTTCGAGCCGCTCGTAGCCTTCGGCCGAAAGCTGGTCGGCTTTCTTCCTTCGGGCCTGACGCCGTTTGGCGACGTCGTGTATCTCCAACTCGGGGATGAGTTGGTAGCGACGACCGTACGTATCGACGATTGAGGTGATGGCAGCGGCGAGCGGGATCGCGATAATGGCCCCAATCGGTCCGAAGAGCGCGGCCCCCACGATCACCGATCCGAACGCAATGGCCGGGTGGATGTCCAGGGTGGCGGCACTGATGCGGGGGGAGAAGAAGTAGTTCTCAATCTGCTGGTAGACGGTGCCGAAGATGACGATCCACACCACATCCAGCGGGTCGTTGAACACGGCCACCAACGCCGGCAACAGGATGCCCAGGTACGTGCCGATGGTGGGGATGAACTGGCTGACCACTCCGGTGAACAAGCCCAGCGGCAACCAGTAGGGCACGCCGATGAGCAGCAGGAACCCGGACATGAACACTGCGGCGAGTAACGCCAGGAGCAGTCGTGAAACCACGAAGGCACCGGTCTTCTGGACGGTGATGTCCCAGACCGTGGCGAACACCTGCTGACGTTGGGTGGGCAGCCACGATGCGATTGTGCGGCGCAGGCGCGGGCCGTCGGCGGAAAAGTAAAAGGCGAACAGCAGCATGGTGAAGCCCTGGAACACCAGACCCAGAGTGGTGGTCAGGACGCCTAGCACCCCACCGGCAAGGTTGGAGGCCCACTGGCCGGCCTGAGCGGAGGTGATGTTGAACTGCTCGGCGATTGCTTTCGGGTCGATATCGCGCTGGAAAGTCGCGCTTGCCCAGTCGGCAGCCTGGTCGATCAGGGTCGGAATTGTGGTGACTAGCTGAGACAACTGGGCCAGGAGCAGCCCGCCGAAGGCGGCCAGAAATATTGCAGCAGCCAGGAAGAAACTCAACATCGCGATCCCGGTGGCGAGCCCGCGTTTCATGCCCCTGCGCGCGAAGAAGCTGACGATGGGCTCCAGAGCGATCCCAAACAGCCAGGCCAGTAGCAGTAGGAACAGGAAGTTCGAGGTCGCGACGAAGATCCAGTCCGCCACCCGATACAAGATGTAGAGCAGGATGATCGCGAGGACCGCGCGGCGCAGCCACTTTGGATCGAAAGCCACCCAAAACAGCGGGCTATTCCCGCGACCGAGTTGGGCACTATCGGAATCGGCCTGATTCCGAGTCTCTTGTACCTTCTCTGCTACTTCTTTCGCCTCGTCGGCGGCGGACAGTGGGGGTGGGACTGTGGACTCAGACATGCGACGATTCTGCCCGACTGCAACCATGCATGATCCCTAATTGTCGGAAACCACTGGCTTTTTCTCACACGCCAGAGGCGCTGCGCCTGTATCCGCCTAGGTCGGGGGACACTGGTCACATGCCGCTCTACCGAGATCAAGGAGTGGTGCTGCGCTGCCACAAACTCGGCGAGGCGGACCGGATCGTCACGGTGCTCACCCGTGATTACGGGTTGGTGCGGGCAGTGGCCAAGGGTGTGCGCCGCACCACCAGCGGGTTCGGGGCCCGATTGGAGCCCCTCGGACACATCGACGTGCAATTCCACACTGGTCGATCACTCGATGTTGTGACGCAAGTGGAGACGATTTCCGCCTTCGGCAGTGTGCTCGCTGGCGACTACGGCAGTTGGACTGCGGGTCAGGCAATGGCGGAGGCAGCTGAAAAGGTGGTGGGGGAGCAGGGCGAACCAGCACGGCAGCAGTACTGGTTGCTGGTGGCGGGCTTGCGCGCTCTGGTGCAAGCCGAACACGAGCATGGTCTGATTTTGGACGCATTCCTGCTTCGGTCGCTCTCGGTGGCGGGCTGGGCGCCGTCATTCGACGCATGTGTGCGCTGTGGGGAGCCCGGGCCACATCGGGCTTTTCATATCGGTGCCGGTGGGGCGCTGTGCCGATCATGTCGAATCCCGGGGTCGGCGGCACCCAGTCCGTCTGCGTTCGAGTTGATGTCGGCGCTGCTCACCGGCGATTGGGAGGCGGCCGATGCAGCCGAGGCGCGCACCCAACGCGAAACCAGCGGACTGGTGGCCGCGTATTCGCAATGGCACCTGGAACGCAAGTTGCGGTCGTTGCCATTGGTGGAACGGGAACGACCCGGCCCGGTGGATGTGCCGTCAGCTCCGCCCGCGGTGGCAGTATGGGGGGATGCCACCGACACCCCGTCGCCCTAGCCCCCACGCATCCGGCGTGCGCCCGCCGCAGTTCGCCGCCGACGAGGTGCCGGCGCACATTGCGATCGTGATGGACGGCAACGGTCGCTGGGCGCACGAACGCGGCCTGCCGCGCACCGCTGGACATGAGGCGGGTGAATTTGCCCTGCTCGATGTTGTGCACGGGGCAATTGAGGTGGGGGTGAAGTGGCTGTCGGTGTACGCGTTCTCCACCGAGAACTGGCGTCGCTCACCGGAGGAAGTACGTTTCCTCATGGGCTTCAACCGCGACGTCGTGCGGCGGCGGCGGGATGAGATGCACGAATTGGGGATTCGCGTGCGGTGGGCGGGCCGGCCCAAGCGCTTGTGGCGCAGTGTGATTCGCGAGTTGGAGGTGGCCCAGGAACTCACCAAGGACAACACCACGCTGAATCTCACGATGTGCATCAACTATGGCGGCCGAGCCGAGATTGCCGATGCCGCCGTCGCCATGGCTGAAGATGTGCGCGCAGGCGTGCTCAAGCCCAGCCGAATCGACGAGCACACCATCGAGCGTTATCTCTACGAGCCCGAGATGCCGGATGTGGATTTGTTTGTGCGCTCCAGCGGCGAGGAGCGCACGAGCAATTTCTTGCTCTGGCAATCGGCCTACGCGGAAATGGTATTTCTCGATACCTTGTGGCCGGATTTTGATCGCCGCCACCTGTGGCATGCGATTGAGGTCTACCGCAGCCGCGACCGCCGCTACGGTGGGGCACCGCCCGTGGCACCGCCAGCGGCGTCTGCCCACCCGGCCAATGCGACGGCGGGCGTCGTGGAGCCGTCGTGAGCACCGAGTTGTCCACGCCTGCTCCAACCAAACCCGCGCGACGATGGCGCCCTGGTTCGTTGGAAGTACTTACTGCCGGGTTGGTGGTGGTACTACTCGCGCAGCAGTGGATTGTGGGATTGTTCGACTCACCGCGGCTGCAGGCCGGCGCCACCATTTTTGTGGCGATTGTGGTGCAGGCGCTGCCGTTCTTGGTGTTGGGCGTGGTGCTGTCCGGCGCCATTGCGGCATTTATCCCGGCTTCCTTCTGGCAGCGAGCGCTGCCGAAGAACTCCGCCCTGGCCGTTCCGGTGGCCGGCTGCGCCGGAGCGGTGCTGCCCGGCTGCGAGTGTGCCTCGGTGCCGGTGGCAGGTGGTCTGGTGGCGCGCGGCGTGGTACCCGCGGCTGCCTTGACGTTCTTGCTCTCCGCCCCGGCCATCAACCCCATCGTGATCGCGTCGACGTTTGTGGCGTTCCCGAACAACCCGGAGATGGCGGTGGCGCGCTTCATTGCGTCCCTGGCCACGGCGATCATCGTGGGCATGCTGTGGCTGAAGTTGGGAAAGGACAAATGGCTGCGGATTCCGCGGCGGGACCACCTGGTCGGACATTCCAACTGGCACACTTTCCGGCTCACGGCGGCACATGATTTCCTCCACGCCGGTGGATTCTTGGTGATCGGCGGATTGACCGCCGCGGTGCTCAATGTGCTGGTACCGCAGGAGTGGCTGCTGACGCTGGCGGACAATCCGTGGCTGTCGGTACTGGTGATGGCCACGTTGGCGGTGGTGTTGAGCATCTGTTCGGAGGCGGACGCGTTTGTGGCGTCGTCGCTGACGGAATTCTCCCTGACGTCGCGCTTGGTGTTTCTGGTGGTGGGTCCGATGGTGGATATCAAACTTGTGGCGATGCAGAGCGGGACATTTGGCAAGGCCTTCGCCTCACGATTCGCACCCACCACCTTGGTGGTGGCCATTGTGGTGGCCGTCGGTGTCGGGACGTGGTTGTTATGAGGCGGGAAGTGCAGGGCATCCTGCTCATTCTGGTGGGTGGGTCGGTGCTACGGATGACGGTCTCGGGGGCATATCTGAACTACGTCAAGGCAGGCATGTGGTGGTATCTCATCGCTTCCGGGGTGATCCTGATTGCGTTGGGGATCTTTGGTCTCTTGGATGCCATTCGGGATTCGCGGCACGCCCACATCGAGCCCAGCAGGCCTGCGACTACTGACGCATCCGCAATGGGCACGGAGAGATCGAGCGCAGTGAGCTTGGGGGATTCCGACGCCGCGGATTCGCCGAGTGCCAGCCATGACCACGCACACGAGTCGATGCGCACGGCGTGGCTGCTGTTGGTTCCAGTTGCGGCCATATTCCTGATCGCACCGCCGCCGTTGGGGGCGTACACGGCCTCCCGCGAATCTTCCAGCGTCAGTGAGCCCAAAGCCGGATCGGTCTTTGCGCCGCTACCCCCGGGGGACCCGGTGCCGTTGCTGCTCAACGACTATACGGTGCGAGCGGTGTGGGATGACGGGGTCACTCTGGAGGGCAGGGAAGTGGAGTTGGTGGGATTCGTGACCCCCACTGCGGATGGCTGGCAGTTGACGCGATTGGCATTGGCGTGTTGCGCTGCCGATGCGGTGGCGAGCAAAGTACAACCTGTGGGAGACGTGCCGTCGCTGCCGGCAAACACCTGGGTATCCGTCGTGGGTACGTACAACCCGGGCGGCGGCACTCAGTCGGACACCGCGGTGCCCTGGGTAAATGTGCGCAGTATTCAGGAAATCCCGGCGCCCGCGGATCCTTACCTGTAGTCAAGATCCTTACCTGTGATCAATCGGTGTACCAGAGACTGCAATCGCGCTAGGCTGCCCAGAATCGGAGTTCGTGCGCCACATTTGCGGTGTCCGAGGTAGGCGTGGGCGCGCGGTGACGGAAGGGATGCCCAGATGGCCTTCTTCTTTTTTCCCTACGTAGTGGGCGTGATTGGGCTGGTGATTCACATATTTGTGGATCGAAATCCGGCCCGACGCACTGGACATCGGGTCGTGGAGTTGGCCCTGCTGTGGGTCATGGTGTGGCTTGGCGTGTGGGCCATCATCGCTGGTGTGGGACACATCGGACCGATGTCAGCAGAGTTGGCCGAGCAAATCGGCTACGCCCCCTCGATGTTCCAATGGGAAGTCGGTTGGGCTGACATCGCCCTCGGAGTGCTGGGGATCGGCTGTGCCTGGAAGTCCAAGCGAGACGGCTGGCTCACCGCGGCGGTGGTCGCGCTGGCGATCATGTATTGGGGGGATGCCATCGGGCACATCATGCAGATGGTGGCTCACAACAACATGGCGCCGAGCAACGTGTGGGCCACCCCCACGGACATCGTGCAGCCACTGTTGGCCTTGGTGCTGCTGGTGTTTTATCGACTCGGCGCCAAGAAGCAACGCGAGTTGGAGTCGGTGCCGGTGAGCGCCTAAAGTACTCGGTGCGTGCTGGCAGTGAGCGGGGCTCATCAGCGGACTGATCCGCGCTTGCCCAATTGATAACGGGTGTCAACCTCTGGCTGCGTATTGTGAAAAGCGAGCGGAGCAGTAGCGTTGATGCTCATGAGCGAGCAACCCGCGCAGCTGACGTTGCCACGGTGGCGACGGTGGTTGCAGGCCGAGGATGTTGTCGACGTATTCGTCTATGTCACAGTGCTCAACTTGGCAGTGCAATTCATCCCGGCAGTCATCTCCGAGAGTTTCACAATGTCGCTGCTGACTGCGTTGCTGCTCAAGGTGGTGCTGGAGGTAGTGGTGGCGCTCAAAGATCGAGTGAAGTCGCGGTTCCGAGCCGCCCCAGCATGGTGGGGAAAGGTGTTGGCGCTGGTGGGGCTGTGGCTGGTTTTGGTGGGTAGCAAGTTTGTGGTCCTGGAAGTTGTTGCGCTAGTTTTTCGCGACTATGTCAGCCTGGGTGGATTCTGGGCGGTGACCGGTTTGATCTTGGTGTTGATGCTGGCCCGCTTCGGTGTGCGCACTCTGTTGGTGACGACACCTTCTTCAGCCACGTCGCCCGGGTTGTGAACTGGACGGTGATGGTTGCTCACCCGTTGCGGGTGAAAACTGGCGAAACCCGCGGTAGCCGGGATTGATTCGGCGTGAGGTTGGAATTATCCCTACCGTGCGCTTCGGGGCGTCGCCTGTGAGTACGTGGGCACGCCACCTACGATGCTCACGGGTCACAAAGACCCCCGTGAACTCCAACCGACCCAATATGCGAAAGCAGGCCCAGCTGTGACCGATGGTGGATTTTTTCTCAACCTGATTTTCTTCTTCTTCATGGTTATTTACTTCATGATGCTGTTCCAGATCATTTTCGACATTTTCCGCAGCCACGACATGGGTGGTCTGGCGAAAACGCTGTGGCTGCTCTTCCTGCTCATCATCCCCGTAATCTCGATGTTGATCTACGTCCTGGTGC
The DNA here is from genome assembly GCA_964627505.1 of uncultured Actinomycetes bacterium. Taxonomy (GTDB): domain Bacteria; phylum Actinomycetota; class Actinomycetes; order S36-B12; family UBA10799; genus JACJWR01. Next base: position 7,804 of record CAZVKB010000056.1, on the reverse strand, counting down.
GTGGAAATGGCATGGCCAAGCGCAGCCAAGAGCAGGCAATCGCAATGCAGAAGCAGCAGGCCGAGTACATCCGCTCCGTGGCCCAAACGGACGTGAGCCCCACCGAGCAAATCGCGCAGGCGCAGAGTTTGCTCAGCTCAGGTGCAATCACGCAGGCGGAGTTCGACGCGCTGAAGTCGAAGGCGCTGGCTAGCTGAGGCAACCGGCG
>CAZVKB010000056.1:0-7496 GCA_964627505.1 uncultured Actinomycetes bacterium | reverse complement strand
GAAACCCGCAAAGGTGGGCACAGCGGAAGAGGTGCCGCAGCGGCTGAGGACCGTCTTGCCGCAGCGGCTGAGGGCCGTCTGAGCGTGACCTGTTACGTCCAGCCGGCAATTCGAGCGACCCCACCGATCGCCACGACCGCCACGACAATGCCGCGGAAGATCCGTGAGTTGACCGTGATGACAGGCCACGACAGCAATAGCAGCCAGCCGAAAAGTCCCGCGATCAACAGTAAGAAGATGCCTGCCCAGTTGTAGGGCACGGCGAGACCCGCTAGCAGCAAAAGTCCCACCACGACTGGGAGCAGCCAGCGTGGCAATCGATGCAAGAAGATCAACGCCGGGGCGGAGCGCTGTTCCAGCGTGGCTCTCGACGAGGTGATGGAACTGGGGGCAGGCTGCTGCGGTCTCGGTGACAGCGGTCGCTGGTTGGCCCGATTGGCGCGGGACTGGGGCGGCTTGCGCGGCTTGCCCTTCTTCTTGGACATGACCACCATGGTGAACTAGGGCCTGCAACGTTTCGCTCGCGGGTGTCTCGCTTCGGCTCACCGAGCGCTTTCCATGTCAAGAAGGGTGGCTGATTGATGCTTCTGATGACCCGTCATGTGGTGGCCGAACCTGCTGCTTTTCTGGAGTCGGCCACTGCCGCGATGGAGTTGCTCGCCGGACGTCCGGGATTTCGCACTGGGAGTGTGACGCAGGCGATTGACGAGCCCGGTCTGATGATGATCGTGATGGAGTGGGCCGATGTTGGCTCCTATCGCCGGGCATTTAGCGATTTTGCAGTGCGGATGGCTGCAGTGCCACTGCTGTCGTCGGCGTTGGATGAGCCTTCTGCATTTCAAGTGGCGGTGGAAGTCACGCCGTCCGGTGTGGTGACCCACGAAACCGATGTCACGCCTGCGGACCAGGCGTCTCGGCGACTCCGGGGTCGGGAGTAGCCGACCGCGCCGGCCTGTCGCCGGCTCAAGTTCCTAGCCGCCGTAGTGCCAGCGCAACGATCTCCGGGCAAGCGGCGTCACAAGCGCGATGATCTTTTCGTACCGCTGCTCCAGCGCAGGTCGACTCTGGCGCGGGCACACCGGAACCGCCAGCCAACGTCGATGCCATCCCGCCTGTGCAAGCGTCGAGGCGACCGCAGCTGCTGCGCGGCCCGTCTCCACACCGTCAGCCACCACAATCGCCACCTGAACTGGCGGCGACAGGGTTGACGCTGCACTTTCCGGCGCTACCTGTCCAGATGCGCCCTGCTTCGGCATGGGAAGCGCCTGACTTAGGTCGAGGCGCGCCCCGACTACCGGGTCACCAGAAGTCGCGCCGACCACCTCATCATGGACAAACCTGACCTGGGCTTGCGACACCCTGACCCCATGCTCCGCAAGCGCTTCGATCACCGGCGTCGCTACGGATACGCCGCCTGGGGCAATCACAACGATCATGATCGACCATTCAGATAGGTCCGCTCCAATCTCCACCAGCGAAGCCTTCACGACTTGCAGAACCTCGGGCGCCAGCCGGACACCAGCTGCTGCGCGATCGGCGAAGTCCATGCCACACAGGATGCCGACCGTGGGTACGTCCGTTCGCGGCAGGTCCTCGCTATCCTGGACCCTTGTCCCCGAGAACTTGGAGAACTAAGACGTGAGCATCGACCGTGTTGAGGCCGTAGTCAACTTGTGTAAGCGGCGGGGATTCGTGTTCCAGTCTTCCGAGATCTATGGCGGCAGCCGTTCTGCATGGGATTATGGACCGCTGGGGGTGGAACTCAAGGAGAACATCCGGCGGGCTTGGTGGCAGCGCGTGGTCCGAGACCGAGACGATGTCGTCGGTCTGGATTCGTCCGTGATCCTCGCCCCGCAAGTCTGGGTCGCATCCGGGCACGTCGCGGTATTCACCGACCCGCTCACCGAGTGCAAAAAGTGCCACAAGCGCTACCGTGCCGACCAGTTACTTGAGGCCTACGAGGAGAAGAAGGGCCGCCCCGGCACCTTGGCCGACGTGGTGTGCACGAACTGTGGGACTCGCGGTGATTTCACCGAACCGCGTGATTTCAACGGTCTGCTCCGCACCTCTATCGGTCCAGTTGAGGATGAAGGTTCGGTGCATTACCTGCGGCCGGAGACTGCGCAGGGGATTTTTGTGAACTTTGCCAACGTCATGAACTCCGCCCGGCGCAAACCGCCGTTTGGCATCGGCCAGGTCGGCAAATCGTTTCGGAACGAGATCACGCCTGGCAACTTCATCTTCCGCACCCGAGAGTTTGAGCAGATGGAGATGGAATTCTTCGTGCCCCCCGGCACCGACGAAGAGTGGCACGAGTACTGGCTGTCCCAGCGGTGGGACTGGTATGTGGATCTCGGCCTCAACCCCGACAACATGCGTTTCTACGAGCACCCGCAAGAGAAGTTGTCCCACTACTCCAAGCGAACTGTCGACATCGAGTACAGGTTTAAATTTGCCGGATCTGAATGGGCGGAACTCGAAGGCATCGCCAACCGCACCGACTACGACCTTTCGACACACTCCCGGGAATCAGGCGTCGATTTGTCCTACTTCGATCAGGCCACCGGCGAGCGCTGGTTCCCCTATGTGATCGAACCAGCCGCCGGTCTGACCCGATGCGTGCTCGCGTTCCTGCTCGACGCCTACGACGAAGACACGGCCCCCAACGCCAAGGGCGGAGTGGACACCCGGACCGTGCTGCGCTTCGACCCGCGCCTCGCACCGGTGAAGGCCGCAGTCCTGCCCTTGAGCCGACACGCCGACCTCACGCCGGTCGCCCGCGACCTTGCCGCAAAACTTCGCACCCGCTGGAATGTGGACTTCGATGATGCGGGGGCGATCGGGCGCCGCTACCGTCGCCAGGACGAAATCGGCACCCCGTATTGCGTGACCGTGGACTTCGATTCCTTGGATGACCAAGCCGTCACCGTTCGCGACCGCGACACCATGGCGCAGGAACGGATCGGCATGGATGCCCTCACCGACTGGTTGTCGGCACGACTTCCGGCGTGCTAGTCCGGTGAAGGGGCTGTCCCTGGGTGTCCATCAGATCCCAGTTCCGGTGGTGGTGGCACCTATGGCGGGTGTGACCAACAGGGCGTTTCGGCGGCTCGCCCGCGAGTACGGCCCAGGGGTGTATGTCTCGGAGATGGTCACTGCCCGCGCACTGCTCGAGCGCAATTCCGAGACGCTGCGGATGTGCGCTTTCGACGACGACGAATCCCCTCGCAGTCTGCAGCTCTACGGCACCGATCCGACCACAGTTGCGGCCGCCGTGCGCATGGTGATCGAAGAAGACCTCGCCGATCACATCGATCTCAACATGGGCTGCCCGGTGCCCAAAGTTACTCGCAAAGGCGGGGGAGCGGCGCTGCCGTGGAAGATCGACCTGTTCGCTGCCATCATCACCGCCTCCGTCCGAACCGCCCAAGATGCCAGCAAGCGTGCCGACCGCAGCGAAGTCCCGGTCACTGTGAAAATGCGGATGGGTATCGATGTGGACCATCTCACCTATCTCGACGCTGCAACGGCGGCTGCCGAAGCCGGTGTCGCCTGGGTGGCGTTGCACGCCCGGACAGCCGCGCAACTGTATGGCGGCCACGCCGATCGCACCGCTATCGGCACGCTGGTCACCCACCTGCGTCAGTCCAACGTCGCAGTGCTGGGAAATGGTGACATCTGGACGGCTGCCGATGCCCTCACCATGGTCGCTGACACTGCCTGCGATGGTGTGGTTGTGGGTCGCGGGTGCTTGGGTCGTCCGTGGCTTTCTGGGCAACTCGCCGCCGCATTCTCCGGTGCGCCCATCCCCGCGGACCCAGGGCTCGCCGAGGTCGCGGACATCATGCGGCGACACTGCGGCTACCTGGTGGACATTCTCGGTGCCGAACGGGGACCTCGGGATTTCCGTAAACATGTGTCCTGGTACCTGAAGGGCTTCAGCGTGCCCCACCACTTCCGGGTGGGGCTCGCCCACGTCGGCAGTGAAACAGAGCTATCCACGCTGCTGCGCCAGATCGACCTGAACCAAGATTTTCCGGCTGCAGCCGGCCGCAATCCGCGCGGGCGTACGTCCGGCGGACGGCCAGTGAGCCTGCCCCAAGGTTGGCTCGACAGTCGTTACTCTGATCCCAGCGAGCGGGCGGCAGTGGCCGCTGGGGAAAGCCAATTCTCGGGCGGTTAGCCTGTGACGTCGACCTGGGGAGGGGCTTATGGGGTGTCAAGACCAGCAAATCGGTAAATGGCTAGTCAAGACTGTGCACGTTTGGCGTGTGGAGCGTGTGCCGCTACTCGTACGGGCGGCGGCACGGTGAGAGAATCGAGCGTATGTCTGCCGCCACTACGACCCCGCCTGACGTGATGCGGTCGCCACCTCCAAGACGCCGAATCCGGCGGGGCTGGGGGGCCGCGGTCGGCCTCATCGTGGCCATGGTCGTACTGCTGGTGGCCGCCATCCCGTTCGCAACGGCATATCACGTGTATTCCACAGCGACTGTGCACTCGACCTTTCCAACTGACGCGATCGTGGTTCTGGGCGCCGCCCAATATGACGGCAAACCTTCGCCGGTCTTGGAGAACAGACTGGATCACGCGCAGGAACTTCTGGCAGCCGGGATCGCCCCGCGCATCATTACGGTGGGCGGCAATCAACCAGGGGATGCCTACACGGAGGGTGAAGCGGGCGCGATGTACCTGGAAGAGGTCGGGGTAGCAAGTGATCAGGTAGTGGCTGTTGGATCCGGCACCGACACCTTGACGAGCTTGCAGGCCGTGGCCCAGACCATGCGCGACAACGGTTGGAAATCGGCGACGATCGTCACGGATCCGGCACATATCGCCCGCTCGCAGGCGATCGCCACGACTTTGGGGATCAGTGCTGCCGGTAATCCCACCACCACCGGAGACGGCAGTCAGGTGACGTCGGAATATGTGGCTCGGGAAACCGCCGGCTATCTTTATCACGCATTGTTGGCCCGGTGGCAAGTGGCGCGCGAGATCGCTCCTTAGCGAATCTCGCGGTGGTTGACTAGCTGCCGCTCTTGCGCCGAAACTGCCGTGGCCCACCAGCACGGTCATGCTCCCCACCCGCTTTCGGGCGACCCTCCAGATGGGCCTGCCCGGCCTGCTGTTGGGCGTTCTTCTTCGCAAGTGCCTGGCGCATCTGTTCTTTGGGATCGACCGCGGGTTCCGGCTGCTGCTCAGTTTCGGTCGGTGCCTCGGTGTCGGATTTCGCGGCTGCTGGTTCTGGCGTCATCTCCCCAGGCTACGACGGGGATCGGTATGTAGTCTCGCTCAGTTGCGCTACCCGAGCAGCGCGCGTGCGCTGCTGGCGTCGACGTCCGACTTCGCCCGGTCACTGCTCCTTGACCACGGCATACCAAATTCGATCAGCCACCAACTCGATCCGTTCCCCCACACGCAGACAGTCTCCGAGATGATCACGAGCCAACAATGCAGCGTGCGTGTCGGAGAGATCGGCTATCTGCGCTATAGCCCGCGCGTACAACTTCTCCATGTGCCGCCCATTCTTGGTGGCGGCATCCGCTTCTCGGGTGGCGGTATCGGAGTCGCTGGGCAGCGCGGTCAGCGCGGCGCGCAGATGGCTTACACCGGCTAGTGCTTCATCCGCCATGGCGGCAGTGGTGTCGCTGGGAGTGATTCCAAGCAGGTCTGCATCGCGCACCACATTCTTGGCCATGTTCAACACCGCATCTAAGCGTTCGGAGAGGGTGAACAAGTCTTCTGCATCCACCGGCGTGGTAAATGCGATCCGGAGCTGTTGGGAGAGTTTTCGCCGGACTCGATCCGCAGCGTGTTCAGCCGCACGGACCTCATCACCGGCGGAAACCTGTCCGCGAGCCCACTGCGTGAAGGCAGCCATACCGGATTCCGTCACTGCCGCTTGCTCGCGCAACGTGCCCATCACATCGGGGGTCTCCGGCAAGAACCAGTGGTGCTTCATGAGATTGCCTTTCCGATGGCGCACAACAGCGCGGCGAGCACTGCACAAGCAGGCATCGTGACGACCCAAGCGGTGAGGATGTCGCGCACTACGGTCCAACTTACGTGTTTTGCGTGTTCAGCCGCACCCACTCCGACCACGCTCGCCGAGACCACGTGGGTGGTACTCACCGGTGCGCCAACTCCTGAGGCCACAGCGATGATCGCGGTGCTGGAGCCCGAACTCACCAGGCCATCCATGGGTCGGAGCCGATATATCCGGCGTCCGATCGTGCGCACGATTCGCCAGCCACCCAATGCCGTGCCCAGCGTTAAGGCCAGCCCACAGGCGACTTTCACCCATAGCGGGACCACAAACGCCGGCAAAGTCCCCGCTGCGACCAGGGCCAGGGTCAGCACACCCATGGTCTTCTGCGCGTCGTTGGCGCCATGTGCGAAGGACAAAGCGGCTGCCGTGCCCCACTCGCTGCGCATGATGGGAGTGCGCAGCGCTTTGGTGGCCGATCGGGTGGAGCGGCGAGCCGTACGCGCGGCCACCCACGCCACCGCGGCCCCCAGCAAGGGCGCCACCGCTAGCCCGATCAAGGCGCCGAATACTCCGACTGGATGTAACCCGTCCAGCCCACCCCACCTAATTGCGGACGTTCCTGCCATCACCATGCCCGCACCCACCAACCCTCCGATCAAAGCGTGCGAAGACGACGACGGCAATCCGCGCGACCACGTGAAGATGTTCCACAACAGCCCAGCAGCCAAAGCGGCGACAAGCACCAGCAGAGTTTGGGAGGGAACCAGGGTCACGATGCCGCCGATCGTGTCCGCGACGGCAGTCGCCACCAGGATCGGTCCCAGCAGGGTGAAGATCGCAGCAAGCACAACTGCGGGGCCTGGACGAGCGGCTCGTGTGGCTACCAACGTGGCTATCGAATTCGAGGAGTCGTGGAAACCATTGGAGACATCGAAGGCCAGCCCCAGCACGATCACGGCGACCAGCACGACCTCCACACTCCCGTTCTACCACTGCGGTGGAATCCGAATACTCCGTCAATGTGGCGCCGAAGCGTGTTTCCCACCCCGGCATGCCCAGTCTCGGGTTATGGTGAGTAAGGCCGTCTTTGCCCTCAATCGTGGAAGGGACGATTTTTATGGGTCGCGCAGTGGGCTTTACCGCACTTGGCGTGTTGGTGGCAGCTGATGCTGCTCTGCTCTTCCTGGCCTTTACCGGAGGTGGCCCGAATCAGCAGGCGGAGCCAGCCGCAGCCAATGTGGAGCAGTACACCTTGGTGCTGCGGCCTAATCCGATCACCACGCCTGTGCCCCCAACCCCAGTTGCGCCACCGGTAGAGTCGCCGTTCGCGCCAGCGGCCGACGTACCCGCAGCGTCGCCCACGACCTCCGCCGTCGCTCCGTCACCGACCACGCCGGAAGCGCCACAGTCCACTACACCGAGTCGGCCGTCCGGCTATTACACCTATCGACCGGCCGCACCCCCGGCGCCCGCGCCGAACACACCGGACCCGGCACCCCCGGTCGCA
>CAZVKB010000055.1:10459-17345 GCA_964627505.1 uncultured Actinomycetes bacterium | reverse complement strand
GAGGAGCCGATGACGTTGGCGACACCGGCCATGCGCAGCACATTCGGCACGTGCCCACCGCCGCACCCTTCAATGTGGAAGGCGTGGATCGTGCGCCCTTCCACCACCGCGAGAGTGTCGTCCACCGAAAGGTTTTCGTTCAGGCCGTCGGTGTGTAGCGCCACCTGCACGTCGTATTCGTCGGCCACCCGCAACGCGGTATCCAGCGCCGTCGCATGCGCCCCGACATCCTCATGCACTTTGAACCCGCAGGCGCCCCCCTCGACCAGCGCCTCCACGAGTGGGCCGGTTCGAGATGCCGACCCGCGGCCGAGGAAGCCGATATTCACCGGCCAGGCGTCGAAGGCGGCGAACGCGTTCCGCAGACCCCAGGCCGAACTGACCCCGACACCCCACAACGGGCCGAACTCCTGGCCGATGATCGTCGTGACGCCGGAAGCGAGCGCGGCCTCCATGATGCGGGGCGCGAGCAGATGGACGTGGGTGTCGATGGCACCGGCCGTGGCGATCAAACCTTCACCACTGACCACCGCGGTGTTGGTGCCCACCACCACCTCTACCCCATCGACAGTGTCCGGATTGCCGGCCCGGCCGATCGCGGAGATTCGCCCCGACGTGATGCCGATCGACACTTTACGGATCCCAAGCACCGGGTCGATCACCACGACGTTGGAGACCACCAGATCGCAACTCGCTGCGACGCCGACAGCGCGTACGTGCATGCCGTCGCGGCCCGTCTTGCCGAAGCCGACGAGGAACTCCTCGCCGATGCGTTGCGAGTCGGCCTCGATCTCCACCAGCAGTCCGGTGTCGCCCAGCGCGATGCGGTCGCCGGTGGTGGCGCCGTAGACCCCGGCATAGTCCGCGCGGTTCATTCGTCCCCCTCGCCAGCATCCAAGTAGCCGGTCACACGGGCCTTGCGGAGGGCCGATTCCTTCGCCCCGGGGGCATCCAGCGGTCCATCCACGAGGCCGGAAAACCCGATCACCACCCGAGCACCACCGATCTCCGCCAAATCCACCTCCACGCTCGAGCCCGGATCAAACCGAACCGCGGAACCGGCGGGCACTGCGAGGCGGCGCCCGTAGGCCTGCTCCCGATCGAAACGCAGCCGGTGATTGACCTCGAAGAAGTGGAAGTGCGAGGTCACCGAAATCGGCACGTCAGCGGTATTCACCACTCTCACTGTGGCCACTGCCGGCGGCACCGGGTCCAACAGGCGGTCGCTCACGAGGATTTCGCCGGGATACGGCTGGGTAGGGGGCTGCCCCTGGGTCTCAGCACCGACATCGGTGACCGAATCACTGGCCGCAGAAAACGGCTCTGGGATCACGATCAGTCGGGTGCCATCATCAAACATGGCCTCCACCTGCACCGAGCCGACGATCTCCGGCACCCCAGGCAGGACGTCGGCAGTGGTGAGCACGGCCCGTCCAGCAGCAATGGCATCGGCGAGGCGGCCGCCGTCGCGGGCCACTTCAGCAGCCGTGTCTGCAACTAACGCGGTTGCCTCAGGAACATTCAGGCGCAGGCCGCGTGCGCGACGGGAGCGGGCGAGTTGGGCGGCGGTGAACAGCAGCAGCCGATCGCGCTCGGTAGGAGTGAGCTGCATCGGTCAGTCCGTCTGAGTGGTTGCGGGCTGTTGCTGCGTGATGCAGTGGATGCCACCGCCGCGGGCGAAAATCGTGCGGGCGTCCACCAGCACGATCTCGCGGTCGGGGTACACCTCGGCGAGGATCGCCGCGGCCACTTCGTCGCCGGGATCGTCGAAAGCGCAGAGGATCACCGCACCGTTGAGGACATATTGATTGAGATAGGAGTAGTCCACCCAGCCGTCCTCATCGCGCAGCACCTCGGGGGCTGGCACTGGGACCAGATTCCAGTCACCAGCCGCGCTCAGTAGGGCGCGCACCTCGGCACTCACCTCGAAATCGGGATGCTCCGGATTGCGCTGGTCGTGGAAGAGGATCGTGTCTGGCCCGGCGAAGGCGGCAACGATATCCACGTGGCCGCGGGTACCAAAAGATTCGTAGTCGCGGGTGAGGCCGCGGTCCAACCACACCACCCGACTGGCTCCCAAGGTGCGACGGAATTCCGCCTCGACGTCCGCTGCGCGCAGATCTGGATTCCGGCCCGGATCGAGCTGGACCGTGCGCGTGGCCAACACCGTTCCGCGGCCATCGACGTGGATCCCGCCGCCCTCATTGACAAGATCGGACGGCACCACCGGGGTGCCACTGTGGTGCGCGACGAAGCGGGCGACCTCACGGTCGTGCTCCCAACTGGCCCATTCCTGGGCGCCCCACCCGTTGAAAACCCAGTCGACCGCCGCCAAGCTGCCATGCTCATCGCGGACGAAGGTCGGTCCGATGTCACGCATCCACGCATCGTCCAGCCGCGTGGTGGTGATCTCCACCGCCGCCGTCAGGAGCGCACGAGCGCCTTCCACGTCCTGCGGATCGACCACCATCGTCACCGGCTCGAAGTCAACGATCGCATTAGCCACGGCAGCCCAGCTCGCGCGCACCTTTCCCAACCCGTCGGCGTCGAGGTCCGCAGAGCTCGGGCCCCTCGGGGGCCAGGCCATCCAGGTACGTTCGTGCGGTTCCCATTCCGGCGGCATGGTGTACTTCGGTGTGGCCACCGTATGTGCATGTGCCGGTGTCATAGTCGATCCCTCACTTCGGCCGTGGTCGATTGATCCTACGGTCTGTCGATGATCGGCCTGGGCACGCTCATCAATATCGTTGCGATTCTGGTGGGTTCGGCGATCGGCGTGGCGCTGGGTCATCGGCTGCCGATGCGTACCCGCGAAGTCGTCACCGACGGCATGGGTCTGGTCACGTTGTTGGTGGCCGCGCTGTCGGCGGCAGCGGTGTTGGATCCCTCCCTGCGCGAGGTGGTTGGCTCCGGCGCCGTGCTTGTGGTCCTGGGCGCGGTTCTGATCGGCGGCATCATCGGCTCACTGACACGATTGGAAGATCGGCTGGAGTCGCTCGGTGAGCGCCTGCAGCGGCTCGGTGCCCGCCGGGTTGCGCGCGCTGGGCAGGCGCCGGGCGCGGCTGCGGCGCGGGTGTCCAAGGCTGCTGATGTCTCCGAGTCGGCTGATGTTTCCGGGGCGGCACTTGAGACCGACGCCAACGAGACCTCCTCGGCTGGTGACCCAAATACCGCAGACTCCACGCCCGTCGACGATGAGCACGCCCGTGCCCTGCGTTTCGTCGATGGCTTCGTGAGCGCCTCGTTGCTGTTCTGTATCGGTCCATTGGCAATCCTGGGCGCGCTGTCCGACGGCCTCGGGACGGGCATCGACCAGTTGGCGCTCAAGTCGATCCTCGATGGGTTCATCGCAATTGCCTTTGCCGCGTCCTTGGGCTGGGGAGTTGCCGCTTCGGCACTGGCGGTCGGGGTTTATCAAGGGCTGTGGACGTTGCTGGGCTGGGCTATGGGAGATGTTTTGGCGGATGCCCAGATTGCGGCGATCACGGCCACAGGCGGCGTGCTGCTGGTGGGCGTGGGTCTGCGGTTGATCCGGCTGCAGACGATGCGCGTCGGCGACCTGTTGCCAGCCCTGGCGATCGCACCGATCATCGTGTGGATTGTGGGTTCGGTCGCCGGTTCCTAGCAGCGTGGGTGATCGAAGCGATCCACGGTCCAGGCGCGATCAAGTTCTGCTGCAGCCGGGACCGCTCAGCACACTTTTGCCGCCGGCTTGCGGGGTCACGACGATCTGCGCCCGGATCCGCTCCTTCAGCGCCCCGACATGCGAGATGATCCCGATCATTTTGCCGTCCTGCTGCAGACTCGACAACGTAGTGAGCGCACTGTCGAGCGCCTCCTCATCCAGCGTGCCGAAGCCCTCATCGAGAAACAGTGAATCCACCCGCACATTGCGGCTGGCCATCTGCGACAGGCCCAGCGCCAGCGCCAAACTGACGATGAAACTCTCGCCACCAGACAAGTTCTTCGTGGAACGAACCTCGCTCGCCTGATAATCGTCGACCACGTTGAGCTGCAACGGATGGTGCTCGTCGTGGATCAACAGATAGCGATCGCTCATCCGCCGCAACTGCCTGTTGGCATGGTTGATCATGATCTCAAACGTGAGACCCTGCACGAAGTTCCGATACTTCTTGCCGTCGTTGGAACCGATGAGCGCGTGCAGATCGCCCCACCGCCGATACTCGCGCTCCCGCTCGACCACCGCGTCCATGGCGCCCGCGCTTTTGCGCTTCGCCTCATCGTTGTCCACGAGTTGCTGACCCAGCGCCCCCACCTGTTGATCAGCTTCAGACTTGGCCGCCTTCGCCGCCTCTAAATTGAGTCGCAACTCATCAACAGACACAGTTGTGACGGCCTTGGCCCGTTCGTCAACCAATTCCCGTTCCGCATGTCGACGGCGCGCGTCCAATGCGCTTTGCCGTTCGACCAATTCTCGATCCGCAACTTCCAAGCCCTGACGTTCGGCAGCTGGCATCGAGGCCTGCACAAAAGCCGCCTCGTCGTCGAACTTGCTGTCCGCCAACCGGTGCGCGAAGGTGTCCTCGCTGGCCCGCAAGGCCTCTGCACGAACAGCCACCGCAGCATCCAATTCCGCAATTCGCTTCGCGAGTTGGTCCAGGTCGTTGCGTGCTGTGCCGGAGGCGGCCTCCGCGTTTCGTAGCGACAGTTGCGCCGCATCGACCGCCGCGTTGAGCCGGGCCTCCTCCGCACCGGGATCTTGTTCACCGAACAGTTCTTGGCGCTGACGGCGTGCCGTTTCCAGGTCCTCGCGCAATTGCGACAACTGCTGTTCGGCAGCCTCGATCGCGTCGGTCATCGTCGTGATCGAGGCCGTGCGTTGGCTCGCAATCGTCGTCATCTCACCGATGGCTTGATCCAAATCACGCACTTCCTGCTCCCGCCGCATCCATGCATCGCGACGCTTGTGCAAATCGACTGCGACCACGCCGAGGTCCGATGCTTCGCTCAACGCCGCTGCGTCGACGCCGTAGGGCTCGAGCGACTCCGCCAGCCGGTCGAACGCGGCCTGGCCTTCCCTTTCTGCTGCGGCTACGTCGGTTTCGAGTCCGCTCAGGGTCGTGGCCAGCAGCGTTTCGGCGAGTTGTGCCTCGTGTGCACTACGTCCCGCCGCTGCCAACACCTCCGCCGCACGGTCAACGCCATCCCGAGCGGACTTGATCTGGTCATCGATCGCCTCGGCAAGCTTGATCGTGTCGGCAATTTCGGTGTACAACTTGGCCGCGTCCCCGTGCAGGTCGGAAAGTCGAGCGTTGTGAGCCTCATCGGCGTCGTCGGCAGCTAACCCGTCCAATCCCAACCGTTGGCACTTCTGGACTAACCTCCCTCGTAACTCGTTCCGTTCGACCGCTTTGGCAGCCTGCCGGTCGTTGTTCGCCACTACATCGCGTTGCAGCCCGGCCAGTCTTACGTCGAGTTCTTGACGCTGCTTGTGCGCGGCTGCGTAGGCCAATTTCGCCTGCTGCAGGTCGCGCTCTGCCGCGCTCGGCTCTGGAACATTCCCGCGGGCATACGGGTGGTCGAGCGATCCACACAGCGGACACTCCGCACCATCGTGCAAGTCCCGTCGGGCCTCTTCGAACGAACCGATCTGTTGGAGCAGCCGTACCCGTTCCTCAAGCCGCACGACCTCATCGGACAGCGCCTGTTCCTCGTCCGATGTGGCCGACTGCTGCTGTTCGACTGCCGTGATGGCCGTGCGAATCTCTTCGTCGCGCACCGCCAGCGAAGCTACTTCTTCGTTGACCTTGGCCAATTCGGCGCCGGTTTCCACGGCAGTTTTGAGCACATCGCGTCGCTTCAGCAACTCTTCTCGGCGCTTCCGCAGATCTGCCAGTGTCACTCCGGCCAGTAGGTCCGCTTGTTCAGACTCAGCGCGACTCAACACCTGCTGGGCCTCATCGGCGGCGCGCTGCCGTTCCCCAACCACCTCGTGCGCCTTCTTGGCGTCCGATGTGGCAGCCGCCAACTTTTCCTGCGCACCGGCTACATCCCTACGGGTTCGCCGCATCTTCTCCCGCAGGCCAGCCAAGGCGTCCAGCCGTTCTTTGATCGCGACGTAGTCGCCTACCAGTTCGGCGTCGGCCCTCGTGCGCTCCAACAGACCCCGCAGTTCGCTCCGCGCAACTACCTTGGCCGCCAGTGCCTCGGCCGCCGCTGCCATCATGTCGTGGAGAGCTTGGCGATCCTTGTGCCTGCGCTCCAAGTCAGCCGTGGCGGTGGCAATCGGCTTCGCTTTCTCACCGATTGCGGTGTCGAGTTGACGGACCTGGACGAGGAGGGGCGCGGTCTTCGCCACCGCCTGCTGCGCGAGTCCCAAAGCTTCCATCGACGCCTTCTGCGCCATCTCGGCTGCTTCGACTGCTGCCTGCTTGCCCGCAACGTCGCCCTGCTTGGCCGCCAGTTCCTGCATGTCTCGGTTTTGGCTCTCCCGCAAACCCTGCAACTCCCTGTGGTCTGCGTCGAGTTCCAGAGCCGCCCTGGCCCAGCGCAGCCGCAGCTTTTGCGGTGCGAAGTCCGCCACGTCTTTGGCCAGCGTCACCTCATCTGCGGCCACCCGATCCAACTGCGCGGTTAACTCGTCGATGCGCTCCCACCATGCGACCGCCGCGGCCAACTCACTCACCTGCGCCTCACGAGCACGCACCGCCGCTTCCGCAGTCGCCACGTCGGCGCGAAGTTGCTCTTCTGCAGCTTCGCTGAGCACCGTGATGCCCTGCAATCGCTGCTGCGCAGCCTCGAGTTCCTTACCTTTCTGGGCGTACAACTCGTGCACATGTTTGGAAATGTCGGAGTAGATAGCGGTGCCGGTGATCTTCTCCAGAATCGGCGCGCGTTCGTCCGGTGAGGCGTTGAGGAACTTCGA
>CAZVKB010000055.1:6814-10359 GCA_964627505.1 uncultured Actinomycetes bacterium | reverse complement strand
CCGTCGGCAGTGAAGTCGTCAGCGGTCAGATCCACCTCCCACTCGCCCACCAGCGAGTTGAGGTTCTGCAGGCGAATTTTCGTGATGCGCATCGCAATCCCCTACTCTGCCCGCGGATCGGCAGACGCCATCGAGTGCAAGGCTTCCTGGTATGTGCGCCACAGCACATTGTGTTGGGTGTCCGGGATCTCGCGGACCGCCAAGAGCCGCCGGAACACCTCGTCCGGATCCAACTCGTCGAGAGTCTCTTCAACGGTCTGGGCCCTGAGCACGCGGTCCACCGCGCTGGTGTCCTTCACCCGCAGGACCTCCAACAGCGTGCCCTCCACGGCGCTCTCGATCCGACTGCGCAGATCGCCGACCACCTCGCCGCCGGTGTAGATCACCTCCAACCACACCGACTCGTCTTCGCCTGCCAACTCCCCCAGCCGGCTTTCGATGGTGGGCAAGTCACCTTGCAGTTGTACCAGGCGCTGGAACACCGGCACCTCGACGAGTTCCACCGACGCCCGTCGGTGGGGCCCGGCATCGTCGGCGGTGGCGGCGGCGTCTGGCTCAGCCAGCGGGTCGACCTCGGCCTGGGGGTCGGCGAACTCGACCAGGCACAGGCTTTTGGTGTGCTGCGCCTCCCCGAACCCCATCGGCAGTGGTGCACCGCTGTAGCGCAACCACTCCCGGCCGGCCACCTGCTGTGGCACGTGCAGATGGCCGAGAGCTACGTAGTCGATCTCGTCGCCGAAGATCGCGGCGTCCACGTGCGCGAGCGAACCGACATAGAGATCGCGCACCCCTTCGCCCTCAGTGCCGCCTGCGGTGAACAAGTGCCCCATTACCACCACCGGCGGATGGCCGTCCGGCACCGCGCTGCGTGCAGCCAAGGCAGCTTCGATCACCGCGGAGTAATGCCGCGCGATGCCCTCCTTGAGTTTGCGTTCCTTGTCCTCAGGGCTCTCACCGGATTCGACCGTGCGGATGTCGCGGTCGCGCAGATACGGCACCGCGCCCACGATGAGTTCAGCCCGGCCTTGACGATCGCGCAATACCACCACCTCGTCGGCAGGTGATTCCGGCGACGCCTGACTGAACACATGCACGTCTAGGGCGCGTAGCAACTCCTGCGGGGCGCGCAGGAAGGACGGCGAATCGTGGTTGCCGGCGATGATCACCACATGGCGGCAGGTCGAGCGGGCTACCCGGCCGAGGAACCTGAAGTACATCTCCAGCGCCCGGTTGCTGGGCGTCGAAGTGTCGAAGATATCCCCCGAGATGAGCAGTGCCTCGACCTCGCGTTCCTCCACGACGCCTGCCAGCCAGTCCAGGAACGCCTCGAACTCCTGGTATCGGCGCCGACTGTAAAGGATCCGACCCAGATGAATGTCCGAGGTGTGCAGAACGCGCATCGTTAATTCCTCCCCACAAATTCGGCTGCCCGCCGCCATGGCAGTGGTGCCTTGTCATTGTGCCCCGGCGGAGGGCTGGATTCCCACCCGTACCGCCTCTTAGGCTGGGCATTCACCTGAACCCTACGCCTGGGCAGTCACCCGACAACTCCCGACGTGACTCCCAGAGACGACGAGAGGCGGTCTCGGAAACCTCCCGAAACCGCCTCTGACCTGGGGTGGAGCCAAGGGGACTCGAACCCCTGACCCCCTGCCTGCCAGGCAGGTGCTCTACCAGCTGAGCTATGGCCCCAAAGCGATGGCAAGCCTAGCGCACCGTGGCGCACACCGTCCCTCCCACCCTGGTCAGCGAGCCAACCCCGAATAGACGCGGGTCGAACGTGGGGAAAAGTCTGCAAGTCCGAGATCCGCCACGACCTGCAACAAGGGTGACACCGCCGCCGCAGTCGGGCACCATGGACCACACCAGCCGTCCGCGGCACCAGCCCGTACCCGCCCGCACATCCGACCATCGAGGAGAACTCGCATGAAGGTCCAGTCGATTCTTTCCCGCAAGGGCACGTTTGTCGCCACCATTCCCGGCGACGCCAGCATCACCCAACTGTGCGAACTGCTCACCAAGCACAACATCGGCGCCGTGGTGGTGTCTCCCGACGGCACCAACGTGGCTGGAATCGTGTCCGAACGCGACATCGTGCGGGCGGTCGCCACGCACGGTCCCGATATCTTCTCCCGGGACGTCTCTGACTTCATGACCGAAGTGGTCGCCGTTTGCGAACCGGACAACACCACCGACGACCTGATGGTCACCATGACCGCTCGTCGCGTGCGCCACGTCCCGGTTGTGCAGGACGACGCGCTCTCTGGCATCGTGAGCATCGGCGACGTGGTGCGGGTGGCACTCGAAGAACTCCAGGAGGAGAAAGCGACCCTGCTGGGCTACATCACCAGTTGATCCATGGACCACCAACTGACCCGCAGAGCGCCGACTGACTGCTCACCTTCGATTGGCCCACTGACCACCAATTGAGCGGTCGATCACACTGTGTTTAGCGATCGTCGCCGAATGCCGTCTGCGGCAACGAACGGGCGTTGTACTCCTCGAGCCGCCAGCGCAGACCGCTGTCCGGTGGCTGCTCGGAGAGCACTGTCCACGCACAGTTGGTGAGCACCCCCAGAATGGCCCAGTTGGCGATCGGCAGATCCAGCAACTGACCCACTGCCGCGCGCGCGGCGCCGCCATGTGTGACGACCACCAGGGTGCCGTCACTGGGCACCTCAAGGAGGGCATCCTCGATAGCCTCGACCATCCGCTGTGCCACTTCCGAGCGCCGCTCCCCACCCCCCGGCCGCAGGTCGGAGCCGCCCGCCCACGCTGCGAGTTCAGGGCCATGGGCAGCTAGCAGCTCAGTGCGATCCAAACCCTGCCAACTCCCGGCGTTGGTTTCCCGCAGCCGCTCGTCGGTCTGCACAGACAGACCTGCGAGTGCGGCCAGTGCAGCAGCGGTGTCCTGGGCGCGCGACAGATCACTGGCGACGATGGCACTAGGCGGCAACTGCGCGAGTTGCTGGGCCGCCTGTCGCGCTTGCGCACGACCGGTGTCATCGAGTGCGACATCGATCTGGCCCTGAAAGCGCCTCGTGGCGTTCCATTCCGTGCGTCCGTGCCGCCAGAGCACCAGCCGACGGCTCACCTACTCACCTCAGCAGCATCAGTGGGCGCTGGCAGCTCGACCTCAATCCGGGGGCAGTCTTTCCACAACCGTTCGAGGTCGTAGTACACCCGCTCCTCCACATGCTGCACATGCACCACGATGTCGAGGTAATCCAGCAGCACCCACCGACTGTTCTCCTCCCCCTCCCGACGCACCGGATCAACATCGATGGCATCTAGTGCAGCCTCAATCGCGTCCACCACCGCCCGCACTTGTCGATCATTCGCGGCCGAGCACAACAGGAAGACATCGGTGATGGCCAGTTGTTCGCTGACATCGATCGCCACGATGTCCGTGGCCTTCTTGTCGGCGGCGGCAGCGGCTGCGATCGCCGTAATGCGGCGCGCGGTTTCGGAGGCACTCATCTTCAGGAGGATGGCACATCGCTCGTGGGCGCACCCGACGGGGTCGCAGTGGCGGTTGCGGGCGG
>CAZVKB010000055.1:0-6714 GCA_964627505.1 uncultured Actinomycetes bacterium | reverse complement strand
GGGCGCACCCGACGGGGTCGCAGTGGCGGTTGCGGGCGGCGGCGCTGCATAGGTCACGGTCACCGGCGCACCCGGGCTGTCAACGGCACCGATCACCACACCGGCCGGATCAGCGCCGGATAGCGCCGCCACGCGCTGGGCGGCCGCGACATCTTCCGGGGTGGCCGCGGCCACTGCCGAGAGTGTCACGGGCGCCCCCGGGCCAGCCCATACCGGGATAAATCCGGATGAACGCAACTGTGAGTTGAAGGTTTCTAGTTGCGGTATTTGCACTGTTCCGCGGAACACCCGCACTCGAATGGCCTGCGGATCATCACTTACCAACGCACCCGGAAACAACTCTGCCGCCTGCACGGCCGCGGGCGCCGGGTCGGTCCATTGCAACGGCAGCGGACCCAACGCCCCCGGTCGCGTAGCGATGTTGGTCGATCGAATGCGCCCAGCCCGAACCGCCGCACCGGTTGCCGTCAGGTAGTCGGCGAGCATCACAGTGACATCGGTCGACCGGGCCAAAGCACCCAGATTTCCCAGGATCGCCCGTACTCGCTCCGGGTTCTCCGGCAGCTTCGCGAGCACTTCCTGCCACACCCGCGCGAAGCGTTCTTGACGGGCGATTTCCGGTTCATCGGGCCCCAGGTAGAGCGCGTAGACGGCGGCTTGTGGACCGTCCAGCGTCCGGGTGCCGACCGGAATGATGCCCGTGATGTTGCCGAATCCATCTTTGGTGACCAACGGGGCCGACAGGTCCAACTCCACACCACCGACAGCGTCCACCAGCCCCGCAAACGCCAGTCGGTCCATCACAAAGGCCCCGTCCACCCGCACCCCTGTCTGGGCGCTCATGAGCGGACCAGCATCGGCGATCGGCCGCACCCCGAGGTCGCCGGTGGTTTCATCCAAACCTTCGCGCAGGTCCACCACCAGATCCCCGGGCAGATACATCGCAACCGCACCCTCCCCCGCAGCAGTTGGATGCAGGCCCATCACGACGTTGTCCACTGTGCGCAACGAGTCGTCGCGCAACTGCACCAGGAGGGTGGGTCGCTCCACAAGCGAGGTGGGTGAGGGGCTTGGGTTCGCGGGGGTTTCGCCGGCGGCGCCACGAATGAGCACCGCGGCCATCACCAGTACGACCAGCACCAAAAAAATGATGGCCAGCACACCGCGGCGCCGGGACGGATGTCGGATGCTCACGATTGATACAACCCGTGTGCAGCGATGTACTCCAGCACCGGAGCCGGCACGAGATATCGCAGTGTGTGCCCATTCCGGACCCGTCGTCGGCAGTCGGACGAGGACACATCCACACCCGTGATGCTGACTGTGGTGAAACTGCCGGGCGGCAGGCCACAGTCCGCGAGCTCATATCCCGGCCGGGTCACCGCGACCAACTGCGCGGCGGCCAGGATGGCGTCCGGCTCCCGCCACGTAGCGAATCCCTGCAGGGCGTCAGCCCCCACAATGAACTTCACATCGGTGTGGGGAAACTCCTGCGCCAGGTCGCGCAACGTGTCCACCGCATAGGTCGCACCAGGCCGATCCACATCCACTCGGGAGACGGAAAAAGTCGGGTTGTCGGCAATTGCCAACTCCACCATCGCCAGGCGGTGTTCGGGATCCGTCACCTGCCGCGCGGACTTCTGCCACGGCCGCCCCGCGGGGGCAAAAATCACCTCCCGCAAGTCCAAAGCTTCGGCCACCTGTTGCGCGGTCACCAAATGGCCGAGGTGCACCGGGTCGAAGGTGCCACCCAAGACCCCGATGCGGCGCACGCCGGTAGGATCCGCCAGCATCCTTCCCGGCTTTCGATTCAGCGATTCACGTTGAGCCGGGTCACCACAAACAGCAGGACCATGAGCAGGACCAGGGCTGTGGCGCCGTAGATGTAGGGGTTGACCTCGGAGTGTTCGCCGGATTCTTCGGCAACTTCACCGCTGAGCAGAATGAGTGAGTGGATCGACATGGGCACACAATAGCGTGCTAGTTCACGAGCGCACGTGCCCGTCGCCGGTGACGACAAATGTTGTGCTCGTGAGTTCCGGCAGGCCCATTGGACCGCGGGCGTGCAACTTCTGGGTGGAGATCCCGATTTCGGCGCCGAAGCCGAACTCGCCACCATCGGTGAAGCGGGTGGAGGCATTGACCATCACGGCCGCAGAGTCCACTCCGCCGACAAATCGGCGGATCGCGCCAGCGTCCGTGGAAAGGATGGCTTCGGTGTGCCCGGAACTCCACCGCCGGATGTGCCGAACGGCTTCGGGAAGATCGTCCACCACACCGGCCGCGATGTCCAAGGAGTAGTACTCCTTCGCCCAATCTTCGTCAGTGACCGACACAAAGGGAACACCTGCCGCGACGGCATAGTCCTTGATGGTGTCGTCTCCATGGACTGTCACACCCGCGTCCGCGAGGGCGGCCATTGCTGCGGGCAGAAACGTCGCGGCTGCATCACGATGCACGAGCAGCGTCTCAGCGGCGTTGCACACACTCACGCGCTGCGTCTTGCTGTTCAGCAGAATGGCGACGGCTTGGTCCACATCTACGTGCGCATCGACGTACACGTGACAGTTACCAACGCCCGTTTCGATCACTGGGACCTGCGAATTGGTCACCACTGCGGAGATCAACTCCGCGCCGCCCCGCGGAATGATCACGTCGACCAAGCCGCGCGCGGACATCAGATAATTGACGGCTTCGTGGGAGTCCCCCGGCGCCTTCTGGATCGCATCCACCGGCAGTCCGACGGTCGCCAGTGCTGCGCGCATCACCGCGACCAACACTTCATTGGTCACTCGGGCGGATGACGAACCCCGCAGCAACACCGCATTGCCACTCTTCAAACACAGCCCAGCGGCATCGACGGTGACGTTCGGGCGCGCTTCGTAGATCATCGCCACCACACCGATCGGCACCCGCACCTGTAACACGTCCAGGCCGTTGGGCAGCCGGTAGCCGCGCACGACGTCGCCCACGGGGTCGTCGAGAGCCGCCACTTCGCGCAGGGCATCCGCGATTGCCTGGATCCGGGGGGCGTCCAGCGTCAACCGATCCACGATGCCCGCCGGCGTGTCGGCGGCAACTGCGCGGGCGACGTCGTCGGCGTTGGCGGCCACGATCCGGGCCGTTTCGGCCTCGAGCGCCTCGGCGATCGCCAGCAGGCCGGCGTCCTTCTCGGCCCTGGTGAGAGTGGCAAGTTCAGCTGCTGCGGATTTGGCGCGGGCGGCCGCCGCGAGCACGTCCGCCTGCAGATCGGTGTCCGATGTCATTGGGCAAGGTTAGCCGTCACGACCAGCGTTCTGCGGGGACCTGCCGGGAGAGCACCACAAGGTCGTCTGCGTGCACCACTTCGCGCTCAAAAGAAGGGCCGAGTTCGGCGGCCAGTTCCCGAGTCGAGCGGCCGAGCATGGCGGGTAGTTCGGCGGCGTCATAGGCCGAGAGGCCGCGCGCCACCATCACGCCCCGCAGGTCCACCAGATCTACCGGCCGACCAGCCGTGAAATCGCCGCGCACCGCCACGATCCCCGCCGGCAGCAACGACTTCCGGCGCTGCACGATGGCTGCGACCGCGCCATCGTCGAGCACGAGGGCTCCTTCGCCGGTGGTGGCATGGGCGAGCCACAGGTAACGAGCGGACAACGGTCGCGAGCTGGGTTCGAACAAAGTGCCCACCGACTCTCCGCGCAGCGCCTGGTGGGCGAGCGGGGCGCTGGTGAGCACAACCGGCGTGCCCGCTGAAGTGGCGATGATCGCCGCCTCCACCTTGGTGGCCATCCCACCGCTGCCCACCCCATCCCCCTGCCCACCAATCGTGAGCCCGGCGAGATCGTCGTGGCCAGACACCACGGACACCACCCGGCTGTCGGGGTGGTCCGGCGGCCCGTCGTAGAGGGCATCGATATCGCTGAGCAACACCACCGCATCGGCCTTGATCAAGTGCGCCACGAGGGCGGCTAGTTTGTCGTTGTCACCGTGTTTGTGCGTCGCCACGGTGTCGTTCTCGTTGACGATGGGCACGACGTCAAACGACAACAAGCACTCCAACGTGTGCCGAGCATTGGAATAGTGGGCGCGTCGGGTGAGATCGCCAGCCGTGAGCAGCACTTGTCCCACCGTGATGCCATGGCGTCGAAAAGCCGTGGTGTAACGGGATAGCAGCAGGCCCTGACCGACACTTGCCGCCGCCTGCTGGATCGGCAGCGTGCGCGGTCGACCCGGCAAGCCCAACGGGCCGATCCCCGCGGCCACCGCCCCACTGCTCACCAACACCACTTGCTGTCCGCGCTGGACCCGATCGGCGAGCACATCGACGAGGGCATCGACGTGTTCCCCGGCGAGCATGCCGTCTGGCGTGGTCAGCGACGACGAACCGATCTTCACCACGACCCGTTCCGCCTCGGCGATCAGGTCTCTGGTCATCGGTCGCGTCCCAGGACCTCGCTTGCGGTATCTCCCGCCCCCGGGAGCGGCTCCGGCGCCTCCACGACCGGCTCCTCGATGACCGCCGCCAGCTCGGCAATTTCCTCGTCGTGATCCTCGCTGGGCTGCCAGTCGAACACCACGGCGTTGTCCACCGGGCCGATCAACACTTCACAGCCAGCTACCGCACCCAGCCGCCGCAACTCATCCTCCACACCTAACCGCGCGAGCCGCTCGGCCAAATACGACACCGCATCCTCATTGCTGAAGTCCGTCTGCCGCACCCAGCGGGTGGGTCGCGAACCCGTCACCCGGAACGCGCCACTACCCAGCCGCTTCACCGTGAAGCCGGTGTCATCGACGGCGGGCGGGGCAATCACTACCCGCGGCCGGGCAGCGAACTCGGTTGCCTGCGTCGCACGCGCCTGTGTCACAAAGGCGGCCAGCGCAAAGGTCAACGCACGCAGCCCCTCATGGCTGGCCGTGGAGATCTGAAAAACCTGCCAACCGTCAGCCTCTAGTTCAGGTTGAACCAGCTCAGCGAGTTCCCGCGCTTCCGGAATGTCGATCTTGTTCAGAGCCACCACCCGCGGGCGATCGGCCAGGATGCCATAGGCGGCGAGTTCCTGTTCCAACGCCTCAATGTCAGAGAGCGGATCGCGGCCTGGCTCCAAGGTGGCGCAGTCCACCACATGCACGAGCACCTCGCACCGCTCCACATGGCGCAGGAACTCCAGCCCCAAGCCCCGACCTTGGCTCGCTCCCGGGATCAGACCCGGCACGTCGGCCACGGTGAACGTGGTATCGCCGGCAGTGACGACGCCAAGGTGCGGGATCAGTGTGGTGAAAGGATAGTCGGCAACCTTGGGGCGGGCGGCGCTGAGCACGGACACCAAGGAGGACTTCCCAGCGCTCGGAAATCCCACGAGCCCCACATCTGCCAAGGTTTTGAGTTCCAGCACCAACTCGGCCGCATCCCCAGGTTCACCGAGCAGGGCAAAATGCGGCGCTTTGCGACGTTTGCTTGCCAGGGCCGCGTTGCCCAGTCCCCCACGCCCACCCCGTGCGGCTACGAATCGATCGCCTGGCGCCGTGAGGTCAGCCAGCACTGCACCGTGGGAATCCATCACCACGGTGCCTACCGGGACCGGCACAGTGACATCTAACGCATCGGCGCCGTTGCGATTGCTGCCCTGCCCAGGAGTGCCGTTGGCGGCGCGTCGATGGGGGTGATGCCCGACATCGAGCAGACTGGCGGTGCCGGTTTCGGCGACCACCACGACATCGCCGCCGCGACCGCCATTACCGCCATCAGGACCGCCGAGCGGCTTGAACTTCTCCCGATGCACCGACGCGCAACCATTGCCGCCGTTGCCCGCGAACGCGTGCAGCACGGCACGATCGACGAATGTTGTCACAACCAACCCACTTTCGACCGTCGAGACGGTCCCGCCACACCGTTTGGGTGGGGATTAGTTCGCTGCGACGGCAGGCGCGTCGGCGGTGTCAGTCACCACGATGTTCACGACGCGACGTCCGCGCTTGGTGCCGAATTCGACTTTGCCCGCGGAGAGCGCGAACAGAGTGTCGTCGCCGCCGCGACCCACGTTGTCACCCGGGTGAAAGTGGGTGCCGCGCTGGCGCAGAATGATCTCGCCGGCGTTCACCTGCTGGCCACCGAACCGCTTGACGCCCAGCCGTTGGGCGTTGGAGTCGCGACCGTTACGTGTGCTCGAGGCACCCTTTTTGTGAGCCATGTCGGGCCTACTTTCCGGATCCGATGGCGGTCACGCGCACCTGGGACAACTCCTGACGGTGTCCCTGGCGACGGCGGTAACCGGTCTTGTTCTTGTACTTGAGAATGTCGATCTTCTTGCCTCGGGAGTGGCCGAGCACCTCTGCGGTGACTGCGGTGGCTTCGAGGGTCGAAGCATCGTGGATGACACTGTCGCCGTCCACCAGCAGCAGCGTCGGCAGCGTAATGCTGCTGCCTGGCTCACTGTGGACGCGGTCAATGGTCAGCACGTCTCCGACGGCCACCTTCTCTTGGCGGCCACCGGCGCGCACGATCGCAAACACCGTAGGTTCTCCTTGGATCGAATCGGAAAGGGCGCGGCGCAAACTCTGCGCACACGGCATCGCAGGTGAGTCTACGCCACCGGCATGCCCGGGGCGTGGTTGGGGTTGCGCCGTATGCCGCGCTGGGCGGGGTCGACGCGGGTGACGCGGTTAGTGCTGATCGGGGTCGGGTCCGGGGTCGTCGAACTCGGCGGCATGGACCCCATCAGCCTCTGGGTC
>CAZVKB010000054.1:0-17375 GCA_964627505.1 uncultured Actinomycetes bacterium | reverse complement strand
GCCGTCACGACCACAAGGTCGCCCACTATTGGTCGCGGCGAAAGTGACCGCGGGACAGGCAGCATATGGTCGTGGCCCACAACCATCACGCTGCCCGGCACGGCGAATGTCACCAGCGCACCATCGCCGGCCGCCGCGTGAGCCAGGGTCGGTGCCGTGGCTGGGTTCGACGCGGCAGCAAATTTCGGCGGGAGGTCGACGGGCCGATGGTTGTTCCCCATCAGTTCGGCTCCGTCTTGATCCGGCGGCCAGCACCCGTGCTCACCTTCACACAGTACGCCGAGTCCGACTGGCTCATCGCTCACGATCGGCGTCCGTGATGACCGAACGGATTTTGGGGTCTAAGACCCACGTGTCAACAAAGCGCCCAGGTCAATCGTCCACTCCGGGAATCGGGTTCATTACCTGAAACCCGGCAGTGCGCGGACCAGACCGATCAGGCCGAAGATGATGTACCAGGAAGTGCCAGGGTTGCGACAGTGGTGCTGGCACGAGGCTCAGCCCGGAGCAAGCAGGTCCATCGACCTACCAGAACTGCTCGTCGTCTTCAACGCGTTCGCAATCATGCAACTGTTGCACCACCCTGTTCGACCACTCGTATGTCTTCCAGAATGGCTGCCGCGTGGACGATCAGATTTCCGCGGCCGCCGAGTTGTCTACCTCTGACCCGCTTCGCGCCGCCGAGTGGATGACTGCCCGTGAGGCTCTGGAGATCGGCACTCGGGGCGGCGCGGAAGTGCTCGGCTGACCGGTGCCGTGCGTGCCTGACTCGCTATTCAGCAACCGCTGGTGTCGCCCAACTCCCGCACGGCAAACGCATCGGCCGGGACCGCGTGCGGACCAGGAACTGTGCCCGGCATGATCGCGAAATCAGGATCGAATTCCGTGAGTGCTCCGGCCAGCACCATCAGCGGTGACGGGTCGCCCTCAAGCACCGCGGTGCCATCGGCCACCTGTTGAGCCAACGGCACCACACCGATCATCGCGTTCTCCAGATCCGCACGGTTGATTGTGATGGTGAGGTCCGGTTGCTCCGCCAGGAACCCCTGCAAGCTGGTCAACGTGCCATTGCTCACCTCCACCACAAACGTCTCCCCATTGTCTGGAGTCACGAGGTTCATCACAAAAGCGGCGTCGCCGACTTTTGATGAATCCAGGCGAATGCCGAGGTAGTCCAGGAACTGCAACGTGCTCAGCGCTCGCACCAGATCAGGTCCCGTGCTCTTTGGGGCCTCACCGGTGGGAATTCCCGAGCGCAACTCCAGCGCCGCGGCCAGGAAACTGTTGCGCACACTGGGGCTTTCCTGCTGGTAACCCATTTGCTCGAAAGCATCCGCAAGAAGTCCACTGCCGGCTGCATGCCCCGGCTCGGCATACACAAGTTTGTTGAGAATCTCGATCGCCAGCAAGTAGTCGCCGTCAGCCAGCAGCTGCTCGGCCCGTTCCACGATGGGCTCGGGACCGCCCATCATTTCCACATAGAGTGGCGCCGACTCCCGCGGCGAGAGCGGAATCAACGTCGCGGGGTTGCCGTCCCAGTAACCCAGGTAGCGGTTGATGACTGCGCGGGAGTTGTGCTCTACCGAACCGTGGTAGCTGCGCGCCGCCCACTCACTCTGCAACGATGCCGGAACCGAATAGGTCCGATGGATCTCATTGATGGTCACGCCCTGATTAGCCAGATGCATGACTCCGTTGTTCAGATGGGCGTAGGTGTCGCGTTGGATGCGCATGATCTCGCGAATCCGATCATTGCCCCACCGCGGCCAGGTATGCGAGGCAAACATCACCTCCGCTTCACCCCCGAACAGGTAGAGCGCCTTGTTGATCTGCCGTGACCACTCCAGTGCATCTCGCACCAAAGCGCCTCGCAACGTGTAGATGTTGTGGATGGTGGCGACGATGTTTTCCGCTGCCCAGAACGCTTTGAGGTCAGGGAACCACGTGTTCATTTCCGCGGGAGCCTCTGTTCCTGGAGTGTTCTGGAACACCATCCGGACACCGTCGACTGTGAGTTCCTCAATGTCCTCGACGATGTCCACCGTGGGCGCGATCAGTCCGGCAGTTCCGGCTGCGACGCCTTTCCCGATGGCCTGGTCCACATGACCGAATGGGCTGCGATCCAACAGTGACCCGTACTGATAGAACATCCGACGATTCATGGCGTTGCCGGCGTAGACGTTCTCTGCCACCGCGTGCTCCAAAAACCCCACCGGAGCAATCACCGGCACCTTGCCCGATTGCACGTCGGCAAGATCCACCACGCCGTGGGCCCCACCAAAATGGTCGCCGTGTGAATGCGAATACACCACCGCGACCACCGGGCGCTCCCCCAAATGTTCATTGATCAGGGCCAACGCCGCCGAAGCCGTCTCCGCGGCTGTCAACGGGTCGAAGACGATCCACCCCGTCGCCGACCTGATGAACGAGATGTTCGCCAGGTCGAATCCGCGCACCTGATAGATCTGCCCGGGCACCACCTCGTAGAGGCCGTACTCCATGTTGAGGATGGCCTGTCGCTGCAGTGATGGATGAATCGAGTCGAAGTCCTCACCCGACAGCAGGAAGTCATAATTACCCATGTCCCAGGCGACATGGCCGGACGCAGCCATGATCTGCCGGTAGTCCGGAGCCGCGATAAACCCACGCCGCGCTTCCGCAAAATCCCGTTCATCGTCGAAAGGCAATTGGTCTTTGGCCGCTGCCCGCGCCTCGATTGTGGCTGCGCTCGGTAACTTGCCGTGCTCGTGGAAGTGCTCGTGAGTCATGGGTTTCTCCATCCCGCGCAGCTAAGCCGCGTTGCTTGTTTTGTTAGTCGTCGCAAACCGCGGTCTGCCGTTCACACGCCTTGCGATCTTCTTCATCTGGCGGTCACCCGCACAGTATTGCCTGAAACGACTGCTGCGGCAGGCTCGAAAATACTTGGGACTTTGGCCGGTTCCCGGTTTACGAGCCCCCAACCACACGCCAATGTCGACTTCCTCGACATAGTCGATAGCCAAAATCGGAGATGTTTCTCCCTCAATTAGAGGTATCGGCGGCTGATGTTCCCTCGAGTGCGGCAATCACGTCGTCGGCGAACGCCCGCTCGGAGATGCGGGGAAATATCCGTTGGATGGAATTCTCGTGGGCTTCCTGGCTTGGGTCTGCCATGACATCCACCACGGTCATTACGTTGTACCCCCGTTCGTGCGCTCCTCTTGCCGTGGATTCCACTCCCATCGATGTAGCGATACCTGCCAGCACGATCTGGGTGATTCCCCTGCGCCGCAATTGGAGGTCGAGGTCTGTGCCGTAGAACGCACCCCAATTCCGCTTGGTCACCACCACATGACCAAACGGCTCGATCGGTGCTTCCAACGCATCGCTTCCTGGTGCGAACGCAGGCCGAGGACTGTCGGTGCGACCAGGTGCCGCATCGCTGCCGTCCGGTGCCCGAGTGACATGCACGAGCACCACCAATCGATCGGCATTGCGAAATGCCGCAGCCAACCGAACAGCGCTCTGCACCACGTCCGCACCCGATCGTGGATGAGTGGGCATGGCCACGATGCCGGCCTGTAGATCAATCAGGACAAGGGCGGCTTTGGGGTCGATCTGGGCTACCGACAAGTTATCTCCTTGAGTGCCATGGGTCAGATGAAGAGCGGGAACCTACTCTGCAAAGGCGCGTGCACCGCCGAGACTACTGGGGTGACGGGCTGACGTCTGGGTGAGTGTGCAGCAACGATCATGGGCCAGGGCATTGCGTTTCGCTTCCACTCCTGCCACGGTGAAGTATCCACAGTGAAGGGCAACCGAGATGGCTGAGAAGACGCCGGCAGACCAGTCGGACAAGGACAACATTCCGGACGAACAACTCGAAGACGTCTCTGGTGGGAGCCTCGTACCTCTACCGCCGCTCCCACCTATCCCGCCCATGCCCGGGTGACAAGTTCGCACTGACCCGAATTGGCTCGGCTGAACTTGCCCGGGGTTGGCGCTGAATCTTTTGGTGAGCACCTACGATCAGAATATGTCCGCTGCGAGCGCTCGCCAGGTGTTCCCAGATCGCTTACGCGGGATCGCCCTGCTGGGCATCGTCGTGGTGAACGCGCCTCCCTTGGGAATCTCGATCGACGGGTTCACCTCTGATTCGCTCACTAATGCGCTCGACAAGGTCGCAGTCTTTGTAGTCATCGCCCTCGCGCAGGGAAAGTTCTACCTGCTGTTTTCTTTTCTGTTCGGCTACAGCGCGGCGTTCATCCTGCGCTCCGGTGCGAACTCAGACCGGCGTCGTTTCGCGCGCAGACTCGTGGGGTTGGCTGCCATCGGTCTGATTCATGCGGTGTTCTTCTACGTCGGCGACATCCTGCTCACCTATGCGGTACTCGGCTTCGGGCTCCTGACAGTGTCGCGGAGATCTGATCTGGTGCTGCGTCGTGTTGCCATGGTGGCGCTGGTGATCGGCATCGCGCTTCCGCTATTGATGCTGGGACCTTTCGCAGAGTTCGACCCCAATGCACTTACCGCCCCCACCGATCCCACCTTGAACGCCCTGGACACCGCACTGGCGACGGGTAGTTTCCTGGATGCCGCAATCGCCCGCCTGCATGTTCTGCCCATCTGGCTCTCGGCGCTCTTCGTGCAACAGGGCGCTCTGGCGTTCAGCGCTTTCTGCCTTGGCCTGCTGGCTGCGCGGCATCGACTCCTAGCCAACCCTGGTGAACGTCGTGACCTGTGGCGCCGCCTGGCGATCATCGGATGTGCTGTTGGGTTGCCATTGCAGGCAATTGGCGGGTTGATGGCTATGACCGGTCTAGGGACGTCCGAATCGATTCCGATCGTCGCGGAATTTGGGACCGTGCTCGTGTTCTCCACAGCACCGATATTGGCCGCGGGGTATCTGGGCTTGCTGGGTTGGGGATTGGCAGCCCGTCCGCAGGTGGCCTCGTTCGCAGCGACTCCGGGGCGGGCTTCCCTGAGCGTGTATATCGGTGAATCCGTGTTGCTTTCACTTTTGTTCTGCGGGTATGGCCTCGGCTTCTTCGGTCAGTGGGGTGCCTTCCCGGTGGTGATGGCCGGCGTCGCGGCGTGGGTGCTGTTGACAGTGCTGGCTCACGCCTGGCTCACGCGGTATCGACAAGGACCGCTCGAATCGCTACTCGGACGCGTGACCGGACAGCGCGCGATCCAGCCACCCACTCAGGTCTGAGCGAAGCGGTCACGGAGCTTGGATCAGGCGCTCTAGTGGGGGCGCCAAGTTGTGTCCAGCGGTCTGCCATCGCGGAATGTCAGCTTTGCTGGTGTGAGAGTCCCGAACCCATGGGCTCCCCACCAGTCCCCCGGAATGACGTACCGTTCCAGCCAGTCGGCGGCAAGATGATGGGGTGACCCGACCCGCCGCACCCTCACCGTTGCCCGGCATGCCACATGCGGTCGGTTCGCAGAGTGGTGGGGTGGGCGTGGTGGGAGCCACAGCGCTCGGGGTGGGCGGGATGATCGGGGCGGGGTTGTTCACGATGCTGGGGCTGTCGGCGCAGGCAGCGGGCGGGCTACTTCCCCTGGCCATCATCATTGCGGGCATGGCCGCGGGGCTCACCGCTTACTCGTACGCGCAGCTCAGCGCCCGCTTTCCCAGTAGGGGTGGACCGGCACGTTTCGTGGTGGCGGGCTACGGCGAAGGTGTGATCTCGGGCGCCCTCAACACCTTCCAATTCACGGCGTATGCGATCAGCTTGGCAATGTGTGCAAGGAGTTTCGGCGAATACCTCGCCACCGCGGCTGGCGGATGGCAAAACGCCACGGCGGTGATAGCCGGCCTGACGATTCTGGCTGCGGTGACCGTGGCCAATCTCGCCGGCGCCGGAACCGTCACCAAGGTGGAAACCGCAGTCGTGGCGATCGAACTCGCCTTGCTCATCGGTCTGATCGTCGTCGGCTTCGCCACCGGCGGGTCGACAACTGCGCCGGTGCAAACAGACGGAGTCATACACGTGATCGCGGGGGCGGCTTTGATGTATACGAGCTTCCAGGGGTTTGCGGTCATCACTAACGCATCCGGAAAGATGTCGCGGCCGAGGCGCACGGTGCCGCTAGCCACGGTCATCACTCTGACGATCGTGGCGTTGTTGTATCTGGGGGTGGCTGAGGTGCTGGTGAACCAGTTGTCGGCGAATGTCATCGCGGCCAATGCCACCCATGTGCTCGCGACGTTGGGAGGTGAGATTGCTGGCCGTGTGGGACTGCTCATCGTGTCCGGGTGTGCCCTCCTAGCCAATGCCTCGGTGCTCAACGCCGGCCTGTTCGGAGCCAGCGGGGTGGGCGGGTATGCCGCGCGAGCGGGTCAATTGCCTGCCCGCCTGGCCAGACCCGTGGGGCGAAACGGCAGTTACGGCACCGTCGTGACGTCCGGTGTGGTGGCGGTTGCGGTGTGCGTGCTGCCACTCCAGGCGCTCGGAGAAGTGACCACCTTGATGTTCCTGCTGGTGTACGCGGCAATCAGTGTGGGGCATCTACGAATACGTCACCAGACCGGCGCGCGCGCCTGGGTACTCGTGCTTGCAGTACTGGTGAACGCCGTGTTGTTCACCGCATTGTTACTCCGAGCCATCGCCACCGGATCGACGGCCACCGTGCTCACACTGCCCGCGCTTTTGGTGGCAGCGGTGGTGTTCCAGACATGGTGGCACCGCCGGCATCGGCACACGGCTGGGGCGGCATGAAGCCATCCGATCTAGAAAGTTGAGGATTTGACCAATCCGCCTGCGGCTGGTGTGCGAACCATGCATAGAAGCTCGGAAACCCGGGCTACACCGACCCATAGGAAGAGTGATGAACAGACTGACCAAAGCCCCGACTGTCTTGCTGGCAGCTTCGGTTCTCGGAATCGTGTTCACAGGCTGTGCCGCAGAGGCCGGTCAGACCGCCGACACTTCGGTCGCAAGTCAGCAGGCTGCATCGGCGGCGGCGCCCTCGGCGCCTGCACCGGATAGCGGATCAGATGGAACTACTACCCAACCTGCCACATCTGTTCCGCCAGTCACCACGCCGACGGATCCGGCAGCGCAGGCCGCGACAACCGGCAACTGGATTGACCAAGCCACCTACGAAGCGAACCCGCAGAAATACCATGACGCTGGCAATGTCGTGCTGTTCTTCAATGCCTCATGGTGCCCCACGTGTCGGGAAGCCGTGAGCAATCTCGACGCCGATGGCGTACCGGCGGGCCTCACCGTTGTGAGCGTCGACTACGACAGCGCGTCGCAGTTGAAGCGGGAATACGGCGTGACGGTGCAGCACACCTTCGTGCAGGTGGACCCGTCCGGTGCGCAGCAGACGAAGTTCACCGGGGCCGTCAGCGGGGAGCAGATCGCATCGAAGACGGTCTGATGATGCCGCGCCAAGCACAAGGGGCTTGCCATGTTTGAGTTGATCGGCGCTGTCCTCGCCGGAATGCTGACGACACTTGCGCCTTGCGTGTTGCCACTGCTGCCGGTGATTGTGGGTGGCTCCGTGGCTGGGGTCTTGGGTGACGACACACCGGCCCGATCGGGTGGGTCGGGTGGGGCTGTTGCAGTGCGTGAACGGGCGACCACGAAACCATCGGTGTTGCGATCCTCAGCATTACGCAGAGCGCTCATCATCACCGGGTCGCTGGGTGCGTCGATCTTTCTATTCACGATGGCCCTGAAGGCTTCCACGGCCTTGATCGGGATCCCAGCTGAGGTGTGGCAATGGGTTTCCGGAGGCCTGCTGATCGCGTTAGGCCTGGTGGGTCTCTTCCCGAGTTTGTGGGAAGGCATTTCGACGAAACTCTCGCTCCAGTCCCGCACCTCACAGCGGTTGGGCGCAGCTCGGAATCGCGACGGCGTGGCCGGGCAGGTATTGACCGGTGCAGCGTTGGGCCCGGTGTTCACCTCATGTTCGCCGCTTTATGGGTATGTGATTGTGACGGTGCTGCCTGCCGAACCAGTCCGCGGCGTCGTGTTGCTCGTGGCCTATGTATTCGGTTTGTGCGCCACACTGCTGGTGATCGCCTTGGCTGGCCAGAAAGTGGTGCGTCGCTTCGGCTGGGCCGCCGACGCCCACGGATGGTTCCGCCGCGGCCTTGGTTTGGTGTTCATCTTCGTGGGTGTGCTGGTGGCGACCGGGTGGATGCAGGAGTTGGAGACGTGGCTGATTGCCAATTCACCGATCGCCCTGTGGAACCTCGATTCCGAATTCATCCCGTGATGCGATCATGGCTACCGTGACCGCTTCTGCCGCCGGATCCACTCCGAGTGAATTGCTCGCCCGGACTGCTAACGGTGACCACTCCGCATTCGCGCAGTTCTATGAACTCATGAGCCCGACTGCGTACGGTCTGGCCCTGCGAGTGACGCGGGATACGCACATGGCGCAAGACGTTCTGCAGGAGACCTTCACCGACATCTGGTCGCAAGCTGGGCGCTTTGATCCCGCAACATCCTCGGCGCGGGCATGGGTCACGATGCTGACCCATCGGCGGGCGGTGGACCGGGTGCGCCGTGAGCAGGCCGATCGTGATCGAGGCGCCTCGTGGGTCAGCAATTCGGCGGAGCGGGCGCATGACTCGGTGGCCGAGGTCGTGCAACTGCGTGCCGAGCATCGCCGGGTGCGTTCAGCCATGGACCGACTGACGCCCGTGCAGCGAGAAGCTCTTGACCTGGCCTATTTCAGCGGACGCACGCACACCGAGGTGGCTGCACAGCTCGACATTCCGCTTGGCACAGCCAAAACCCGGATTCGCGATGCTCTCCGGAGCCTCCGCACACATCTGGAGGATCAACCATGACCGAGATGCATGACCTGGTCGGTGCTTATGCAGTCGACGCGCTGGACGACGACCAGCGCGAGGCGTTCGAGCGCCATTTGGCAGCGTGCTCCGCGTGCGTCGAGGAACTTGCGGATTTCCGGGAAGTACTCGCGTCCGTCGCCGACACGCAGGCCGTTGTTCCGCCGGCCGACGTGTGGAAGGGGGTTGCGCGCACCATCGACGAGTCCGACGCGCTGGACCAGACCACGAGTGCGACCACCGAGCCCGGGACTCTCGGTGCCGAGCAGACAGAAGCTGGCCAGGTTGGCCAGACGGATTCCAGGAAAGCGGAGTCCGGGGCGCTGGCTTCTGGAGAGCTGGACAGTGCCCGCCAACGACGCCGCCGACCACGTCCAGCGCTCTCGTGGTTGGCCGCAGCCGCCGTGGCTGCCGTCTTGTTCGCGGGTGGTGTGATGGTGGGTCGGCAGTCAATGCCGGAGGTATCCGCTTCCGCTGACCCCAACGTCGCTGCTGCGCTCGAGGTGGCGGCCGCCGGAGACGCATTTTTCGCGGACGTCGACATGATGGGTTCCCACTCCACCGTGGTCACAAGCGGCGAGATGGACAAAAGCGTCTTCCTCGCTTCCGATCTGCCCACACCCGCAAAAGGACTGTGCTACCAGGTGTGGAGTGTGAATGACGACGGCTCTAAGACCTCTGCCGGGGTATTCCTCCCGGATGAACAGGGACATGTGGCGGTGGTCCTTGACGGAGGAGCCGATGTCTCGTCGTACGTAATCACTCTGGAGCCCCCCGGTGGATCGAAGACACCCACCGGGCAGATGGTGGCTCAGGTGGCTGCGTAACTACTTGCGCGAAACATCAGGCAAACCCCGCGCGGTCTTTGGCCACGTGTCCACCTTTGAGGACGAGCAGCACATTGTCCGGGTCTCCAAGGCTATGGATATCCGTCAGCGGGTTACCTCGCGCGATCACTAGGTCCGCTTGCTTGCCAACTTCCAGGGTGCCCACCACGTCACTCATCTGACAGAGTTCGGCGGCATCGCGAGTGCCGGTCTGGATCGCCTGCATCGGCGTCATCCCGTTGTCCACCAGCAGCCCCAACTCTTTGAGGTTGGTGCCGTGCTCCGGGCCTGCGCCGCAGTCGGTACCCATCGCGATGGGCACACCTGCCTGTATGGCCAACGGGAAATTAGCCTGCGCGCGACCTTTCCAGAGTGCCTTCTTCGCCAATGCCACCGGACCGAGAGACGGGTCAAGTTCAGACATCACCTCCAACAACGTGGGTACGAGGTAGACGCCGGAGTCCACCATCTGTTGACGCTGACTGTCCTGCAAGTCATACCCGTGCTCGATCGAGTCCACACCACCATCGAGGGCGTTCTGGATGCCGTGTCGACCCTGGGCGTGGGCCGCCACCTTCACACCGCCGCGGCGTGAGTGGGCTTCCTCCACGATTGCCGCGATTTCCTCCACCGTGAACCCCACATCGTCGGGCCGGTCAGTGGGGGTGAGCACCCCTCCGGTGGCAGCGATCTTGATGACGTCCGCGCCCGCCTGCAGCACCTTGCGCGCCATCGCCCGCGCCTCATCAGCCCCGTTGGCATGCGCGGGGAATGCTCCTGGTGACACCAGGTACGGCATGGGGTCCAAGCCGCTCGGCCACGTTGCATCGCCGTGCCCGCCAGTGGACGAGATGATCGTGACCGAAAGCACCAAGCGCGGGCCCGGGATCAACCCCGAGTCCACCGCCATTCGGAAACCCTGGTCGATACCCATGAGGTCGCGGGCGGTGGTGACTCCGTTTTCCAGTGTGACGCGCAGACGCTCGGCAATGCGGAAAACGTTCAGCGTTGCCGGGATCGTCAGCGCCTGCAAGGCATCGGCGGACCCGCCTGGAATACAGAAGTGCACGTGGCAGTCGATGAACCCCGGGAGGATGGCATTGCCGGCAACATCCACTATGTGCGCTGTAGGTGGGGCGGGTGGCGCCGTGGCGTCGGGTCCCGCGTAGGTAATCACTCCATCGCCGCTGACGTGGACACACGCGTCAGGCACCGGCGGTCCACCACAGCCATCGATCAGAATCCCATGCCGTACGACTGTGCCCGGGCTACTGTCCGAGGTGGTCTGAGTGGTCACTGCTCCTCCGTTATCGGCTGTGCACCGCGTACTTCGTTCGCCGGCCGTGATGAATCAGGCCGACGAGGTGACACGGTAGCGGGAATTGACCTTCTTCGGCCATCTGAACCGAGCCCACTTGTGGGATCGAAGCGCCGGTTTCGCTTGAGCGGTAATCGTTGTTTTGTTCACCAAATCGCTGTGTGCTACTGACGTTTCCCGAGTGGCCATGGTGCTGGGCCAAGGACACTCCGCGCTCGACGGCAACAATTGGTGGGTCGGCGGTCCAGGTTGGACCAATTGCACCACCCTTGGCAAAGGCATGTGCACGCCAGATGGCAAGTACGAGTTCTCCCCCAACGGCACCGACACCGTGGAGGTATCCACATTGCCGGCGTGAATCAGCGGGGAATCCGATGATCGGACCACTGCGTGCACGATCAGCCACGTCAGACCCACACCTGAGTGGTCAGATCAGGCGCGCGACGATACGATCTCGACCCGTCGTCTTCGCTTCGTACATGGCCGCATCGGCTTGCGCGACCACCTCGTCGGGCGAATCACCATCGCGTCGCAAGGTAATCCCGATGCTCAAAGAGATGCGATGCACGTGTTCGCCAGTCGTCAGCGGTGACATGTCCCTGACGCGGGCCAGCATGCGTTGCCCCACCTCGACTGCCGCAGCCGTGTCGGGGCAGGAATCCACGATTACCAAGAATTCATCACCGCCCATGCGGCCGACGAGGCCATCAGGTGGTAACTCGGACTGCAAGACTCGCGACACCTCCACAATTACTCGGTCGCCAGTTGCGTGGCCAAATGCGTCATTCACACCTTTGAAGTTGTCGACGTCGATGAACAACACTGCCTGTGCGGAAGTTGCCGGACCCTCCGTCCGGCGATCAAGGTGAGCGAAGATCGCGGCCCGATTGGGTAGGCCAGTCAGCACATCGTGAGTGGCCTGCCAGGCCAACTCCTCCTGCACCGCTACGCGTTCAGAGACATCGATGATCTGGCTCACCCAGTTGCGGATGGTGCCAGCGTCGTCACAGATGTAAGAGGTGGCGAGATCCCCCCACACGATGCCACCGTCGGCTCGGATGAAGCGCTTGAGCATGCGAAAACCGCCGGTGTCTGTGGCGAATGCGCGCTCCACGTTGTCGAGATCCGCCTGTACATCGTCGGGGTGGGTGACCTCCTGCCACCTCATGCCGATGAGTTCACTGGCTGGTCGATCCAGCATCCGGCAGAGCGCTGGGTTGACCAGCATGAACTCCCCTTTTGGCGACACCACGCACATAGCTGTCGCCGAACGTTCGAAGAGCAAACCGAGCCACTCTTCCGACCGCGCCCACTCCTCGGCACGCCCGGGCCAGTCCGCCTCAGCGTCGCGCAAAAGCTGCAAGGCATCCGGATTCACCACATCTGCAGTGTGTCACGCAGGTCAGGGTGCGGCATAGCCGGCAACGTCGCACGGACGGCCAAGTGGCGCAGGTTGTGGATTCGTTCAGCAACCGCCCTGCCGGCACTGCACACTGACCGCTATGTTTGCGCGCGGACGGGTGATCACCGTCGTCCTCACTGTTATCGGCGTAGTTTTGGCGCTGACGTTGCTTAGCCTCACGGCGTGGCATCCGGTGAAACACGACGTAGCCGGCAACACCAGTCTGGGCATCACCAGTGAGTTCGACGGCACTGTGCGATCACCGGTGAGCGACTTCTACAACCCGCCGCCGGGTTGGGGTGATGTAGCCGATGGGTCCGTGCTCAAGTCTGAACCCATCTCCGACGCCCCGCCGGGTGTGCGCGCCTGGCGGTTGATGTACGCCAGCAGAGACAACAACAACCAACCTGTGGCAATCACTGCGTACTACGCCGAACCGGATCGTGACACCCTTACGGGTTTCCCGCTGGTCGGTTTAGCCCACGGCACCACAGGGCTGGTACCCGAGTGCGGCATGAGTCAGGCGCCTTTCACCCCGGGCACCACCGGCTATGAATACTGGAACTTTTTGGGCCGTCAAATGGTGGCTAACGGTTACGCGATTGTGGTGACCGATTACGAAGGTATGGGAGCACCGGGGACACCTACCTACTTGCTGCGAAAGCAGGGCTACGACATGCTCGACAGCCTGCGGGCCGCACTGCGCTTCCGCCCACAGACGATCGACGGCAGCAACCTCGGCATGATCGGACACAGCGAGGGTGGCTTTGTGGTGTTGGCCGCCTCTGACATGCTGACGTCCTACGCACCTGAACTCATGGTGCGCGGAGCCGTGTCGATCGCACCTGGCGGAGTGCCACCCATCCCCTTCGGCATCAACGCACTCGTGGCGAGCACGGGATCCGGTGGAGCCGGTCCCCGCAACGGCTATGTCTCCTACCTTGCAACGTCATGGAGCGCCAGTTACCCGGACATTCTGAGCCCGGATTCGTTCTTCACCCCCGTTGGTGCGCAAGAGATTCCGATAGCCGCCCAGCAATGCCAAGGCGAGATCGTCCAGACACTCGACCAGCCCATCACCACCTATTTCAAGTCCGATCTACCGCTCTCGATCATCACGGTGGCGGCGCAGAATCAGCCGATTACGCAACGAACCGGGGTCCCGACGCTTTTTATCCAAGGAGCGCTTGACACCGGGATCGTGCCGCAAGTGACGCGGGCATTTGCCAACCAGATGTGCGCGTACGGCTCAGAAGTGGATTATCGACAGTTACCCGGTGACACGCATAGATCATCGGTGTTCAGTTCGGTGCCCGACTGGACCGACTGGCTTGATGATCGATTCGCCGGTGAGTCCATGACCTCCGTGTGCAGGGGGCTCTGACATGGCTACAGCATTTCTTGTCACCCTGGCAGCCGCACTCGTGGTGCTCGGGGCTATCGCCGGCTCCGCCCAAGCCAAGGTCTCGGTAGGCCGAGTGTTTGTCGCCGCGCTGCCGGTGTTCGTTGTCGGCGGTGCTGCCATATTGCCCAGCGGCATCGTGTGGTGGTCCGCGCTGCTGCTTGCGGTGGTCGTAGGCGTGGGCATCCTGCTCGCCGTGCCGCTGGCAGCCCGTTGCGCGCCCGATACAGCGGTCGCCGGTTCCCGCTGGGGATTGGCGGCAACAATCGCAGCGATGCAATCCGCGGTGGCGGTGATCCTGGGAGCTGTCGCACTGCGGTGGTTGGTCCCGGTGATTCAGTCGGTGACGCCGCTGGACGGTCCCGCTCTGGCAGTGGTGCTGGTGTCGGCTGGAGCCGCGGCTGCCGCCATCGGTGGGGGCAGGTTGGGTGCAGCCCGCGCGGCGCTGGTGATTGGCGTTGTGGTGGCGGTGTTGGCGGCTGTGGTCGGTGTCGCACTGGGCACCCCGGCGCAAACGATGTCACCTGTGGTGCCGGTAGCCGGTCCTGGAGCCGCGGTGTTGGTGATTTCCGCGATCGCTGTGCTGCTCATCGCCTCAGCCCACCCAGGACTTGCAGAGTTGTCTCGGGAACGGCCCGTGGCAGTGCGACGCGGTGCACTGGTGACGGCGGTTGTTGGTTTCGCGGCCGTGATGGGGATGGCCTGGTTCGCCGGAGCATCGTTGCAGTTTCCGTCTATGCCGCTGTCGGTGATAGCTGGATATGTGGCCTTTGCCCCGCCTGTGGTCGGCGGTTTCGTTGCTGCTCTGGCCGCGATCGTGGCAACCGTCCTGGTGGCAAGTGCGCTTGAGGCTGCCCTGTCACCCTGGAAAGGGTTCGGCGACAGCGCGCCAGGTGGGTGGTTGAGTCACCGCTGGGTGGCCGTGGTGGTGGCGGGCGTGGGCGTCATGCTGATGGCTCTCACTCCGTTGAGCGGGGCGTGGATGCTCGGGGTCGCTGCAATGGCAGCGTTCATCATGTGGATCGCCGCGACGCTCAGCCGCAGGGGTGCTGCGCAACCGCAGACCAGCGGGTGATGATCACGGAGTAATTCCGGAACCCGAAGGGTGTTCCCTTCCACCGAGTCGCCATTGGTAGCGCACCAGCAGTAACCCCAGCAC
The DNA here is from genome assembly GCA_964627505.1 of uncultured Actinomycetes bacterium. Classification (GTDB taxonomy): domain Bacteria; phylum Actinomycetota; class Actinomycetes; order S36-B12; family UBA10799; genus JACJWR01. The sequence continues at coordinate 2,473 of CAZVKB010000054.1, read as the reverse complement.
GGCATTGATGGTGAGGAATACTGTCCGAACCGCGCCCATCATCAAGTCCTGGCGGGCATCGATGGTCGGCACTGTGCCTAAGCGGAACTGCTCGAGCGTCAGTGGCAAGCCATACCACCCGTCGACCCTGGCCGGGTGAAAGGAATAGCCCAGCGTCTCGATGGCCGAAAAACCCGCCCCCACCGCCGCGCCCAACAGCATGCCATCGCGACGTCGATAGAAGCTCAAGCCCATCGCCAACAGGAAGTCCGGGACACGTGGCGCCAACCTCAGATGGGCATGCGGTAGCCGTAGAACTCCTGATCTTCGTTGTAACCGCCCTGGCCGGCTCCAAGATGCTCGAAGCTCTCCACAAGTTCGATGGATTCCACCCACTTCACCTGCTTGAACCCCAACTCGCTCTCGTCGCGCAGACGCAATGGCGCGCCGTATGTGATGCCCAACGGCTCACCGTTCATTTCATAGGCCAAAATTGTCAACTCGTGGTGCATGTTTTCAATCCGGTGACAGTCGTAGTAGCGCCCGCCTTGGGGACCTTCCGCGAATGAGTAGAACACGACCCACTTCGCTTCGGCTTGCGGTTGTGCCAGCGCAAGGATGTCGGACATCCTCGTGCCACCCCATTTGGCAATGCCCGACCATCCCTGAATGCAGTAGTTCTGGGTAATGTTCTCGTGTTTGGGCATGGCTTTGATGTCTTCGAAGCTCAGGTCCAATGGCTTGGCGACCAAACCGTCGATCCGCAGGTGATAGTCGCGAAAATCATCAGCGGCGAGCTGAGCAAACTCGGCACTCTCGGGTGCTTCACCGTTCGGCCAGAAGTATGGCGAAATGTCCTTCTCACTGTAGGTCGCGCGCGGATCCCACCACTCCATGAAGCCTTTTAGCCACCCGATCAGCCAGCGGCCGGTGCGTTGCACCACCTCGGGGTGGCGCAGTGTGAAAGGCGACACCCAGATCCAGAGCACCACCACGACTGCCATCCACAGCGCATAGAGAGCGACACCCCACCAGGATTCGGTGTTGGTCCCTAGGGTGATGTGGTTGACGTTACCCACCAGTCCGGTGATCCACACCATCACGGTGTGGACAACGATGAAGAACACCATCCATGCCAACACGGCGAAGTGCACCGAACGCGCGAACTGACGGTTGAGCACACCACTGCCGAAACCAAGTTTGCCTGCGATCGCCGGCGACTGGAGCAAGCCGGTGATGATAGCCAGGGGCGCCGCGATGAATACGGTGATGAAGTAGGCCAAGATCTGCAATCCGTTGTAGGCCGTGAACCCGGTGTTGGCGGGCAGGTCCAGCGAGAGGTATTGAATCCCAGTGGATAGCGCGTTGGGAAACACCTCCCACGAACGCGGTACCAGGCGCTGCCACTGGCCAGTGCTGAACAGAAGCACAAAGAAGATGATGCCGTTGATCAACCACAGCAAGTCGATGCTGAAGTGCCACCAGCGCGCCAAGCCGATCGAATGGCGAATGCCAGGGAGCCCGAGCCAGCTTGGCAGGGCGACGGCATCGTCTTTCGCCTTCCACACTCTGTCGGGCTGGCTGGGATCCATTCGGTCGGCCGGAACGGCGTCGCGCAACCGCAGCCACTCGGTTCCCGGCTTGCTGCCAGCGTTGAAGTAGAGCCGCGGGTGGTCGGCCAAAATCTGCAGCCCGGCGCGAATGATGAACATCATGAACAACAGATTGAAGAAATGCTGCCAGCGCAACCACCAGGGGAAGCCACTGTCCACGTCGGGCACGTAGTCCGCAGATGTGCCCGGATATTGGACCAGGAATTCCTGCATCCAAGGGTAGGTGCGCAGCTGTTGGGCCACGGCAACCCCGAGTAACAAAGTGAGCAGCAGGATGGGCACCAGGACGCCCGCCTTGAACCAACGGCTACCGATCCGAATCTGCGGCCACTTGGCCATCGTCTGGTGAATCCCACCTGCCCAATTGCGCGGCCTGATCCCGCCGTGGCGACCTGATTGCCGCGACACCGGATTCAGTTCGGATTCCAATGGATCCGGCTGAGCCGCGGGCGAGTGTGGGCCGGTGGGTGATGCCGTCCCGCCCGGGCTGGATGTGGACGACCCGCCCGGGCTGGATGTGGAGCTTTCTGGCTTCCCCTGCGAACTCTGGCCGTTCGTGCTCTCTTCCACGCGCAAACCCATTCCTTCAGGGTGAAACCCGGCATGCCTGCTGACCAAAAGCTATCTAGTCGGCAATCTAGTCGCTTGACCGCGAAGACAAGGGGAACTCGGCCATGTAGCCATCCAGGAGATGAATTCAGTTCTCAAGTGTCTGTCATCGACCCCTCTACGCAGTCACCTAAACCAGCCCACATTGCACACGTGAACGAAGTCAGGTGGCGGCGTCAGTCGACGCCCAAGCGCACACGCGTCGGAAGTGTGAGTACCGAAACCAGTGTCCTGTCCCGGGGAGGCAGGGATGCAACCGATGGCGAATCAGG
>CAZVKB010000053.1:0-17656 GCA_964627505.1 uncultured Actinomycetes bacterium | reverse complement strand
CCAACTCCCCACACTCGTGTAGAAGGTGACGAACAGGACGGCGCAGATGAGGGCGCGCCGACGAGATTGCCAGGACGCCGGCGATCACCCCACCGCCGAGCCACACCAGGGAGATCCGTTGCGTTGAGGGAACCACATAGGTGGTGATCAGAGTGGCTGTGACAGTAACCAGCACGGCGACCAGGACGTCAGCGAGCAGTTGCGGTACTCGGGAACGGGCGTCGGCAGCGGTCATCGCACAGCTCTCCTGACATCTAATCTTGGTCAGTCTAGACGCAGAGCGCGCGGAGCTGAGGCGAACAAGCGTCGCCCCGCCGTGATCGTCAGCAACGATGCCGCCAATTCCATCGCGACCCAGTTGCAGCGCGGAGTGCTGACCGTGGTCCCGTTGTCGTCCAACGTGCAGCGGGTGTTTCCATTTCAGGTACTGATGCCGGCGGCAGCCACGTCACTTCCCCGCGCTTCGAAAGCCCAAGCCGAGCAGGTGAGAGCCGTGGCATTTGCACGCATCGGCCCCCAGGTGGGTTTGGTTCCGAACCCGTTGATGCAGGCCCTCGACGAGGCAATGCGACTGCACCTCGCCGTATAGCGACACCGGGACCGGGTGAGCGGTGCCATCACGATCCGGTTGGGCAAGGTCGTACCCAAGAGTGGCAAGCGGGGTGAGCAACGGGTCAGTCATGTGTGTCAGCCTGCGGGTGCGAATTATGCTCGTTGGGACGTGTCTCCTCCTGTGGCATGTCACCGGTCTGCAGATCTGCACCCTGGCGGGGCGCGCGCCACAGCACAAATATGGCTCCGAGCGCCAATGCCACGGCACCGACAGCAAATGCCCGCGTGGTCCCGGCCACGAAAGCCTGATCGGCCGCGGCCGCCAACTCGGCCCCTCCGACAGAGAGCTGGGTAGCCATGTCCTGGGCAGCCGCGATCGATGCCGTCGCCGCATCCACCGCGGCCGCTGGCGCATTGCTGAGCTGGGGTTCCAGATTGGCCCGATACACGCCGTTGAGCACACTGCCCAACACCGCGATGCCCAGTGCACTGCCGAGTTCCCGACTGGTGTCGTTGGTTGAGGAGGCAATGCCCTGCTTCTCGCGCGGCAGCGCAGAGGTGATGGCTGTGGTCGCCGGTCCACCCGCCAAGGCCATGCCCGCGCCGAAAATCACCAGCCCAACTAGGAACACCCAATAGTCCAAGTCTACTTGCAGGGTAGTGAAAACTGCGACACCTGCTGCCATGGCGCCTAGGCCGAGTGCACCAACTCGATTGAAGCCGAATCGCAGGGCCAGTCCGGGTGCCAGTCGCGACAGGGGGATCACCACGATGGACATCGGCAACATCGCGCACGCCGTCACCAGCGGCGAGAGTCCCACCACAAACTGCAGGTACTGCGAGGAAATGTAGAAGAATCCGAAAGCCGCGAAAAACTGAATGAAGTTCGACGCCGAGCCCGTGGCGTAGCCCCGAAGCCGGAACAAACGCGGATCGAGCAACGGATCAGTCGTCTTCAGCCCCCACATCACGAAACCGAAGCCGGCAACGATGCCGATGGCGAAGGATGTGAGCGTCATCCACGACCCCCACCCTTGCACTGGGCCTTCGATGGTGGCGAACACAATGCCGCCGACCGCCAGAATCGTCAGCAGCCCCCCGACAGGATCGAGTCTGGGTGGGTGGGCATCCACTGAGTTGGGAACGACGGCGATCGCACCCACCAGCGCCAACACAGCCAGCACGATGTTGAGCGCGAAGAACGAACTCCAGGAGAACCACTCCAGCAGCAGTCCAGAGGCCACCAACCCGAGTACGGCCCCGCCGCTGGCCATACCGATCCACAAGCCGATCGCCCGCGGCCGCCGCTCTGGCGGGAAGGACGTGGTGATGATCGACAGCGTCGTCGGCATCACCATCGCCGCTCCCACGCCCATCAGCGCTCGGTAGAAAATCAGCCAGGACGGTTCGTGCGTGAACAATGCTCCGAGCGCAGCCAGCCCGAACAGTGCCAGCCCCGACACCAACAATCTGCGCCTGCCGTATCGGTCTCCGATCGCACCGGACGTGAACAGCAGCGCAGCCAGCGTGACGGTGTAAGAGTCCACGATCCACTGCATTTGACTCTGGGTGGCGCCGGTGTCGCGAGCGACATCTGGCAACGCGATGTTCAGTCCGCTCACCGCCGACACCACCATCATCAACGACAGTCCGACGACAACGAGGATGAGTCGCAGTCGGGCCGGGTCGGTGATCAGGAACGGGTCTGCCGCATGATCGTCGTTGGTGACTGTCGACTTTTGGATGTCCACTGTCCTAACATAACCACCCCGCCCACCTGACACCGTTATTGGGAAAGGCGACCCGTGAGTGCGGGCTCTGATGATTCCGAACGGACTGCGACGAAACATGTCTTCGCATACGGATGGTTGCTCGAGGTCACCGACGGGATCGCACTGCTGGACCCCACGGCGCGCACCCCCGCGACGGTTGTGACGTTCGTGGGTCGTCGCCAATTCACCGATCCCGCACATGTGCGGGCGGGTGTGGTGTCCCGGGAGTACCTCGAAACCATCAGCCACTCCCCCCACACCACAACCCGCGGGAGGCAGGTTTAGTCTGCGCCGAAGTCGAACGATGCGCGCTCCAACGGCACTTCATCGTCGATCTCAGCCTGCGGGTTGGGAGCCGCAATCGCCGTGGCGCCACCGGGCTCCAAATCGCCGATCAACGACGTGTGCCGCTCGAGCAATTGCCCTTGGCTGGCATACAACTCGAGTCGGGCTCGGGTGTCGGCGATGTCGAGGTTACGCATCGTCAATTGTCCGATCCGATCGACCGGTCCGAACACCGCACCTTGGTTGCGCTCCATCGACAACTTGTCAGGATGGTAGGAGAAATTCGGCCCCTGGGTGTTCATGATCGAGTAGTCATCACCCCGCCGGAGACGCAGCGTCACCTCACCGGTGACGGCACTGGCCACCCAACGCACGATGGACTCGCGCAGCATCAGCGCCTGCGGGTCCAACCACCGGCCTTCGTACAGCAGCCGACCGAGTTTGCGTCCCTCGGTGTGATAGTTGACGATCGTGTCCTCATTGTGGATCGCGCTGAGCAGACGTTCGTAGGCGATGAACAACAGCGCCATGCCAGGCGCTTCATAGATGCCGCGACTCTTGGCTTCGATGATCCGGTTTTCGATCTGGTCAGCCATGCCCAGACCGTGACGCCCGCCGATCGCATTTGCCTCTTGGAAGAGCGAAACAGAATCTGCGAACGTCACCGAGTTGATGGCCACGGGTCGGCCGTTGCGGAAACTGATGGTGACATCTTCGGTGGGGATATCCACGCTAGAGTCCCAGAACCGCACCCCCATGATCGGCTCGACGATCTCGATCGAGGAGTCGAGGTGTTCCAGGTGCTTGGCCTCATGGGTGGCGCCGAGGATGTTGGCGTCAGTGGAGTACGCCTTCTCCGCGCTGTCGCGATACGGCAAGTCCCGTTCGCTCAGCCACTCGCTCATCTCTTTGCGACCGCCGAGTTCGGTGACGAAGTTGGCATCCAGCCACGGTTTGTAGATCCGCAGGTCCGGGTTCACCAGCAGTCCGTATCGGTAGAACCGCTCGATGTCGTTGCCCTTGTAGGTGGAACCGTCGCCCCAGATGTACACATCGTCGGCCAACATCGCCCGCACCAACAGCGTTCCCGTCACCGCCCGCCCGAGCGGGGTGGTGTTGAAGTACTGCTTGCCCCCGGCTCGAATGTGGAACGCCCCGCACGCAATCGCGGTCAAACCCTCCTCCACCAACGCTTCCCGACAGTCGACCAACCGAGAGATCTCGGCGCCATAGGCAGTCGCGCGATCGGGCACCGAGGCGATGTCGGGCTCATCGTATTGGCCAAGATCGGCGGTATAGGCGCACGGAACGGCACCCTTGTCGCGCATCCAGGCCACAGCAACTGAGGTGTCTAGTCCGCCGGAGAACGCGATGCCTACGCGTTCACCCACCGGAAGAGAAACGAGAACCTTCGACATGGGGCCAGCCTAGTGAAAGCCGTGCACCCGCCAATCGCCGCGCCGCAGTTCGGGGCGACCGGAACTTTCCCCCCTGGTCGTACGCTGCAACGGGTGTAGGCTCAAGCGGCGAGGGGTGCCCATTTGGGGGGCATCCGTGATGACCACAGCGCCAGGGGCCAAAGTGAGCAATATTGCAGTTGTCAAGGACAAGGTCCAGCGGATCCTCGTTGATGACATGGAACTCGACGTGCGCCTGATTTCCGAGGGCTACCAAGTCCGGTTCGAATCCACGGCGGTCAATATCCGCGTCTTTGAACAGGGTGAGGGCGACAGCGCCCGAGTGCTGATAAAAATGTGGGCGCCTGTTGTGCGCAACGTCGGTGAAAGTCCCGAACTGTTCCGTTGGATTGCCACGGAAGGCACCTCATATCTATTCGGAAACGCCTGCTGGAATCCCGATCCCAATCGCCCGGGCTTCGGCATGGTTTCGTTCGACTACGCCTTACTCGGTGATTACCTTGACGGCCCGGAACTGCGTGGTGCGCTCGCCGCTGTGGCCGTCACAGCCGACGAACTCGATGACGAGTTGCAGCAGAAGTTCGGCGGTCAACGCTTCGTCGACGCCGATTCATGAGCCTGCGCGAGCACATTGCGGACGAGGCGATCGCCCTCGCCAAGCAACAGGCGCATGCCGAGGTCGGGGTCGCACATGTGGTGCTCGCTGTGTTCAGCCGGTTTCAGCAGCCGAGAGGACCAGTAACCCCGCTCGATGTGGCGGCAGCGCGAAACCGGTTGCCAGCACCTGGGCAGGCAACCACCCCGCCCACTGTTTCGCCGGCAGCCATGGAACTCCTGAGCCGATGCACGTCACAGGACTCAGCTCTGTCGACTGTCGGGTGGAGCCCAGTTGGCGAGCACAGCCTCGCCGGGCCCATGGCCGCTGATGCTCAGCCCGGAGTTCGTACCGCATCAAGCAGCAGCCCCGACAATTCGAACCCTCCCACAGCCGCGGGACTCACCGACGCGGCCACCCGCGAACGGATTCTCACCGAGGCCATGGGCGAACTCGACGCGCTCATCGGTCTGGATTCGGTGAAAAAGCGCGTCCGAGAACTCAAAGCCATCGCCGAATTCAACCTGGTGCGGGAGCGCGAGGGGCTGCCACGTCTGGCCTCCGGCATGCACTTGGTGTTCACCGGTGAGCCTGGCACCGGCAAGACCACAGTCGCGCGGATCGTCGCCCGAATCTATCGCGGGTTGGGCTTACTCGAATCCGGTCATGTGGTGGAGACCAGCCGCGGCGACCTCGTGGCGGGCTACGTCGGCCAGACCGCCATCCGCACCCAGAAGATGATCGATCAAGCCAAAGGCGGCGTCCTGTTCATCGACGAGGCCTACGCGCTGGCCCCTAAATACGAGGAAGACTTCGGCGCAGAAGCCATCGCAACCCTCGTCAAGGCGATGGAAGACAACCGCAGCCAGCTCGCAGTTGTTGCCGCCGGCTACGAAGAGCAGATGGACGACTTCATCGAATCCAACCCGGGCCTGCGCTCGCGTTTCCAGACTTTCATCTCGTTCCCGAGCTACTCCGAGGACGAGTTGGTGGAGATCTTCGCCAATCTGGCCACCAGCAATAAGGTCAACTGCCCACCGGAGGTGCTGGACGCAATTCGTACCTCGATTGCCGCCAGCGGTACGTCCGACACCGGCGGCAATGCCCGGTTTGTCCGCAGCCTCTTCGAAACCATGGCCACGCGAATGGCGGTACGCGCCGCCGAGGACGGCGTGATCGACCCGAACGAAGTGCGCGACTTCGCCATCGCAGACGTTCCCGCCGCCACGCCTCGCGGCAAAGGCCGACTCGGTTTCACCGGCTGAAGGGTCACCAGCCTTGCCTTGACATCCAAGGCCGAGGGGTCAAGACTTCGCTACTTGCAGTGAAATCCTCGGCATCGCCTCGTTCCGGGTGCTGGTCAGCACCACAGAAGGGTGTCGAGATGAAGAAGAATACGGCGATTGTGATCGGAATGGGGACTGTTGCGCTCCTCACGCTCACGGGGTGTCCCAGTTCGCCTTCGGCCAACGTCAGTTCGGCGAGTCCCAGCGGCACCGACCAGGCCTGTTCATTCTCGGTCCAGGACGCCATCGTCACCCCCGCGGATCTTGGTACCTCTCGGGTGTATGGGGAACTCACCAACACCGGATCCGAGGAGTTGGTGCTTTCCGAGGCACTCTCAGTGGTGTTCAGCGGGATGGAGTTTCGCAGCTACGTCAGTGACAATGAGCCACCCCGGCAGGATGACTCCTGGACCCTGCAGGTCGGGGCCTCGATGAAGTGGGAACCCACCGGCAACTTCTTGCTCGGCCTGGAGTACCCATCCACCAGCTCCAGCACGCCGACTCCAATCGCTGAGAACCAACTGGTGCCGATTGAGTTCAAGTGCGGCAATGGTGGAACGTCATCATTCACGGCCACTGCGAAGAACCTCGACACCAATGGCGAGGATTCCTCGGGTGGTAGCTCGGGTAGCGGCGGCAGCGGGTCTGGAGGCAGCGGCAACTCGTACTACCCGCCGTCTTCGCAGTCACCTACGTATAAACCTTCGCCCACATACACGCCAACCCCCAGCTACACGCAGTCACCCACTTATGCGCCAACACCCACCAAGAGTGTTGCACCGGCGCCCTCGTCGTCACCGTGATCAACTGCGTCCGCGCTCCGCAATTGTGTGTGAGAGCAGGGAATTCGAGACGGTTCGGAGCGGCTGCGGTTCACCTGACCCGCGGACGTGGGAAATGCGCGTTTCTGCATACGTTCAGGATGGGCTGATTTTTGATCATGCGTTTTCGCCGGTTTCTGCACACACACAAGCCCCAATCGGCGGCCTAACATATGCAGAAATCGGCAAAATCCGGCGACTTCGAAATCGCCGCCCGGGATCGTATGCAGAAACGCGCAAAACTACTGCTGACAGCGTCACACTCACCCGACTGCCTCCGACGGGCCTAGGGTGTGGCCTTGATTCCCCTAGCGTTACGTACCCTGAGCGTACGTGACAGAAAAGGACCACCATGACTGTTGCCGAGGCGGACGTGCGCCACACCGTCGCCGAGTATCTCGCTGGATTTGGTGAACTCACCGAAGAGGCCGACGGCCGGATCAGCCTGCCCGCGGGGTCATCCCGTGTCTTCATCCAAGTGGGCACCCACCCCAACGGCGCCACCACGGTGATCGACATCTTCGCACCCCTACTGCTCAATGTGCCTGCCACACCGGAACTGTTCGAAACCATCGCCACCGACGATTCATTTGTCTTCGGCCGCCTGGTCGCCGTGCTAGGTAAGCCAGGGCTGGTATCGGTGGTGATGAGTCATCGGCTGCACGGCGACGACATTGCTCGCGACACCCTGATGTACGCGGTAGGCGGCATCGCAGTCAGCGCAGACGAGACTGACGACCTATTGCAGGCCAAATTCGGCGGCGAGACCTTCACGGGGCTATGACCACCGCACCGACCCAATGGTGGCGGCATGCAGTGGTCTACCAGATCTACCCCCGCTCCTTCGCCGACGGCAACTCTGACGGCGTCGGCGACCTACGCGGCATCATCGACCGTCTCGACTACCTCGTGGCCCTCGGCGTGGACGCGATCTGGCTGGGACCGGTGCTGGTGAGTCCACAGGCCGATCACGGCTACGACGTTGCCGACTACCGCGACATCGATCCGTTGTTCGGCACACTGGCGGACTTCGACGAACTCATCGCCGCGGCCCACACCCGCGGCTTGCGCATCATCATGGACTTCGTCCCCAACCACACTTCCACCGCACATCCCTGGTTTCGGGCAGCCCTAGCAGCCGCTCCCAACTCACCAGAGCGCGCGCGTTATCTGTTCCGCAACGGTCACGAGCCCGGCGGCCTGGATCCGCCCAACAACTGGCGCAGCGTGTTCGGCGGTCCCTCTTGGACCCGAGTGATCGAGTCCGATGGTGCGCCTGGCCAGTGGTACTACCACCTGTTCGACTCAGCTCAGCCGGACCTCAACTGGCGCAACCCTGAAGTAGTGGCCGAGTTCACGGACGTGCTGCGCTTCTGGCTGGACCGCGGCGTGGATGGTTTCCGGATCGATGTGTCCGACGCCCTCATAAAGGACCCGTCGTTTCCGGATACGCCCGATGGCTATCCGGTTATCGACAAGGGCGACGCCAGCGGCGTGCACCAGATCTATCGGTTGTTTCGCGTCGTGCTCAACGAATTCGACGGTGAGCGGATGGCCGTAATCGAAACCGGAGCTGATCCCGAGACAGTGGCGCTGTTCCTGCGCCCCGATGAGATGCACTTGGCCTTTAACTTGGCATTTGCCCACTGCCCATGGGAGGCGGGCGCAATTCGGTGCGCGATCGATGGTGCGCTGGCGGCCAATGCAGCGGTTGGCGCCCCCACCACGTGGGTCACCGACAACCACGACATCCCCCGTTCAGTGACGCGATACGCCGGGGATGCCGCGGCCGCGCAGCACTCAGGCACCTACGTGCCGCGTGGCCAGCAGCCTGCGGGCGCCGGGGTCGACCTGGCACTCGGGCGTCGGCGACATCGCGCCATGGCCCTGCTCCTGCTGGCCCTTCCGGGCACGGCGTATCTCTACAACGGCCAAGAACTGGGGTTGCCCAACGTCGATGACCTACCAGACGACGTTCTGACCGACCCCGTCTGGGAACGCAGCGGACACACCGAACGAGGCCGTGACGGTTGCCGAATCCCTCTGCCGTGGGATGGCACCGCGCCACCGTACGGGTTCTCCGGCAATCCCGACACGTGGCTACCGATGCCAACTGTTTGGGATGACCTCACGGTCGCCGCCCAGCAATCCGACTCGCGATCGATGTGGCAGTTCTATCGCCGTGCGTTGGAATTGCGCAAGCGACACCGGGCGCTGGGCACCGCCAGGCTGCAGTGGTGGGAGTCGTCCCCTGGACTCCTGGTGTTTAGCCTGACCGACCGAGACTCCGGAACTGACACCGAGCACCCGGAGGTCGCAACATCAGCGGAACGCACCCCTCAATACTGTGTGGTGATCGCGGTGAACGTCACCTCAGACACCCTCGCGCTACCTCCCGAATGCGCCGGGTGGCGAATCCTGCTGGCTTCCGATCCGGATCTGGACACCGAGGATCTCACCCGCGGGCTCCCACCCGACACGGGCGTCTGGCTCATTGAGAATGCCAACGACATTCGCGAATGAGCCAGTTCGGAAGCTGACAGAGCCACGATCAAACCGGCCAACGCGCACACCGCCGAGGTTCCCCCGACGCCACCGAACGACCCTGCCAACCCCAAGGTGGCCTGACTTCCTGCCGCCAAAGCCGCCACAGCGAGCACTCCGTTGCCGCATCTGCCCAGGTCAGCCGGGTACCCTCGTCGTTCCGATCAATGCTGGACCCACCGGCGGCAGCGGCACCGACTCCACATGGCGCAGCCGCGAAGTGTCAAATCCGCCTGCCGCCAACACGGCTGCGGTGTCCTGGTCGCAGCGACAGCCACCTGCGATTCGCGGCCACCACGGTGCTGCCAGTCGTTGGGCGCGCCGCATCCAGGTGCCATCATGTCCCACCACATGCTCCAGCACCGCCACTTCGCCGCCAGAGCGCAACACTCGGCGCACTTCCGCCACCACCTGGGCCGGGTCATCAACGCTGCACAACACGTAGGCGAAAAGCGCCGAATCGAATGAGTCGGACGCGAACGGCAAGTCCTCCCCCACTGCATCGATCACCTCAACCTGAATCCCGCGCGCACGAGCCTGCTGGACGGCACCGTGTGCCGCCTGACGCATGGAAGCGCTTGGCTCGACCCCCACGACGTGCGTCACCGAATCCGGGAGATGTGCCAGGTCACCGCCTGGTCCAAGGCCGACGATCAGCAATCGGCCGCGCAACCCCGCCGCCACTTTGGTCCGAGCAGCTGCTATCGGGCTGACTTCCTCGGCCCGGGCGATGAGCCGATACACCTGGGTGAACAACCAATGATCGTGAGAAGGCACGATTTCACACTACGCGCTCAGTGCTGCCGTCAGCGCAGATCCGGCGCATATGGAAGCTCGCCCGCCAACGCGGCCGCACGCACCGCAGCCCAGTCTGCGGTCGTTTGATCGGCATAAGCAACGGCGAATTCGCCAAGCGCCCGCCCCAGCGATTCGCCACTGCCGATGTAGGCCGCGATCCCCACCGGATCCCCGGCGCGGGCGTGGGCGCGCGCCAGCAGGGCGCCGCACAATCGCGCGTACAGCGGCAGTTGCTCATCGTCGAGGTCTTCGACTGGGATGTCGCCCTTCATGTCCCGCATTTGTTTGACGTAGAAATCCCGCCCGCCAATTGAGGTCCACCCGAGCAGCGGGTCACTGGCCGACTGGCTGCGTTGTTGATACGCCACGATTCGGCGCCCATTGTGGCTGTGACGGCTAGATGGTCCGCCCGTGCGACCGTCGAGGACCGACGGCCCGGCCTCCTTAATTTGCAGAAACGTGGCATCGGAATCATCAGTGCCGGTGAGTAAGGCGAGATAGGTGCGCAAACCCGCGCTACCCACTCCGGTCACGCGATACGCGGAGTCCTGGAATGTGTAGGAGCGCACCACCCGCTGCCAGTGGTACGGCAAAGTTTCGACGTAGGCGTCGAGCGCTCCCACAATTTCGTCTTCACTGGCCCCCACAATCGTTTCGGTCTCGGGGGTGACGTCAACCATCAACGGCGGCTCTTCGATCATGCGCAGGCGCCCGTCCGCACCCCGCAGGGTGAATTTCGGAAGCGACATGGCGTGGGTGCGTCGTCGGGCTTTGACTTCGGCCGTCTGCACTTGTTTGGCCATCGCCGTGCGCCGACTCAACTTGCGCAGGTGCTGCACAGTGAATACTTGAAGTTGGAAGTCCAGGACCCCGGTGCCTGCGGCTTGTGCCATTGCCGTGCCGTAGGCGGTGACCATCTGCGCCACCGCCGCCTGGCCGATGAGATCGGAAAGGCCGTTTTCCCGACCCGCCACCACGATGCTGGCCGCAAGTCGTTTGATATCCCATTCCCACGGGCCAGGCGCGGCTTGGTCAAAGTCGTTGACATCGAGCAGCAGATGCCGCTCCGGGCTGGCGTAGAAACCGAAATTGCTCAGGTGAGCATCGCCGATCGCCGTGGTGAAGTGCCCGCTGTGCGGCGTGCCCGCGAGATCGATCGCCATGAGGTCGGCGGCACCACGCAAGAAGGTGAAAGGACTGACCACCATGCGACCGACTCGGTGGGGGAGGAATTCGGCAAGTCGACCCTCGTTGGTGGTTCGCATCCAACTCACCGGATCGGGACGATCAGCTGCTGGCTGCCACGCACTGTGCGAGCTGCGCGGGACTCGCTTGCGGGCAGCTTTTCCGGCAGCTCGACGCTCGGACACGGGCGGGTGTGGTGTGCGCAGCGAATCGTCAACCATGGCTGAGAGCCTAGAGTCACCGCGCAGCGGTCAGCCGGGTGACCTCACCGGCTGGGATTTCGGCTCCGGGCAGGCCTGCGGGTGGCACGTTAGGCTCGGCTCGCTGGGAACCGCGAACCGGCGCGAATCAATGTTGGGAGGCTGGGCGGATGGGAGCACATCGCGATCGCTTGGCGCTCCCATGAGTCGCCGAATTCGGTGGTTGTTCGCCGACCAGCTCGGACCCAGCTTCGACGATGGCGATGAGGCTTTCATCATCATGAGCCGCCGAGCGTTTGGGCGCCGTCGGATGCATCGGGCCAAGGCGCTGATCTATCTGTCCGCCATGTTGCACAGGGCTGCCGATGCTCGCGTGCGCGTCATCGTGTCCGACACCCATCGCGAGGGGCTGGCTGAACTCGAGTCGGTGGCTTTAGGGGAAGTGCAGGTCGTGGAACCGAGTACCCGGGCAGCCCGGGAGCTGGTACGGAAGTTGGGCGTGACGGTGCTGCCGGAGCGTGGGTTCCTGACTTCGCAGGCCGAATTTGCCCAGTGGGCAGAAGGGCGTCGACGCCTGGTGTTGGAGGACTTCTACCGGTATGCCCGCCGTCGCACTGGCATCTTGATGACGCCGAGTGGGGAACCGGAAGGCGGTCGCTGGAACTTCGACACCGAGAATCGTCTGCCACCACCAAAGGCGCCGGACTTGGGACTTCGTACCACTTTCCCGGTTCAGGACGACATCGACCTGAAGGCCAGAGACCTGATCGCCGCGTGGGAGAAGGAAGGATGGCTGACCCTTCGCGGGGCGGATGGTCCGCGTAGGTTTGCGGTTTCTAGGGCCGAAGCACTCACAGCATTGGCGGACTTTATCGACAACCGGCTTGCCCTGTTCGGCCCTTATGAGGATGCCACGATGGCCGGGGACTGGGTCATGGCACATTCGCTGTTGTCCGTGCCGCTCAATCTAGGACTGCTCCACCCACAAGAAGTGATCGAGGCGGTGTGCCGCGCGCAGGCCGCAGATCCTTCCGGCATACCGCTGGCCGGAGTGGAGGGTTTCGTGCGGCAGGTACTTGGTTGGCGGGAGTTCGTGTGGCACCTCTACTGGTGGTTCGGAGCGGACTATACCGCGCGAAACGACTTGGCCGCACAGGTCACGATTCCGAGGTGGTTCGATGAGCCACAGCCCGACGTGGTGCATGCTGCCTGTCTGCGCAGCGCACTTGAGCAGGTCCATGAACACGGTTGGTCGCACCACATTGTGCGCTTGATGGTGTTGAGTAATTGGGCATTGCAGCGTGGATATCAGCCTGCGGCGATCCACAACTGGTTCATCGACATGTTTGTGGATGGCACGCAATGGGTGATGCCAGCGAATGTGATTGGAATGGGGCTGTTTGCAGATGGCGGCCAGATGGCGACGAAACCGTATGCGGCAGGTGGGGCATATCTGAACCGGATGACTGATTTCTGTCGCGGATGCCGCTATTCACCGACGGTCCGTGTAGGGCCGACGGCCTGCCCATTCACAGCCGGATACTGGTGGTTTCTGGATCGACACCGTGATGCCCTCGGCCGCAACCACCGCTTACGCAATCCTTTCGCCACCCTGCGGCGATTGTCGGATCTGCCGGAGCTGGTGGCACAGGAAGAGTCCCGCGAAGGTCCGCCGTAAGCGATGACCAAGATGGTGGGGTGTGCTGCCATCCCTCCGCCGTCAGCGTGGACTTCGGTCGCAACCGCGAATTTCGCACGCCACAGCCGCTGTTTCGGCCGAACACGACCGACATCGGTGCAGACGTGCCGGTGTGGTGAACCGTTCACCCATGTAGCCCAACAACTGCTTCGATCCGGGCCGTACCGTTGCGCACGCGTCCCATGTCCTCTAGAAGATGGGAGATGAGGACGACCGCCGCCCGCCTGTTCTCGCGCGCACTCGTCGGTTTCGGTGCGGTGATGCTGCTGATGTGCGCGCAATTCAGCGGTGCAGCAACCGCGTCGGCGCTGCCCCCCACTCAGCTGTTCGTCTCCCCCTCTGGTTCGGATAGCGCCGCCGGCACCACCCCGAACGCGCCACTGCGCACCTTGACCGCAGCATGGAACCGAATCCCCCGCGGCACTCCGCTAGCCAGCGGTATCACGATCAATCTGGCTCCCGGCACCTACCCACGCGCCAGCATGCCGCACTACTGGGAGGACCGGCACGGCACACCGGATGCGCCAATCGTCATACGGTCACTCGGAACTCCCAGATCAGCGGTGCTACTTGGCGATTTCAACCTCTTCGACATCGATCACCTCACACTCGACAGCCTCTCCGTCACACCCGGTGGCGACGCACTGCATTGCGAGCAATGCAGTCATGTCACAGTGCAAAACTCCCGACTTGACGGTGCCGGAGTCGCGCAGGAAACCATCAAAGTCAACCAGTCTGATCACTTCGACATCGTCAACAGTGACATCGGCAACGCCGACGAAAACGTCATCGATTACGTCGCAGTCCAACACAGCGTCATCACCGGCAACATCATCCACGGCGCCGGCGATTGGTGCGCATACGCCAAGGGCGGGTCGATCGACATCGAGGTGCGCGGCAACGAGATCCACACGTGCGGCACGGGCGGTTTCACCGCCGGTCAAGGCACGGGATTGGAGTTCATGGTGGCGCCATGGCTCACTTACGAAGCCGAAGATCTTGTGCTCGCCGGCAACTTCATCCACGACACTGAGGGCGCCGCCTTCGGCGTCAACGGAGGCCGCAACATTCTGATCGAGGACAACGTCGCCACCCGAGTGGGACAACGCAGCCACCTGATCGAAGTCACCTTCGGATATCGCAGTTGCGACGGCGACATCGCTCGCTGCCGCCTGCTACTCGACCAGGGCGCTTGGGGAACCACAGCGACCGGCGGTGTTGCCGCCAACATTCCCGACCGCGATGTGACGATTCGCCGCAACACAATCGTCAACCCGCCCGGGCACACCTCTGCCTGGCAGCACCTGGAGATCTCGACCCCACGGGCGAACACCGGCAACCTGATCGGGCCATCTCCTGCCCGCACCGACGATGGTCTGGTGATCACCGGCAACATCATTCGCAACGGTGGCCCCACCATGCCATTGGGACTTGATGACTCCGAGGTGTGCCGACCCACCCATCCCAGCTGCACGGTGGCCCAAATCCTGCGCGATAACGACATCAACGGACCCAGCGTCGTACCCATCCCGAACCAGGTGCCAGATCTCCCTCCACCTCCGGGAACTGCCCCGCCACCGGGTCTACTTTTTGTTCCCATTGCGCCGGTTCGAGCATATGATTCGCGGCTTACGCGCATCGATATTCCCAGCGGACCCCTCGTGAGTGGCACGCACCGCCGGGTATCGGTGGCACATGGACGAGACCTGACCACCGGGGCCGTGACCGCTGCCGACGCTATCCCGACCAAAGCCGCAGCGGTGGCGGCGAATCTCACCATCACAGACGCCATCGGTGCGGGATTCCTCGCCGCTACGGCCGGCGGCGGCACCCAAACCGCCACCTCGCTGATCAACTGGACTGGCCCCGCGACCACGATCGCCAACGGTGCCCCTATCCCCTTGGCCCCAGACCGCACGATCGAACTATTCGCCGGCGGCAGCGGAGGCGCCCACGCGGTACTCGACATCGTCGGTTATTTCGTGCCGGATAGCACTGCTCCCACTGGTTTCGCCACTGCCCCCGCCGAAGCCACCCTGTTCACGCCCATCAACCCGAGTCGCGCCTACGACTCGCGCGCCGACACGAGTTTGCCGCTCGAACGTCGCGCGCTCCGCGCGGGTACCTCACGTACGATCGACATCGCAAGCACAACGCCTGCGCTACCCGAATCAGCCACGGCGATCGCCTACAACATCACCGCAGTCGACACAGGACCCGCCGGCTATCTCGCAGTCTCTCCCAGCGACACACCAGTCGTCACCGCATCCACCCTCAACTGGTCGAACCCAGGCGACATTGTGGCCAACGGCACGGTCGTCGGACTCGATGCGGCACGACACATCAACGTGCGCGCTAAGGGCAGTTCCACCCACGTCATCATCGACATCGTCGGGTATTACACCCCGCTAGCCATCAATCCAACCGGGGCGACGTTTCATCCGCTCACCCCCGGCCGCGCCTACGATTCTCGTTGGACAGGTAGCCGGCTCTCTCCTGTGGAAGGTAGCCGGTTGATCGGTGTTGCCGATGGTCGCGCGGGTGCCGACGGAGCCCTGCTCAGTTCCGGCCTGGTGCCTCCGACTGCGTCTGCGGTCGCCTTCAATCTCACCATCACCGACACTCGCGGCCATGCCGGGTTCGTCAGCGTACGACCGGACAACGCCACCGGAGCGCCGAGCACGTCAACCAGCAACTGGCCGGGTCCTGCGTCGACCCGGGCAAACGCCTCGCTGGTCGCATGCTCCCAAGCACGCCTGGCCACCGTTCATGCCGGCGGTGACGCCACTACTCACGTCGTGCTGGACGTGCTGGGCTACTACGCCCCTCGCACAACCGCCTAGGCGCCGTCGTACATCAAACCCGTACGTCCACGCGTTCGGGCTAGCTCAGACGACCGCCCTGACCTACCGCAACCGTCACCCGGCGTTGAAGTATGTGGCCTCCGGGTGGTGGAACAGAATCGCCGACGTGGACTGCTCGGGGTGCAGTTGGAATTCCTCGCTGAGTTCCACGCCCACGCGCTCTGGCCGCAGCAACTCGAACAACAACGCTTGCTGAGTGAGGTCCGGACACGCGGGATACCCGAACGAATACCGCTCACCGACGTACTCCTGCTTGAGAATCCGCGCCATCTCTGGGGAATCGCCGCCGGAGATCCCCCACTCAGCGCGCACCCGAGCGTGCCAATACTCCGCCAAGGCCTCTGTGAGCTGCACCGACAACCCGTGCAACTCCATGTACTCCCGATACGCATTGGCCTCGAACAACTTGTTGGCCGCAACCGAAATCCGATTGCCCATCGTCACGATGTGGAAGGCGACGTTGTCGATCTCCTCTGGGGCAGAGCCGTCCGGACGCCCCGGCCGCACATAGTCGGCCAGACACAGGAAACGGCCGCGTTGTTGCCGGGGGAACGAAAACCGCCCGAGTTCACGAGTCGGCTCATCGGGATCGCCGATGACGATTTGCTCGCCGTGTGCCCACGCCGGCCAATAGCCGTAGATCACGGCAGCTTCCAGCATCCCCTCGGTGTGCACCCGGTCGAGCCACTCACGGAGCCTCGGTGTGCCTTCGGCTTCCACGATTTCCTCATAGGTGCGGGTGTCGCTGCGACCGGGCTTGAGCCCCCACTGGCCGCGGAACAGCGCCCGCTCGTCGAGGTAGGCAACGTAATCGGCCAACGGAATACCTTTGACGATCCGGTCGCCCCAGAAAGGCACAAGCGGAATCGGGGCATCTGCGGCGACATCTGAACGCGCTGGCACCACCACATCGGCAGCCTCGGCGCGCCGCCGCCCGCCGCTCGCCGCCACCCGTCGCTGCCGCAGTTCCGGCAGTTGCGCCCCGGGGTCGCCGCGCTTCACCGCCATCACGGCGTCCATCAGACTCAGGCCCTCAAACGCGTCGCGGGCATAGCGCACCTCACCCTCGAACATCTCAGCGAGATCCTGTTCCACGTATGCCCGTGTGAGCGCCGCACCGCCGAGAATCACCGGGAACTTCTCGGCGATCCCGCGGCTGTTCATTTCCGCCAGGTTGTCCTTCATGATCACTGTGGATTTCACCAACAGGCCCGACATGCCGATGACGTCGGCGTCGTGCGTCTCCGCAGCCTCCAAAATGGCGTTCACCGGCTGCTTGATCCCGATGTTCACCACGGTATAGCCGTTGTTGCTCAAGATGATGTCGACGAGGTTCTTGCCGATGTCGTGCACATCGCCCTTGACCGTCGCGAGCACGATCGTGCCCTTCCCGGCGTCGTCGGTCTTCTCCATGTGCGGCTCGAGGTAGGCCACTGCGGTTTTCATCACCTCGGCGCTCTGGAGTACGAACGGCAGCTGCATCTCGCCGGCGCCAAACAGTTCACCCACGGTGCGCATCCCGCCGAGCAACACATCGTTGACGATGTCCAACGGCGCCCGGGTGAGCATGGCCTCGTCGAGATCGGCCTCCAACCCGTTGCGTTCGCCGTCGATGATCCGCCGCGCCAGCCGCTCAT
>CAZVKB010000052.1:0-17760 GCA_964627505.1 uncultured Actinomycetes bacterium | reverse complement strand
AACACGAATCCTGCGGCAAGTGCACCCCCTGCCGGGAGGGCACCTACTGGATCAACCAGGTGCTGCACAAGTTCGCCGCCGGCACCGGGGAGACCGAGGACCTCGACCTGCTGCAAAACCTCTGCGACCAGATCATGGGTCGCTCGTTCTGCGCCCTCGGCGACGCGGCGTCCACGCCGTATCCGGCGGCGATGAAGTACTTCAGCGATGAATTCGTCGCTGGCACCCACACCGCGGCCAACGAGGCATTCGACCCCGTTGCCGCCACAGTGTTCGCTCCTGCGGAGGCACGATGACCGCCACATCCGACGACCGGGCAGCGGTGGTCCCCACCGACCACATCAAGGCCACCATCGACGATATCGAGGTGGTGGTGCCCAAGGGTACGCTCGTCATCCGCGCCGCCGAGGAGATCGGCATTGAGATCCCGCGGTTCTGCGACCACCCCCTGCTCGACCCGGTGGCCGCCTGCCGCATGTGCCTGATCGACATCAAGGGGATGCCGAAGCCACAGCCGGCGTGCGCGATTCCGCTCACCGACGGCATGGAAGTGCACACCCAGTTGACCTCCCCGGTGGCTGACGCGGCGCAAAAAGGCGTGATGGAGTTCCTGCTCATCAATCACCCGCTGGATTGCCCGGTGTGTGACAAAGGTGGGGAATGCCCGCTGCAGAATCAGGCGATGACCGCGGGCCGTGGCAGCTCAAGGTTCGACGGCACCAAACGCACCTTCCCGAAGCCGATCAACGTCAGCGCCCAGATTTTGCTCGATCGGGAGCGCTGCGTGTCGTGCGCGCGGTGCACCCGATTCGCCGAGCAGATCGCCGGCGACGACTTCATCAGCCTGCAGCAGCGCGGCGCCCAGCAGCAGATCGGCATTGCCCCGGGGGTGCCGTTCAACTCCTACTTTTCGGGCAACACCGTGCAGATCTGTCCGGTGGGTGCGCTCACCAGCGCCGGCTACCGCTTCCGTTCCCGGCCGTTTGACCTGGTCAGCACCCCAACGGCGTGCGAGCACTGCGCCAGCGGCTGCGCGATGCGCACCGACGCCCGCCGCGGCACCGTGATGCGCCGACTGGCCGGCGACGACCCCGAGGTCAACGAAGAATGGAACTGCGACAAGGGCCGGTTCGCGTTCCCGTATCTGGAGCGCAACCGGTTGACCACGCCGCTGATTCGGGCAGCCGACGGGCAGTTCGAGGTGGCATCCTGGCCGGAAGCGATTGACTACGCCGCCGAGCAACTGAGGGCGGCCCGCGGCAGCGCAGCCGTACTGACCGGAGGTCGGCTCACCCGCGAAGACGCTTACCTGTACGGCAAGTTCGCCCGGGTGGCGCTGCACACCGACGACATCGATTTCCGGAGCCGACCCACCTCCGAGGAAGAACGCGATTTCCTCGCCGCGGCGGTGGCCGGCACCGGGCTGGGCGTCACCTACACCGACTTGGCCGCCGCGCCGATCGTCGTGCTGGTGGGGTTGGAGCCGGAGGAAGAGTCCCCGGTGATTTTCCTGCGTCTGCGCAAGGCCACGCAATCGGGCAAGGGTCCGAAGGTCGTGGCGATCGCGGCATGGGAGAGCCCCGGTTTTCGCAAGACGGCTGCGGTGATGATCCCCACCATTCCCGGTGATGAGCCTGCGGCGCTGGCGGAACTCGCCGACCCGACAACTGCCGGGGATATCGCCGACCTGCTGCGCCAGCCCGGCGCGGTGATTCTGGCTGGGGAAAGGCTGTCTGAAGTTCCTGGCGGTTTCACTGCCGTTCTGGAGTTGGCCAAGACCACTGGCGCGCAGGTGGCCTGGGTGCCGCGGCGCGCTGGGGAACGCGGTGCGCTGGATGCTGGCGCGCTCGCAGGTTTGCTGCCCGGCGGCCGGCCGGTGGCAGACGCCGGTGCGCGCGCTGAAGTCGCTGCCGCCTGGGGCCTGGCCAGCGATGCGCTGCCGGCCACCCCGGGGCGCGACATCACCACCGTGCTGGCTGCGCTGGCCGCCCCACCCGAACTCGACGAGGACGAGCAGCCGTTGCCACCGCCGTTCACCGCGCTGGTGCTCGGCGGTATGGAGTTGGCTGACTTCCCGGACCCCGACACCGCCGCAGATGCCTTGGCCGCCGCCCCCTTCGTGGTGGCGCTGGCCACTCACCCCACGGACGTCACTGCTTTGGCGGACGTGGTGTTCCCGGTGCAGGTGGACACCGAGCGGTCCGGCTCGTACACCGATTGGGAAGGCCGGGTGCGTCACTTCGGCACGGTCTTCCCCGACGCTGCCGGCTACACCGACGGCCAGGTGCTGGCGCTGCTCGCCCACGAAATCGGCGCGCCCATCGGGGCCCCGGTCGCGCCCTCCGCAGCCGCCGCCGCCGAACTCGACCAGCTCGGCGACTGGGATGACGAACGAGCCGAATTCGTTGCTCGACCTGCGGCACCGGTGACTGTGCAATCCGGGCAAGCGGTGCTGGCCACGTGGCGGCACCTGCTCGACAACAGTCTGATGGCGGCAGGTGAGCCGTATCTGGCTGCGACTGCACGCCCGGTGCTGGCCCGTATGTCGGCGGCCACAGCTGCGGCCTTCGGCGT
The DNA here is from genome assembly GCA_964627505.1 of uncultured Actinomycetes bacterium. Taxonomy (GTDB): domain Bacteria; phylum Actinomycetota; class Actinomycetes; order S36-B12; family UBA10799; genus JACJWR01. The sequence goes on along the minus strand of CAZVKB010000052.1, from coordinate 15,186 downwards.
CACCGATGGCGGTCACGCCACAGTGAGCACTGCGGACGGCTCGATCACGTTGCCCGTCGAAGTCACCGAGATGCCCGACTTCACGGTCTGGTTGCCGACCAATTCGCCCGGTTGCGATGTCCACAGCGCCCTGCACGCGAGCGCCGGCTCGATCGTGTCAGTGCAGGCCGCGAACGCAGGAGGTGCGTGAGATGGACCCATTAGGGACCCCGGAGGTCTTCGGTCCGATTCCGGCGTGGCTGTCATTGCTCAAAGCGCTCGGGGTGTTTGTGCTGCTGGTGCTGATCGTGCTGTTCACGATCTGGTTCGAGCGGCGCGTGGTGGGCCGGATGCAGCTGCGCATCGGCCCCAACCGCGCGGGACCGTTCGGCTTGCTGCAGACGCTGATGGACGGTTTCAAGCTGGCGTTCAAGGAGGAGATTTTCCCGAAGGCTGCCGACCGCTTCGTCTACATCCTGGCCCCGCTGATTTCCGCGGTCTGTGCCTTCCTGGCGTTCGCGGTGATCCCGCTGGGCCCGGAAGTTTCGATGTTCGGGTACCGCACGCCGCTGCAACTGGCCGATTTCCCGGTCGCCGTGCTGTACATCGTGGCCATCGCCTCCATCGGTGTGTACGGCATTGTGCTGTCCGGCTGGTCTTCCGGTTCCACCTACTCGCTGCTGGGCGGCCTGCGCTCGAGCGCCCAGGTGATTTCTTACGAAATCGCGATGTCACTGTCGTTCGTGGCGGTGTTCCTGTACGCCGGATCGATGAGCACGTCGGCCATCGTGAACGCGCAGACCAAACTCTGGTTCATCATCTTGCTGCTGCCGTCCTTCATGATCTATGCGGTCTCGATGGTGGGGGAGACCAACCGGGCCCCGTTCGACCTGCCCGAAGCCGAGTCCGAACTCACAGGTGGTTTCCACACCGAATACTCCTCGTTGAAATTCGCGATGTTCTTCCTCGGCGAATACATCAACATGGTCACCGTCTCCGCGCTGGCCACCACGCTGTTCCTGGGCGGCTGGCGAGCGCCGTGGCCGATCTCGCTGTGGTCGGGCGCAAACGAAAACTGGTGGCCGCTGCTGTGGCTGATCCTGAAGATCTTTGCGTTCATCTTCGTGTTCGTCTGGCTGCGCGGCACGCTGCCGCGGATGCGCTACGACCAGTTCATGCAGTTCGGCTGGAAGTTCCTGATCCCATCGGCGATCTTGTGGATCCTCGTGGCCTCCGTGGTGCGCTACCTGGCCAACGAGTACGAGCTGAACACGGTGGTGGTAGTGGTCACCTTCGGCGTCCTGCTGGCCATCTATCTAGCAGCAGTCGCCCGCATCACCTTCAAACGTCGTCCGCAGCCCGTACCGACACCTAAAACGGTGGATGCGTGGGCTGGGGGCTATCCCGTGCCGCCGCTGCCGGGCCAGACCTTGCAGGCGGAATCCAAGCCGATGGCGACAGTCGTTGCCGGCGGCGTTGACGAGACGAAGGAGATCGCTGATGCCTGAGTTGCCGCAGGCGGTCCGCGGCTTTGGCGTGACGCTCAAAGCCATGTTTTCAAAAGTGGTCACCGAGAGTTACCCGGAGCACAAGGTGCCCATGGCACCCCGGTTCCACGGTCGCCATCAGCTCAACCGCCACCCCGACGGGCTCGAGAAATGCGTCGGCTGCGAGTTGTGCGCCTGGGCGTGCCCGGCCGATGCCATCTACGTCGAGGGCGCGGCCAACACCGACGAGGAGCGCTTCTCGCCGGGTGAACGCTACGGACGGGTGTATCAGATCAACTATCTGCGGTGCATCTTCTGTGGATTGTGCATCGAGGCGTGCCCCACGCGGGCCTTGACGATGACGCACGAATTCGAACTCGCCGACGACAACCGGATTGATCTGATCTTCGAAAAGTCCCAACTGCTGGCGCCGTTACTTCCCGGCATGGTGCCGCCACCGCACGCGATGGTCGAAGGCACCACCGAGAAGGACTACTACAACGGTAAGGTGAAAGGCGCAACCGCGGAGCAAATCGCAGCCGCGAAGGCCGCAGCCGCACGGGAGGACAGCGCAGTATGAATCTGACTGTTGTCCTCGCCGCCGAGACCAGCACCAGCAGCGCCGGCGCAGCCTGGGTGTTCTGGGTGTGCGGCATCCTGGCAGTGGCTGGGGCGCTGGGCATGATCCTGTCGCGCAAAGCCGTACACAGCGCGCTATGGGTCGCCTTGACCATGATCAACCTGGCGATCATCTACGTCTCGCTGCAGGCGCCCTTCTTGGGGATGGTGCAGATCATCGTCTACACCGGCGCGGTGATGATGCTTTTCCTCTTCGTGCTGATGCTCGTCGGTGTGGACTCCTCCGACTCGCTGGTGGAAACCATCCGCGGGCAGCGGCTTGCCGCAGTGCTGTTCTTCCTGGGATTTGTGGCGCTGCTGGTCGGTGCCATCGGCAAAGGGGCGGTGGTGTTGCCCGATTCCGACCTGACAGTCGCCAACGAAACCTTCGGCGGCAACGTGCAGGGCGTCGGTGCGCTGATCTTCGGGCAGTATGTGTTTGCGTTCGAACTCACAGCCGCCTTGCTGATTTCAGCCGCACTCGGGGCTATGTTGCTGGCCCACCGCGAGCACCCGGCCCCGCGCAAACGGCAGCGCGAACAGGCTGAGGAGCGGTTTGCCAGCAGCGATTACCCGGGGATGAAGCCGCCGCCGGGTGTCTACGCCCGCCACAACGCAGTCGACACCCCCGCGCTGCTGCCCGACGGCACGACGGCACCGGAATCCATCCCCGCCCCGCTGCGGGCCCGCGGCTCGGTTCGCAAAGTGAACCCCGCCGACATCGATGAAGTCAACGCGGTGTCCTCGGGGCAACCGGCGATCCCCGGCGACGAGGACCCACAGGAGGGTCGATCATGAGCCCGACGCACTACCTGGTGCTTTCGGCAATCCTTTTTTCGCTGGGTGCCCTCGGGGTGCTGGTGCGACGAAACGCGATCGTGGTGTTCATGTGCGTCGAGATGATGCTCAACGCCTCCAACCTCGCCTTCGTGTCGTTCGCCCACGCCAACGGCAACCTCGACGGACAGGCTGTGGCCTTTTTCGTGATGGTGGTGGCGGCCGCGGAAGTGGTGGTCGGTCTGGCCATCATCGTGACGATCTTCCGTTCCCGACGGGCGGCCTCCATCGATGAACCCAGTTTGCTGAGGTACTGATGCGCACAACGACGATTGCAGAGGTGGCACGGTGACCCCGATGCTCGACGCCCTCGCCACGAGCGATGAGGGTGCGGCGACCCTGCAAACACTGGCGCCGGCCACCGGGATTTTTTCCTACATCTGGCTGATCATCGCCCTCCCGCTGTTGGGGTCGGCGATCTTGTTGCTGGCCGGCCGCCGCACCAACCGGTGGGGGCACTGGCTGGCGATTCTGATGGTGTGGGCCTCTTTCGCCCTGGGCGCGATGATGTTCGTAACCATGTTGGGCGAGCCGACCGAGGAACGCGGTGTCCAGCAAACGCTCTACACCTGGATGTCGTCAGGCGACTTCGCCGCCACCGTGGGATTCCAACTCGACCAGCTCTCGATGATCTTCGTGCTGCTGATCACCGGGGTAGGTGGGCTGATCCACATCTACTCGGTTGGGTACATGGCCGATGACCCCGATCGCCGCAAATTCTTTGCCTACCTCAACCTCTTCGTGGCGGCCATGCTGCTGCTGGTGCTGGCCGACAACTTTGCGCTGCTGTACTTCGGGTGGGAAGGCGTGGGGCTGGCCTCCTACCTGCTGATCGGTTTCTGGCAGGTCAAACCCACCGCCGCCACAGCGGCGAAGAAAGCCTTCGTGATGAACCGCGTCGGCGACTTCGGTCTGGCCATCGGAATCTTCTTGATCTTCGCCACGTTCGGCACGGTGGCTTACCCGGAGGTATTTGCAGCGGCGCCGGAAGCCAGCACCTGGGTGATCAACATCATCGGTTTGCTGCTGCTGGCGGGGGCGGCTGCCAAGTCCGCGCAGTTCCCGCTGCACGGCTGGCTGTTCGACGCGATGGAAGGCCCGACTCCGGTGTCGGCGCTGATCCACGCCGCCACCATGGTGACGGCCGGTGTGTATCTGATCGCCCGCGCCAACCCGATCTTCGATTTGGCGCACGTCGCCTCCACCGTGGTGATCATCGTCGGCTGCATCTCGCTGATCGTCGGTGCGGTGATCGGAATGGCGCGCGATGAGATCAAGAAGGCGTTGGCGGGTTCCACCATGAGCCAGATCGGATACATGATCGTCGCGGTCGGCCTGGGTCCGGCCGGGTATGTGTTCGGCGTGTTCCACCTGCTGCTGCACGGATTCTTCAAGGCCGACCTATTCCTCGGCGCCGGTTCGGTCATGCATGGAATGAAGAACCGCGAAGATATGCGGCGTTACGGTGCCCTGCGGACGGTCATGGTCTCGACCTACATCACATTCCTTGCCGGCTATTTGGCCATCATGGGGATTCCGCCGTTCGACGGCTTCTACTCCAAAGACAAGATCATCGAAGCTGCCTTCGGCACCAACATCTGGGTCGGCATGGTGACGCTGATCGGCGCGATGCTCACCGGTTTCTACATGACGCGCATCTTTGTCATGACCTTCCTCGGCAAAGCCCGCTGGGAGGACGACCAGCACCCGCACGAGTCGCCCAAGTCGATGATCATCCCGATGTGGATTCTGGCCCTGCTATCCACGTTCGCGGGCATGATCCTGGCCTACAACGGCATGTTCGAGAAGTGGTTGGAGCCGGTGGTCGGTTTCAGCGAACACGAACTGCCGTTCCCCGCCTGGGTGATGTCAGTGATTGTGCTGGTGGTGGTGCTGCTGGCAGTGGCGCTGACGGTCAAGCAGTACGCGCCTGGGGTGCCCGAGACGCCGCCGCAGCACGTGTCGTTCCTCACCCGCGCAGCTCGGCAGAACCTCTACACCGACTCATTCAACGAGGCCGTATTCATGCGCCCGGGCCAATACCTCACGCGTTCGCTGGTGTGGTTCGACCACGCGGCAGTGGACGGTTTCGTCAGCGGTACCGCGGCGACGGTCGGCGGTATCTCAGGGCGATTACGCAGGTGGCAGACGGGATTCACGCGCACATATGCGCTATCGATGTTGGGAGGCGCAGTCCTAGTGGTCGGTGCCCTATTCCTTGTGAGGCTGTGACGTGGACTCCTTACCCTGGTTGACCATTCTCGCCCTCATCCCGCTGCTCGGCGCAATTGTCGTGGCGCTCATGCCGGAAAGCGCCGAACTCGTCGCCCGGAAAGTCGCGTTCGTCTTCGCCTTGATCCCAGTGGTGATCGTGGTGTTGATGGGGTTGAGTTTCTCCACCGATCCGGCCGAGCCGTTCCAATTCGTCGAGAACGTTTCGTGGATTCCCACCCTGGGCATCAATTACGCCTTGGGGGTGGATGGGATCGCGCTGGTGTTGCTGGCGATGACCGTCGTGCTGGTACCGATCGTCATGATCGCAGGCTGGCACGAAGGGGACGAATCGCCCAGCGGCGCGAGCACGAAAGGCTACTTCGCACTGATCCTGGCGTTGGAGACCTGCATCATCTTCGTGTTCAGTGCCACCGACGTCTTCCTGTTCTACGTGTTCTTCGAAGTCATGCTGATCCCGATGTTCTACTTGATCGGGCGCTACGGCGGACCGCAGCGGCAGTACGCGGCCATGAAGTTCTTGATCTACAGCCTGCTTGGCGGACTTTTCATGTTGGCCGCGATGATCGGGCTGTACGTCACCTCCGCGGAACTGACCGGCACGGCCACGTTCGACCTGTTCAGCCTGATCAACCTCGACATCGATCCGGCCACCCAGAAGATGCTCTTCCTCGGGTTCTTCTTCGCCTTTGCGGTGAAGGCCCCGATGGTGCCCTTCCACACGTGGTTGCCCGACGCGGCAGCTGAGGCCAAGCCGGGGTCGTCGATCTTGATGATCGGCATCCTGGACAAGGTGGGTACGTTCGGGATGATCCGGCTGTGCCTGCCGATTTTCCCGGACGCTTCCAAATTCTTCGCACCGGTGATCATCGGGCTGGCAGTGGTGAGCATCATCTACGGCGCGCTGCTGGCGATCGGCCAGACCGACATGCTGCGCTTGCTGTCCTACACGTCGATCTCGCACTTCGGGTTCATCGTGATGGGTATCTTCGCCTTCACTGTGACCGCGCAGGCCGGCGCCACCCTGTACATGGTCAACCACGGGCTCACCACAGCGGCGATGTTTGCGGTGGTCGGGTACTTGATCTGGCGCGGGAAGTCCAAATACATCGGTGATTACGGCGGTGTGAGCAAAGTTGCACCGGTGTTGGCTGGAGTGTTCTTGCTGTCCGGACTGTCCGCAGTGAGCCTGCCGGGTCTGTCGAGTTTCGTCAGCGAGTTCATGGTATTGCTGGGCACGTTCGGCCGATACCAATGGGCGGTCGTCATCTCCACCTTCGGTGTGGTGCTGGCGGCTATCTACATTCTGTGGTGGTACCAGCGCACGATGACTGGACCGGTGAAAGAGTCCAACGCTCACTTCACCGACCTCAACGGCCGGGAACGTTGGGGCATCGCCCCGGTGCTCGCCCTGATTGTGGCGCTCGGGTTCTTCCCACAGGTGCTGCTCAACGACATCAACCCGGCGGTTGAACGCACGGTCGCAACCGTGGGGGTCGCACAACCGGAGCCCACCGTCGCTACCACCGCAGGGGAGGCACAGTGAACGCCCTGGCAGCCCAAGCGGCGACCACCATTACGTCGCCATCATTTGACTATGTGGCGATGTTGCCCATACTGCTGGTGCTCGGTGCTGCATTGGTGAGTGTGGTGCTCGAAGCGTTGCTGCCGCGGCAATCGCGTCGGCGTGCCCAGTTGACGCTGACTTTCGCGGCGTTGCTGATCGCGTTGTTCGCGGTGTTTGGTTTGGCCGGTGTGCAGGTGGTCACTGCGCAGAGTTCGTTGGCGATCGATGGTCCAGGGCTGTTCATGCAGGGTTCGATCCTGTTGCTGGCGCTGCTCGCCACCTTCATCATGGCCGAACGCCAGATCGACCCCGCGGGGGATGCCTTCACGCCACGTGCCTCGGCACTGCCCGGGAGCGCGGAGGAACAGACCTTCGCGCGGGATGGGTGGACGCAGACCGAAATTTGGCCGCTGTTCCTGTTCTGTGTCGGCGGGATGCTCGTCTTTGTGGTGTCCAACGATTTGCTCACGATGTTCATCGCGCTCGAAGTGATGTCCCTGCCGCTGTATCTGCTGGTGGGCATGGCGCGGCGGCGTCGACTGCTCAGCCAGGAAGCATCCCTGAAGTACTTCATTCTGGGTTCGTTCGGTTCGGCGTTTTTCCTGTATGGCGCCGCGCTGGTGTACGGCTTCACGGGCGCGCTGAACTTCGCGGACATCTCCACCCGGCTCAGTGCTGTGGCGGGGCCGAACGGGCTGCTGATCGCCGGCATCGGGTTAATCTCAGTGGGCCTGTTGTTCAAAGTTGGGGCGGCTCCGTTCCACCAGTGGGTGCCGGACGTGTACCAGGGCGCGCCCACCCCGATCACCGGGTTCATGGCGGCGGCTGTGAAACTCGCGGCTTTCGGGGCACTGCTGCGGATCATGTACGTCGCGCTGGGCGGGGCGCGCTGGGATTGGCGGCCGGCCTTCTGGGTGGTGGCGATCCTCACGATGTTCGTCGGCGTGATCTTGGCGCTGACGCAGAACGACGTCAAGCGCATGCTGGCGTATTCCTCTATTGCCCACGCGGGGTTCCTGCTGATCGGCGTGCTCGCGACCAATGCCGCGGGCGCGACGGCCACGATCTTCTACCTGCTGGCCTACGGTGTGAGCACGGTAGGTGCGTTCGCGGTGGTGTCGCTGGTGCGCAACCCGGCGGGAGAGGCCACCAACCTGTCGAACTGGGTGGGGTTGGGTAAACGGTCGCCGATGGTGGCCGGGGCTTTCGCTCTGTTCCTGCTGGCCTTCGCCGGAATCCCGCTGACCAGCGGTTTCACAGCCAAGTTCACAATCTTCACTGCGGGTGTGGCAGGGGGTGCCACGCCGGTGGTGATTGCCGCAGTGATCGCCAGTGCGATCAGCGCGTTCTTCTACGCGCGGGTGATCGTGTTGATGTTCTTCACAGATCCACCGAGCGAAGACGGCCCGACCGTGGTGGTGCCGAGCAACTTGACTGCGATCGCGATCGGGGTGTCGGTGGCGATCACGGTCATCCTCGGTGTGCTACCGGAAGTGGTGCTGAACCTAGCCGAAGGCGCAGGGCAGTTCATCCGGTGATGCACCCCGCCGTGGGCTGGTTTAGGCTCAGACGTGTGCCGCAGGCTGCGGTGCGAACGTCGGAGCCGAGGAGTAGGTGAGCGTGACCATCGGGTACTCCGTGGCAGATCTTGCCTTGCAACAGCGGTTGGACGCTGGCTTGGCGCAGGTGGAAGCCCTGCTGAGGGATGCTGTGCGCAGTGAGTACCCGTTTGTCACGCAGGCGTCGCGGCATCTGGTGGACGCGGGCGGTAAGCGCTTCCGGCCGCTGTTGGTGCTGCTTGCGGCAGAGTTCGGCCGGGATCGAGGCGGTACTGAGGCGGGTGAGGACCAGATTCCGCTGGCAGTGCTGCAGGCCGCAGTGGTGGTGGAGCTCACCCACTTGGCCACCCTGTATCACGACGATGTGATGGACGAAGCTGATCGGCGCCGCGGGGTGGACTCTGCGAACGCGCGCTGGACCAATTCGGTGGCGATTCTCACCGGTGACTTCTTGTTCTCGAAGGCGTCGAACATCTTGGCTGATCTGGGTCCGGAAGCGGTGCGGATTCAGGCAACGACGTTCGAACGGTTGGTCACCGGGCAGATCAAGGAGTCGGTGGGGCCGCAACCGGATCGTGATGCGGTGGACTTCCACATCGAAGTGCTGGCGGACAAGACGGGTTCGCTGATAGCCACAGCTGGGCAGTTCGGCGCCATGTTTGGGGGTTGCGAGGCGGACGTGGTGGCGACTCTCACCCGATTCGGGGAACGGATCGGGGTGGCGTTCCAGCTCGCGGACGATCTCGTGGACCTCACCAGCGAAGATGGACAGTCGGGCAAGACCCAAGGTACAGATCTGCGGGAGGGGGTCTTGACGTTGCCCGCGTTGTTGGCGATTCGCTCGGCGACGCCGGCGGATGCCCGATTGGTGTCGTTGTTGGGGCGGCCGTTGCCGGATGACGACGAACACGCGGAGGCGTTGCAGTTGCTCTTGGCCCATGACGCAGTGACGCAGGCGCGGGCGGAGGCGCGTAGGTGGGCGGATGCGGCGCGCGCGGAGTTGGTGGCATTGATCGACACTCCGGCGCGCGCGGAGTTGGAGCGGCTGTGCGACTTCGTGGTGACCCGCACCGCCTGAATATTGCCCGCACCGCCTGAATATTGGCTGCGGCGCTCGCTAATAGCCGAGAAGCTTGGCGGCGAGGTCGGTCATAACTTCGGTCGCGCCGCCGCCGATGCCCAGCACTTTCGCATCGCGATAGTGGCGTTCCACTTCCGCGTCGCGGAGGAAGCCGTACCCGCCATGGAGTTGCACGGCTCGGTCCACTACAAAATCACAGGCTTCCACGGCCGTGTTCTTGGCCAAAGCCGCCCGCAACAGCAGAGTGGGGTCGGGAAAGCCGGACGCAGCCGGGTCAGGCTCGTCACTATGTGCGGCGGCGACATCGGCGATCAGCGCATGGGTATATGTGCGGGCGACGTCGGTGCGCCGGTACATCTCCACTAGGTCGTGGCGCACGACTTGGCGGGAGTTCAGGGGGCGGCCAAAAGTTTCCCGGGTGCGGGTCCAGTCGAGGGTGAGGTCGAGGCAGCGTTGCGCAGTGGCGTAGGCGGTGATGGCCAGGGAGATCCGTTCAACGGCGAAGTGACGGGCCAGGGAGGCGAATCCAGCGCCGGGGCTAGGGGTGAGCAGGGCGGCGGCGGGAACGTCGACATCGACGAGACTCAGTTCCGCGGTGTCGCTGCAATGCCAACCCATTTTGCGCATGCGGCTCACGACGGTGAAGCCGGCTGCGTCGGTGGGCACAAGAAAGAGCGCGATGCCGGCGGCGCCGTCGCCGAAGGCCCGGGCGGCGATGACCACGAAGTCGGCGCGGGCGCCGGAGGTGATGTAGGCCTTGGCGCCGTTGAGTCGCCAGTGTTGGGCCTGGTCGGGGGCCACTTGCTGGCCGTCGGCGGACAAGGCGGTGGCGTGGGTGCGCAGGGCGCCGACATCGGATCCGCCGTCTGGTTCAGTAACGCCGAGGGCGGTGATGGCCCGACCGGCCAGGGTGGGGCGCACGGCGGTTTCGAGCAGGAAGTCGGCGGTGGCGGTGTTGCCTGCGGACTGGTGGCGCCGGACGGCGTCGACCACGTGCGGGATCGCGATACCGTGGGTGAAGAGGCCAGCGACCAAACCGCCGGAGCCGCCCGCGGTGATCAGTGCCTCGGTCATCACGCTCACGTCGATGAGGTCGCCGCCTGAGCCGCCGATGTCTTCGGCATACGACAAGCCGAGGAGTCCGAGGTCGCCGGCTTGCTCGTGCAGGCTGCGTGGGATCTCGCCGGAGTCTTCCCAATCGGCGAGTTGTGCTGCGATGTCGCGGCGCGTGAAGTCGGCGACCAATTCGGCAAGGGCCAAACGCTCGGCAGTACGGAAAGGATCGGGCACGGGTGCAGCGGAGGTCATGCCCCCACGATAGTGCGCACAATCCCCAAACTTGACACTGGCGTCAACTTTGGCGGCACCATGGCAGCCGCTCAGTGCCTCGTCGCACCGGCGGACTTGGCGGCGATGCGAAACGCATCCGCGCTGAAGATCACGAGCGCAATCCAGATCATCGTGAACCCGAACCATGCCACCCCGGTCAGCACCTCGTGGAAGAGCAGCACACCCAGCAGAAACTGCATCACCGGCGTGATGTACTGCAGAATCCCCAGCGCCGACAGCGGAATCCGGATCGCCGCTGCGCCAAACGCGAGCAGCGGCAGCGCAGTCACCACACCCGATCCCGCGAGCAGCAGTGATGTGCTCCAATCCCGACTGAACAGCCCTGTCCCGCTCACCGCCAACCACGTCAAGATCCCTAGCGCGACCGGCGCCAAATACGCCGTCTCCACGGTGAGGCTGGGGACGGCCGGCACATTCGCGATCTTCTTCGCCAATCCGTAGGTGGCAAACGTCCCCGCTAGCAGTAATGCAACCCACGGTGGGCGCCCATAGTCCACCGTCAGCACTGCCACCGCCACGGCGGCGATCCCCACCGCAACCCACTGCACCACCCGCAGCCGTTCCCGCAGCACCAGGACACCGATCACCACGCTCACCAGCGGATTGATGAAGTACCCCAACGACGCCTCCACCACATGCGCGTTGTTCACCGCCCAGATGTACCCGGTCCAGTTCAGACTCACCAATACCGCCGCGACCAGCAACAACCAACGTGTGCGGGGATTGGCGAACGTCTGCCCCACCACTCGCCAGCCGCGCGTCAGAGTCACCACGCCGGCCAGAAACACCAACGACCACAAACTGCGGTGCGCGACGATCTCCACAGCCCCCGCCGGTTCCAGCAGCGGCCAATACAGTGGGAACAATCCCCAGATCCCGTAGGCCAACAACCCGAACAACAACCCCGCAACCGGCGAACGCGCACCCGGCTCCGACGCGGATTGCGCCGCCGAGTCCGACGTGGCCTGAGCCAGACTGCTCCCTACCCCGGGAACACTAGAGGTCCCGTCCCCTGAACCCTCGCCGTTCGTGGGTCCGCCAGTCAGATTCAGCTGACTGTCCAGGTGTCATTGCCAGCGAGCAGAGCGGCAAAGTCCGCATCGGGGTCCACGACGGTAGCGATCTGCTTGGCGAAAGCCTCGTTATACGACGGCTGCTCGACGTCCCGGAACACCCCGATCGCAGTGCGCGTGTCATTGCCCGGCGCGGACAGCGCCGAGAGCGCAAACGCCGTCAGCGGTGAACTCGCCGCCGGGTTGTGGACGAGGATGTCACCAGCGTCCACCGCGTCTGTATCCACCACGGTCAGCCCGCAACTGCCGCCCCGAATCACACCCTTGCGGCCCTGATCGAACACGATCGGCTCCCCCGCAGCCAACTTGATCAGGGCGGCATCACGAGTCTCGGGGTCCTTGAGAATGTCGAACGCGCCGTCGTTGAAGATGTTGCAGTTCTGATAGATCTCCACCAAAGCCGCCCCGCGGTGATTGGCGGCTGCCCGTAGCACCGAGGTCATGTGCGCGCGATCCGAATCCAGCGTCCGCGCCACAAAAGTCGCCCCAGCTCCGAGTGCCAACGTCACCGGGTTGAAGGGCGCATCGATCGACCCCATCGGTGTGGATTTGGTGATCTTCCCCACCTCCGAGGTCGGCGAATATTGCCCCTTGGTCAAGCCGTAGATCCGATTGTTGAACAACAAAATTGTGATGTCGACGTTCCGCCGCAACGCATGGATCAGGTGGTTGCCGCCGATACTCAACGCGTCGCCATCGCCGGTGACCACCCACACGTCCAGGTCCGGCCGCGTCACCGACAGCCCGGTCGCTATCGCTGGCGCCCGGCCGTGGATCGAGTGCATCCCGAACGTCTCCAGGTAGTACGGAAAGCGCGACGAGCACCCGATGCCGGACACGAACACGATGTCCTCGCGTCGTCGTCCGAGTTCCGGCAGAAACCCCTGCACCGTCGCCAAGATCGCGTAGTCGCCGCAACCTGGGCACCACCGCACCTCTTGGGCACTCTTGAAGTCTTTGGCCCGCAGCTGCGGGGTGGCCAGTTGAGTGATGTTAGCCATTGCGAATTGCCTCCTCGAACACCTCAGCCAGTCCGCTGGCGCGGAATGGCTGCCCCTGCACTTTCGAAATCCGCTCCGCATTCACCAGATACGTCGCCCGTAACAACATGGCGAGTTGGCCGGTGTTCATCTCCGGCAGCAGTACCCGCCGATACGACCGCAGCACGTCACCGGTGTTGGCGGGGAACGGGTTGAGATGACGGAAATGTGCCTGCGCGATCGGCAGGCCTTTCGCCAACAGCCTGCTCACGGCCACATGGATGGGTCCGTAGGTGGACCCCCAGCCGATCACCAGCACGTCGGCATCCGGGTCACCCTCCACCACCAAATCGGGCACGTCGATCCCGGCGACCTTGGCCGCCCGCACCGCCACCATGTGCTCGTGGTTGCGTCCGTCGTAGGAGATGATGCCCGTGCCGTCGTCCTTTTCGATGCCGCCGATCCGGTGTTCGAGGCCGGGGGTGCCCGGCACGGCCCATGGCCGGGCCAACGTCGCCGGATCGCGCAAGTAGGGCCAGAATTCGAGGCTGCCGTCGTCCGCCTCATGATTGCGCTTGGTGGCAAACGAGACCCGCAGGTCGGGAAGTTCGGTCAATTCGGGTAACCGCCAGGGTTCCGATCCGTTGGCCAGGTAGCCATCGCTGAGCACGATCACGGGTGTCATATAGGTCGTGGCGATGCGTGCCGCCTCGATCGCGGCGTCGAAGCAGTCAGACGGCGACTTCGGAGCGATGATCGGCACCGGCGACTCGCCATTGCGTCCATACATGGCCTGCAAAAGATCGGACTGCTCGGTCTTCGTAGGCAGTCCGGTCGACGGCCCGCCGCGCTGGACATCGACGATGATCAACGGCAGTTCCAGCGACACCGCCAACCCGATGGTCTCGCCCTTGAGCGCCATCCCCGGCCCGGACGTGCTGGTGACCCCCAGCGCGCCGCCGTAAGCTGCACCGAGCGCTGCGCCGATCCCGGCGATCTCATCTTCGGCCTGAAACGTCTCCACACCGAATCGCTTGTGCTTGCTCAACTCGTGCAGGATGTCGCTGGCCGGCGTAATCGGATACGACCCCAGGAACAGCGGCAGGCCGGTGGCCCGGGCGGCAGCGATCAGGCCGTAGGACAGCGCCAGGTTGCCGGAAATATTGCGATACCGGCCCGGGGGCATCACTGCGGGCGCGATCTCGTAATGCACCGCGAAGTCCTCGGTGGTGTTGCCGTAGTTCCATCCCGCCCGCAAGGCCGCCAGGTTCGCCTCGATCAGCGCGGGCTTGCCGTCGAACTTCTTCCGCAGAAACTTCTCGGTGCCAGCCATCGGACGGCTGTACAGCCAGAACAGCAAACCGAGCGCAAACATGTTCTTAGCCCGCTGGGCGTGTTTCTTGGAGATGTCGAAATCGGCCAGGGCGGTTAAGGTCAGCGAGGTCAGCGGCACCGGGTGCACGTGGTAGCCGTCGAGTGAGCCGTCTTCGAGTGGGTTGGCTTCATACCCGGCCTTGGTGAGGTTGCGCGCGGTGAATTCGTCGGTGTTGACGATGATGCTGGCGCCGCGCCGCAATCCGGGAACGTTGGCGCGCAATGCCGCCGGGTTCATCGCCACGAGCACGTCGGGGGCATCGCCTGGGGTGAGGATGTCGTGGTCGGCGAAATGCAGTTGGAAAGCGCTGACCCCGGGCAGCGTGCCGGCTGGGGCGCGGATTTCGGCCGGATAGTCCGGCAGGGTTGACAGGTCGTTGCCGAAACTGGCAGTGGAGGCAGTGAACTGGTCGCCGGTGAGTTGCATACCGTCGCCGGAATCGCCAGCGAACCGAATGATGACCTGGTCGAGCTTGGTGACGGTCTTCTTGGACATGCAACCTCGGATACGTCGGGCGCGCGGTGCCTCCGCGACGCACACTTGAGTAGGCAGTCTCTGCCGATACCCACCAGTGTAGGACGGCCATGATCACGCGCATCCGGGGAACACAGGTGTGTCCACACTGTACCGACAGCGATTAGAGTGCGTCGGGTGAATGGCACCGACGTTGTAGTCCTCGCGGGGCGCCGAATTCGAGTGGTGCCGCTGAGTTTGGCGTGTTGTGGGGTGGAGTTGGCAAGCGGGCTTCGCCTGGTGGCGCAAGACGCTGTCGCGCGGGCTGCAGCAACTGCTGAAGTTGGTTCGGCAGATGCCGAACCGGTCGATCTGCATGTGCTCGTCGTCGCGGGCACCGTGACACCGGGATTCCTCCCAGCAATCACTGCCGAGTGGGACGAATTGCCAGACCCGAAAGTGGCCATCGGCTTTGGTGTGTGCACGCTCTCCGGTGGTCCGTATTGGGACTCCTACGCGGTGATTCCCGGCATGGCGACCGCGCCGGAGTTGCCGAGCAATCTCACACCTTTTGTGCGGGTGCCGGGGTGCCCGC
>CAZVKB010000051.1:8202-18156 GCA_964627505.1 uncultured Actinomycetes bacterium | reverse complement strand
GTGCGCACTACGAGTTCTTCGATCTCGTCCGCCGAGAGCAGATCAGCGAGCGGCACGCCGTCCACAGTGCAGCGGGAAGGCACCGGCACCATGGTGTCGCCATGGGAACCCAACGTGAGGGTGGAGACACTGGCAATCGGCTTGCCCAACTTCTCGGCCACGAAGTGGGTGAAGCGGGCGGTGTCGAGCATCCCGGCCTGGCCGATCACCCGCTTGTGGGGAAAGCCGGTGGCGAGTTGGGTCAGCGCGGTCATCTCGTCAAGCGGGTTGGACACCACGACGACCACGGCCTCCGGGGCATGCTTGGCCACGTTTTCGGCGACCCCGCGCACAATGCCGGCGTTGACCTCAATGAGGTCCATCCGGCTCATACCGGGTTTACGCGGCAATCCAGCCGTAATCACCACGACGTCTGAGCCGGCGATCGCCTCATAACCAGAGCCGTCACGTCCGGTGGTGGCACCAGTCACCTTGGTTTCGAATCCCTCAACCGGACGAGACTGGTTCATATCGAGGGCCAGCCCCTCGGCCTTCCCTTCGACGATGTCAGTGAGCACCACCTCGTCGAAAATGTCGTACTCCGCCAGACGCATGGCTGTGGTGGAACCGTAGAAACCTGCGCCAACCACTGTTACTTTTCCAGAACGCGACATCGCGCACCCTTCTCATCATGGGGCGAGGCCGCCCCGCGGCACCTGAAAGCAGACGAGAGCGCGCGGGCACTTTGCGCGTCCGCCCTGCTCTGGTGAGCCTACCGTGCGCGGCAACCCCGTGTTACTGCGGCGGCGGCACCCAGATGGTCAATCCGATGAGGGCGATGCTGAGCACCAGCAGCACACCAACATCCACCGACTTCGCGCGCACCACCAACAGGCCGGCATCGTCGTCGGACAGAAAGACCCGCAGCAGCAACGCCAGCAGGACCGAGGTGGATAGCAGCACTGAGCCGACCCGAAAGCGGTCAATCGCCACGAACGCCATGGCGGCGGCCATGACTATCAGCACCAATGTGATCGGCCACTGCCGCAGCCATCGGGAGGCGAACACCGGTGGCCTGGTTACTCGGATGCCGTGTTGTCGGTTTGCTGCGCGGCCCGTTCGGCGGCTTCCACCACGTTGACCAGCAACATCGCGCGTGTCATCGGGCCGACACCGCCGGGCATCGGGGCGACGAACGCAGCCACCTCTCGCACATCCGGTGCTAGGTCTCCGACCAGCCCGGCCTCCGTGCGGGTGATGCCGACGTCGAGTGCGGCAACGCCGGCGGTCAGCATGTCGGCGGTGATCAGACCGGGGTTGCCCGCCGCAGCCACCACGATGTCGGCTTGGCGGGTGAGTGTCGCCAGATCGCGCGTCCCGGTGTGGCACAGGGTCACAGTGGCGTTTTCGGACTTTCGGGTGAGCAGCAGGCCGAGGGGTCGTCCGACGGTGACACCGCGGCCGATCACGACCACATGCGCGCCGTTGATCGGTACGTCGTAGCGCCGCAGCAGTTCCACAATGCCGCGAGGGGTACAAGGCAAAGGACCGGGGGCGCCGAGCACCAGCCGACCCAGGTTCATCGGGTGCAGGCCGTCGGCATCCTTGACCGGGTCCATCGCTGCG
Source organism: uncultured Actinomycetes bacterium (assembly GCA_964627505.1). Classification (GTDB taxonomy): domain Bacteria; phylum Actinomycetota; class Actinomycetes; order S36-B12; family UBA10799; genus JACJWR01. The sequence goes on along the minus strand of CAZVKB010000051.1, from coordinate 16,551 downwards.
AGCACCGCGTTGGCGTCGAGCCCGCCCGGCAGGGGCAGCTGCACGATGTATCCGGTGCAGGAGGGGTCAGCGTTGAGGTCGGCGACGACGGCGAGCACTTCGGTCTGAGATGCACTCGCAGGCAAATCAACGCGGATGCTGGCGATCCCAACTTCCGCACAGTCGCGGTGTTTACCGGCCACATATGCGCGGCTGCCGGGGTCGTCGCCCACCAGCACGGTGCCGAGTCCGGGTGCGATCCCGCGTTCGGCCAGCGCGGCCACCCGTACGGCGAGTTCGGACTTCACTGCGGCGGCGGTGGCTTTGCCATCCAGAATCGTTGCGCTCACCTGGGCATTGTGCCAGTAGTACGCCGGCTGCCGAGGAATGCCAGGACGGTGGCGGCCATGGAGACGGCCACGGCCGCCACAGTTGCCGCCGCCACACCGGTGCCGCCGGGGATGGGCGCGACAACATCCACCAGCACACCTCCCACAAGTTGACCCACGATGGTGAGCAGGGAGAACAACAACACCCCCAGACCGCGAACGGCGAAAGAAGCGACCACCACAAACGCCACGCCGATCGGACCGCCGAGCCACAGCACCGGTTCCGACCAGATCGCCGGCGGCATGACGAGTGCCGTGGCATCGGTGAGTTCGAAGATCGTGGTGAGGATGAACAGTGCGCTGAAACCGACGATGAAGTTCACCAGGGCAGCAGTCAGGGGGGATCCGGCGGTGACGGCAACGCGGCCGTTCACGCCTTGTTGCAGGGCGACCAGGGCTCCGGCGACGAACGCAAGAGCCAACAGTCCGGCGGCGAACTCACCGCGCCCGATGCTGCCCGAGACGGCGATGAACACACCGGCAACGGACATGCCGGCGGCGATGATGCGCGGCCAGGTGACCGGGCGGCGACCACCGGGCCCGACGCCGAGCCGGTCGGCCACCAGCGAATTGGCGGTGAGGCCCGCGACGATTGCCACCGTGAAAAGGGCGACACCGGTGGTGGGAACAACGAGCCCTTGCGCAGCGACGAAAGAGGCACCGCCCAGTCCGCCGAGGATGATCCAGCGGGGCACGATGTGCCGACGGAGCGCCTGCGCAAGAAGGCGAACGCCCGAGCGGGCGGCGGGGGTGGCTGCGACGATCACGGTGATGAGCACAAGTCCGGTGGCAAACGACACGGCTGCGGCCTCGATCCCGCTGCCGACCCGGATGGCGAGCGCGCCGTTCACACGCGACTGAAACACCGACAACAGTCCCACCAGGATCGCCAGGGCGCCATCAACCCAGGCACGCGCCCCGTGATCATGCGGGAGGTCGGGATCGTCGTCGAGGGCCGCGGTGGGTTGCGGCTGCGCCATGGGAGGCATCTTGGCGTACGTGGGGTGGAGAGGTCGTCAGCGCCCCGAAGGAATCGGCCGGGACTGCACTCTGTTGCTAACATGCTCATATGAGTCATCGACTGCAGGTTCTCATCCCAGAAGACCTCGATCGAAGACTTGCCCAGGCGGCTGCCCGTCGCCGCGTCTCCAAGGGGGAATTCGTGCGGACGGTTCTGGAATCGGCGCTTATCGAGCAACTGACGAGTGTGGACCCGGTTGCGCGTCTGGGTCAGATCAACGCGCCAACGGCCGACCTCGAGCAGATGCTTGCCGAGGTCGATAGCCGCTACGAATGAATGTCTTTCTCGACTCCAACGTCGCAATGTACGCGGCGGGGTCGGACCACCCCCACAAACAACCGTCGCTGCGCCTCTTGCAGCAGGCCCAAGACAACACCATCTATTTGGTCACGAGCACCGAGGTGCTGCAGGAAATACTGCACCGCTACCACCGTCTGGGTCGACCAGATGTCGCCGCTGAGGTGTACCACTTGGTCACTGATTTGTGTGCAACGATCCTGCCCGTCACAGTTGCCGACACGGACACCGCGGTGGTCCTGCTGCAGACTCACCCGGCCTCCGTCCGCGATGCCCTACACGTCGCAGTCATGACCAGTCATGACATCCAGCTCGTCGCCACCTTCGACGCCGGTTTCGATGCCTTCAGCCAAGTCCGACGGCTTGTGCCGCAGTGATGATGGCAGTCCGCCCAATTCATCTTGGATGAGTTCACAGGTGTGGCGTCGCGGGCGACGCTTGGTTTGCGAGGGAACGCAGTGCGATCGGCACACGTTTATCCAGGCCGCGGCGACGGTCCCCCGCCCTCAGTGGTAGAAGTGGCGGGTGCCCGTGAGGTACATCGTGGCCCCGGCTGCGCGGGCTGCCGCGATCACTTCCTCGTCGCGCACCGACCCGCCTGGCTGCACCACCGCTCGCACCCCGGCCTCGGTGAGCACCTCAAGCCCGTCCGGAAACGGGAAGAAGGCGTCGGATGCCGCCACGGCACCGCGCACCCGCTCCTCACCAGCGCGCGCCACCGCGAGTCGCGCGGCATCCACCCGATTCACCTGGCCCATCCCGATGCCGACCGCTGCACCATCGGCCGCCAGCAGGATGGCGTTGCTCTTGGCGCTGCGCACCGCCCGCCAGGCAAATACCAGATCGCCGAGCGTGGCATCATCCACCGGATCCCCACAGGCCAGCGTCCACTGCGCCGGATCGTCGCCGTCGGCGTCAATTCGGTCGGCAGTCTGCAGCAGCATCCCGCCACTGATGGGTCGGTTTTCGGCCCGGGGACCTGCGGGCACCGGTTCGGCGATCAAAATCCGCAGATTCTTCTTCGCCGTCAGGATCTCCAGCGCCGCCGGGTCGTACCCGGGCGCCACGATCACCTCGGTGAACACCTCCGCCACCTGTTCGGCCATCGCTTGGCTCACCGTGCGGTTCGCGGCGATCACACCGCCGAACGCGCTCACCGGATCGGTGTCGTTGGCCCGGGCGTGGGCTTCGGCGATGTCCGCACCGATCGCGATGCCGCAGGGGTTCGCGTGCTTGATCACTGCGACAGCCGGTTGGTCGAAGTCGTAAGCACTCCGACGGGCTGCATCCGCATCCACGAAGTTGTTGTACGACATCGCCTTGCCGTGGATCTGCTCGGCTCGGGCGATGCCGGGGTCGTCGCTGTGCTGCGCCACGTAGAGCGCCGCGTGCTGATGCGGGTTCTCGCCGTAGCGCAGCACCTCAGCGCGCTCCCAGACACCTGCCAGCCATGCTGGCATCCCGGCACCCGACCCGGCGCCGCCATCCGGCGACGTCACCGTCGATCCCAGCCACGTGGCCACGGCGACGTCGTAGGCGGCTGTGTGCCGAAAAGCATCCACGGCGAGGGCTTGGCGCTGCTCCAGCGTGAAACCTCCGGAGCGCACCGCCGCCAGGGTCTCGTCGTACCGCTCTGGGCTCACCACCACCGCCACACTCGGGTGGTTCTTCGCCGCGGCCCGCACCATCGCCGGTCCACCGATATCGATCTGTTCGATGCATTCCTCGGCATCCGCGCCGCTGGCCACGGTATCGGTGAATGGGTAGAGGTTGACGATCACCAGATCGAACGGCGCAATCTCGAGGTCCTCGAGCTGCTCGCGGTGTTCTGGCAGCCGCCGGTCGGCCAGGATCCCCGCGTGCACGCGGGGGTGCAGAGTTTTCACCCGACCATCGAGGCATTCGGCGAACCCGGTGACATCCGACACGCTGGTCACCGGAATCCCGAGGTCGGAAATCCGGGCTGCGGTGGATCCGGTCGACACGATTTCCACCCCGGCTTCGTGCAAACCTGCGGCCAGGTCGGTCAGGCCGGATTTGTCGTACACCGATACCAGCGCTCGCCGTACCTCAGTCTTCATACCAGCGTCACCTTTCTGCCCACTACTGAAATGGTCCCGGCCGCCACCCGACCAACCACATCTACCAGCATGGCCCGTTCGGCGACTTTGATCCGCTCATGCAGCGTATCGACATCGTCATGCGGCGTCACGGGCACACAGGTCTGGGCCACAATCGGTCCGGTGTCCACCCCGGCGTCCACCACGTGCACAGTCGCGCCGGTGACTTTCGCGCCGTACGCCAGCGCGTCCGCCACCCCATGGGCGCCCGGGAAAGCTGGCAGTAGTGCCGGGTGACTGTTGAGCACACGCGGGCTGAAGCGGTCGATGAACACCGGCGCCAAAATCCGCATGAATCCGGCCGAGAGCACCAGTGCGGGATCGAAGGCTGCCACCTGATCAGCCAGTGCCTCTGACCACACTGCGCGATCCTGGTAGTCACTGGGCCGCACCACGAACGTCTGGATCCCAGCCTCGCGCGCGATGGCGAGCCCAGCGGCGTTCGGAGTGTCTGACCCCACGGCAGCTATTCGGGCTGGGTAGGTCGGGTCCTGAGTCGCCGCCAACACAGCGGCCATCGTGGAACCTGCGCCGGAGATCAGAACGACGATGCCGGGTCGGACATCTGAGCCATACGCAGATGGGTCCGGTGTGCGCTGCAACGCATCAGGAGAAGTCACAATGAGGAAGTCTACGGCGGGAACGGGCACATATAGCTCCGCGCAGGATCAGTGCGCGTTTGTGGTGGTGACAGATTCTGCCGGCTGATCCGACGCCATCTCGCTATTCGGATCAGCAGCACTGATCCCGGCACGCCGATCGCGCCACATGTCGACGAACTCCCACACCGCGCTGCCCAACGTGAACCACACCAGCACCAGTCCAGCAACCAGCACAGGGGCCGGCCCAATGCCCCGCAAACCTCCGCCTAGAGTGCCATCGGCAAGAGCGGCCGCGACCCCGGCAAGTACCCCGGCAACTCCAGCCATGCGCACCCGCACTCCCCACCCGGGCACGGTGTTCAGAGGTGCCCGGGTGGCCAAAGTTCGTGCGGCCAGCGCACCAGCCACCAGCGGTGCAACCATCACCAACAAGTGCCACACCGTGCTGCTTGTGGGCACCGCCGCGAGCAACGGGAACGCCGGTAGCGCGCTCTCCGGTGTTTGCCACGGGGCCACCACCCCTGCGGCGCCGAGCGAGAATCCCGCGCCGAGCAGATAACCCATTCCCCAGATCACGGCCGTGGGAAAGTACGCCAGCGACAACAACACCAACCCCACCGAGCCCGACCAGCCTGGTCGGAGGTCGGTCAACATGGCCGCGATCGTGGGCCAACCCAGCACCAGCGACACCACGATTCCCACCGCCGACATCGCCGCCAAACTGCCGACCCCGACGACCGCAGCACGCAGATCCCTGCGCAGATACGCCGGCACGCGGCCGGTCACCTGGCCCCATAGACCGGTTTCGCGTAGCACTCCTGCCCCCGCAGCCAGCGCGTAGAGCAATGCGGCGATCACCGGTGTCAAGAGCCAAGTCACGCTCGGTCGGAGCCCATCAGCCAGCAGCGCGATCACCAGCGCCGCCACCGCGTAAGTTGCCGTGGCCACTCCGTGAAATCGGGCGAGCCGTGTGGTCCCATGAATGCCGCCAACTCGTAGTGCTCGCCCGGCACCCCACATCATCAAGGCGGCCAACGCAGCTGTCGCTCCCAACGGCGGCAACCAGACCATGCCCCCGCGCACGTTCAACGGCACCGCATTGACCGCCAACCAACTGCGGGCAGCCACATCAAACGTGTCCGCGAACGACGATCGATCGCCAGCCAACACCCAGCCGCCAATTGCCAGCACCACAATGATCGCCAGCGAGCCGACGGCCACACTCAGCGCTACCACTGCTCCCAGCACGCCCGACGGCAGCACGGATTCGGACAGATGCCGACGCCCCGAGTGGATCCCCGAACCGGCGGTCGACCGGCGTACTCCATCGCCGACCACACCTGAGCGATTGCGTGGATGACCCACATCTGATCGACTGGGTGGGCGTCGGTGCGCACGACGGGTTGGCATGGGCGTCATTGTGACAAGCGGGGATAGCCAAGGACGTGTCGCGACACGCTTCCGGTGCGCTGCGAGTAGCGGCCTTGGCAGAAGCCTTGCCAAATCAGGTTCCCGCGCCGGGGCGTCCGGCCTGCCGAGAGACCGCGTTCAGCCCAGCAAGTCCCGCATGAGGGCCGCGGTGGCCGACGGGGTCCGTCCCACCTTCACACCAGCAGCCTCAAGTGCTTCTTGCTTGGCGGCCGCGGTCCCAGATGAGCCGGACACGATGGCGCCGGCGTGACCCATGGTCTTGCCCTCGGGCGCGGTGAATCCGGCGACGTAGCCCACCACCGGCTTGGTCACGTGTTCGGCAATGAAGGCCGCTGCCCGCTCTTCGGCGTCGCCACCGATTTCGCCGATCATCACGATCGCCTCGGTCTCGGGGTCTTCCTCGAAGGCCGCCAGGCAGTCGATGTGGGTGGTCCCGATAATCGGGTCGCCACCGATGCCGACTGCGGTGGAGAATCCGATGTCGCGAAGTTCGTACATCATCTGGTAGGTCAACGTGCCGGACTTGGACACCAAACCGATGCGACCCGGGCCGGAGATCGTGCCCGGAATGATGCCCGCGTTGGACTTCCCAGGGCTGATCAGGCCTGGGCAGTTGGGTCCGATCACCCGGGTGGTGCCCGCCTGCTCGGCGTAGGTAAAGAACGCCGCGGTGTCGTGCACGGGCACCCCTTCGGTGATCACCACGGCCAGGGGCACACCGGCGTCCACGGCTTCAATCACCGCACCCTTGGTGAAACGTGGCGGCACGAACACGACCGCCACATCCGCACCGGTTTCCGCGACCGCGTCGGCGACGGAATTGAAGACGGGGATGTGCGCATCGCCGGCGTCGACCGTCTGTCCACCCTTGCCCGGCGTGACACCCGCGACGATATTGGTACCGCTGGCCACCATCCGGCGCGTGTGCTTGCCGCCTTCGGAACCGGTGATTCCCTGCACCAGAATGCGGGAGTTTTCATTGAGGAAAATCGCCACGTCAGGCTCCTTGGGCTGCAAGTTGGGCGACCCGACGGGCCGCATCGTCCATGGTGTCCACCATCTCGATGAGATCGTGTTCGGCTTCGAGCAGGATCTTTCGGCCGACATCGGCGTTGTTGCCATCGAGCCGTACGACCAGCGGTTTGTCCGGAGTCTCGCCGCGATCGGCGAGAATGGAGAACGCCTGAATGATGCCCGCCGCAACGGCGTCACAGGCTGTGATCCCGCCAAAGACGTTGACAAACACAGCCTTGACTTCCGGATCGCCCAGGATGATCTCCAGTCCGTCGGCCATGACTTCGGCCGAGGCGCCGCCGCCGATGTCAAGGAAGTTGGCCGGCTTGACCCCGCCGAATTCTTCTCCGGCGTACGCCACAACGTCCAGCGTGCTCATGACCAGCCCGGCGCCGTTGCCGATGATGCCAACTTCGCCGGACAGTTTGACGTAGTTGAGGCCTTTCGCCTCCGCCTTCACCTCCAACGGGTCGGTGGCCGAAATATCGGCCAGGGCAGCGTGGTCCGGGTGGCGGAAGTCGGCGTTGTCGTCGAGGGTGACTTTGCCGTCGAGGGCAAGCACCGCACCGTCCGGGGTTTTGACCAGCGGGTTGACCTCTACGAGCGTGGCGTCTTCTTTGACAAAGACGTCCCACAGCGCAACCAGCATCTCGGCCACCTGGTCGGCGACATCGGCCGGGAAATTCGCGGCGGCCACAATCTCAGCGGCCTTCGCGGCGTCCACGCCAGCCAGCGGGTCGATCGCGACTTTGGCGAGCGCTTCGGGCTTGGTGGCGGCAACCTCTTCGATGTCCATGCCACCCTCGACACTGGCCATCGCCAGAAAGTTGCGGTTGGCCCGGTCCACGAGGAAGGAGACGTAATACTCCTCGGCGATGTCGCTGGCGGCGACCACGAGGACTTTGCCCACAACGTGGCCCTTGATGTCGAGACCGAGGATGCCCGCTGCTTTGGTTTCAGCGTCTACTGGATCGGTGGCGAGTTTCACCCCGCCAGCTTTGCCACGTCCGCCGGTCTTGACTTGCGCCTTGACCACGACCGTGCCGCCAATTTCGGCTGCGGCGACGCCAGCGGCGGGGGCATCCGTGACCACAACCCCAAGCTGGGTTGCGACGTCATGGGCGGCAAACATTTCTTTAGCCTGGTATTCGTACAGATCCACTGCTTCTCCCGTCGGTCTGGCAGGCGGGCCGAGGCGGCCGAATCCGGCGGTTCCAGAGCCCTTGGCGACTCAATCACTGTAGCCGTGTACTCTCCGCAGCGGTCCGCGGGGACGCTGCGGAGGTCTCCTGGTCCCAACCATCGTTCCCACATTGATCCTGCGGGTCGGACGCAACCTCGATCAAAGGAGTTCCCGGCGAGCCTGAATCTGCAGCGCAGACACAAGATTTGCTGCCGATAGTCGTGCGCAGGCACACAGCTGTCTGAGTGAGGCTGCTGAACTACCTAGGCTGCCGAACTCGGGACGAGGGTGGTGTTCACCCACTCGACGATGT
>CAZVKB010000051.1:1295-8102 GCA_964627505.1 uncultured Actinomycetes bacterium | reverse complement strand
ACTACCTAGGCTGCCGAACTCGGGACGAGGGTGGTGTTCACCCACTCGACGATGTCTTGGGTGCGGGTGCCGGGAGTGAAAATGTGCGAGACCCCCATATCGAGCAGCAGCGGAATGTCGTCGTCCGGAATGATGCCGCCACCGAACACCACGATGTCGGAGGCTCCTCGCTCAGCCAGGACGTCCAACACCCGCTGGAACAGCGTCATGTGCGCCCCAGATAGCACCGACAGCCCAATCGCGTCGGCGTCTTCTTGGATCGCGGTCTCCACGATCATGTCTGGGGTTTGATGCAGCCCGGTGTAGATCACTTCAATACCGGCATCCCGCAGGGCCCGAGCCACCACTTTGGCGCCACGGTCGTGACCGTCGAGGCCTGGTTTGGCAACCACTACGCGAATCGGTGAGGTGGCCATCATGCACACCCGCCTTCCTTGCTGGGGAGTCACCCATCAGAGTACCGCCGCGGCTTTCCCCACGGCGCGCGAGTTCAGATCACTTGCGGCTTCTGGGAATCTTCGGGCACATGGGCTAACGTGCTACCCGTGCCACAGGATGACAACCTTCCCTTGGAATCTCCCGCCACCGTGAGCAGCCTGGACCGCTTGGTAGAGAACTTGGACCGCGCGCGGGGGACTGCTGAGCGTGCCCGCCGCTCGCTGTTGTCGCCGGCGGGGGTGCGGGGCACGGCGATTGAGGCGGCCTGGCTCAGCGCCCACGTCGCGATGTACCCCCTGGCCCTGCTGGAAGGCAAAGCGCGCGAGGCGCAGGAGCGGCACAATCTCGATGACCTCTCGCCGGTGCGGCGCGGGCTCATCATCAACGATGTCGAGGCGGCTGGCACGCCGATCATCTTGGTGCACGGCGTGATCGACAACCACACCATCTTTTCTTTGCTGCGCCGAGCACTCATGCGTCGCGGTTTTGGCCGCACCATCTCCTTGAACTACTCCCCGCTGACCGACGATATTCGCCGAGTCGCCCGCCGCCTGGGCCGGCTTGTGGAGTCGGTCTGCCGCGAGACCGGGTACGAACGCGTGCACATTGTCGGTCACTCGATGGGTGGACTGATTTCGCGTTATTACGTCCAGCGACTTGGCGGGGACGCGCGCGTGCACACCCTGGTAACGCTGGGCACCCCGCACCAGGGTTCCGCGCCGGCCCGATTCGTACCGCACAACGTTGCCCGGCAACTGCGTCCCGACAGTCCGATCGTGGCCGAACTGGCCGAACCGTCGCGCTGCACCACGCGGATGGTGGCGCTGTGGTCAGACCTCGACCAGATGATCATTCCGAAGCGCTCAGCCCGGATCGTGCACGACGACCTCAATGCGCGCAACGTGTTTGTGCGCGGGGTGGGTCACATGTCGTTGCCGGTGGACGGCCGGGTTTTGCACGAGATCACCACTACGTTGGCGCACGTGAACGCTGACGGCACGACGTTGGCGCCTGGCGCCACCTCGATCGCGTCGTCAACTGCCCGGCGGACGACTGCGCGCGGCGACCGATCTGTGCAATCCGGCGAGCGCCCTGCTGCCGGTCAGTGACCGCAGGTGGTGGGCGTTCGACAGCTTCCAAGGTGGGCGGGCAGCGGCTCCCATCGTGGGCGGGCAGCGGCTCAGTGGCCGTTCGACGGCGCAATCCGCAGCGACAATCCGCCCCCACTGCAAAATCGCCCGTTGACCGTAGATTCGCCCAATGGCCAACGGGCGATAACGCGGTTTGCGGGCGATTTTGTGGTGTCCGGGACGGGCTAGGCCGTCTCGTATTTGTGGTGTCCGGGACGGGCTAGGCCGTCTCGTAGCCGGTGGGCGAGACATCACCAGCCGACCAACCCACCACCGCCTCCGGCGGCCGCGGGCCTTCACCGATGTACCGGGCGCTCGGTCGAATCAACCGACCGGTGCGCTTCTGTTCCAGCACATGCGCACTCCAGCCCGCCAAGCGCGCGCAGGTGAACATGGATGTGAACATGTGAGCGGGCACCTCTGCGTAGTCGAGCACAATCGCAGCCCAGAACTCGACGTTGGTTTCCAACACCCGGTCGGGCCGACGCTTGCGCAATTGCCGTAGCGCGGCGGATTCCAGAGCCTCTGCCACCTCGTAACGCGGGGCATCCAACTCCCGAGCGGTGCGGCGCAGCACCCGGGCTCGCGGGTCCTCGGCGCGATAGACCCGGTGGCCAAAACCCATCAGCCGCTGCCCCGAGTCCAGCACGCCACGGACATAGGCATCGGCGTCACCGGTCCGCTCGATCTCTTCGATCATGCCCAACACCCGCGACGGCGCACCGCCGTGCAGCGGTCCACTCATCGCGCCGATCGCACCCGAGATTGCCGCGGGCACATCCGCACCGGTAGACGCGATCACCCGCGCGGTAAACGTCGAGGCGTTGAGCCCATGCTCCGCGGCGGAAACGAAGTAGGCATCAACAGCCTGTACGTGTTTCGGATCGGGTTCGCCACGCCAGCGCACCATAAAGCGCTCTACGATGGACTCCGCCTCATCGATGCGAGCTTGCGGCACCATGGGCTGACCGAGCCCGCGCGCCGACTGCGCCACAAAGGACATCGCCATCACCGACACCCGCGCCAGGTCGTCTTCGGCTTGGGCATCGTCGATGTCGAGTAGTGGCCGCATCCCCCAGGCCGGCGCCAGCATGGCGATGGCCGATTGCACGTCCACTCGCACGTCCCCGGAGTGCACCGGAATGGGGAATTGCTCGGCTGGTCGCAAGCCCGCGTTGAAGCGGTTCTTCACCAGCAGGCTCCAGACATTGCCGAACGACACCCGCCCGACGAGATCCTCGATGTCCACGCCGCGGTAGCGCAGCGAACTGCCCTCTTTGTCGGGTTCGGCGATCGCCGTCTCGAAGGCGACGACCCCCTCTAGGCCGGGAACGAAGTCACTCATGCTGCCTCCTGCGGTGATCGACCAATCCCGCTGCGGGCCGCCAAAGACTCACCCGTCGCTGGGTTGTGATGTGCAATTGCAGATGATCCTAGCCATGCCAGGTGCATCAACCATCACCATTGGTCAGGATGGACCCATGAGTCTGTGGCAACCACCTGACGTCGCGGGGATGCGCGTCTCATACGAGGGTGGGCAACTGATGGAAGCTGACCTAGCCCCAACACCGCTGTGGCAGTTCAACAACTGGTTCACGCAAGTGCACGATCTTGGGCTGCCGGAACCCAACGCCATGGTGTTGTCAACGTCCGACGACACTGGGGCCGTGTCCGCGCGCACGGTGCTGCTCAAAGGTGTCGATGCGCGTGGATTCGTATTTTTCAGCAACTACACCTCGCGAAAGGCTGCGGCATTGGCAGCCAACCCGCAGGCCTCGGTGGTGTTTCCATGGTTCGCCGCGCATCGCCAGGTGACGGTTATCGGCCGCGTTGAGCAGGTTCCACCAGTTGAGACTGCGGAGTATTTTCGCTCCCGTCCACACGGTTCGCAATTGGCAGCTTGGGCGTCGCGGCAGTCGTCCCCGCTCGAATCCAGGGAGCCGCTCGACGCTCGGCTGGCCGAGTTGGCCGAACGCTGGCCAGAAGGCACCGAGGTGCCAGTGCCGGACTTTTGGGGCGGGTATCTCCTGCGGGCCACTTCGGTGGAATTTTGGCACGGCCGGGTGTCCCGTATGCATGACCGTTTGCGGTTCGAGCCGGCCGACAACTCGGTGTCAACACCTGCGCTGGACCACCCCGAAGCTTGGCGAGTGCAGCGCTATAGCCCTTAATCGCACACTTGCGTGTCGGCACGACTAACGCTTAGGTGAACATGGAACAATGTGGCGATGAACACACCCCCCGTGACGTCCGTGCGCGGCACCCGGGTGTTGTCGGTGCTATCGCTTAAAGGAGGCGTCGGTAAGACGTCGGTTGTCCTGGGCCTTGCGGGAGCGGCGCTGCAGGCGAAAATCCCCACTCTGGTGGTCGATCTCGACCCACAGGCTAACGCCACTGCTGCCCTCGATCCGGTCGCTGCGCCCTATTCGGTCTCGGATGTTTTGCACGATGCCCGCCCGGGGATTGCCGCAGATGCCGTGGTGGATTCGTGTTGGGGACATGGCTTGCGGTTGATCCCGTCGGAGCGGGCGTTGGAGCACCGTGCCGCCGAAAGTGCCCGCGGCTCGGAACTGCGTTTGAGCACCGCACTGCGCGGCGTGGCTGGCCACTATGCGCTGGTGTTGATCGACTGCCCGCCGAACCTTGGCGAACTCACCCGCAATGCCCTGTACGCATCCGATTCGGCGCTGGTGATCACCGAGCCGTCGTTCTTTGCGGTGCAGAGCGCGGCGCAAGCGGTGGAATCGATCGAAGTGGCGCGGAGGGCTGGACACGACGACTTGCGGCTGGTCGGCATCCTGGCCACGCGGGTGCGCAAGCGGCAACCCGAACACACCTACCGGATGGCGGAATTACACGATGCCTTCGGCGACATCGTGCTTGAACCCATCCCCGACCGGGCTGCTATCCAGCAAGCCCAAGGCGCCTGTATGCCGGTGCAGCGCTGGCGTTCGGCGAGCGCACGCGCGGCGTCGGCGTCATTCGCTGATTTGTTGACCACTGTGCTGGCGGCCCCAGCACCCGGCAGGAGGACCACATGACGAACAATCCGGGACCGCGGCCGGCGCTGCGCAAGGCACCGGATGCGACTGTTCATCCAGCTGCACCCGTTGCGGCGGAAGCCGCCCCGGGCGTACCCGTGGTGGCCGCGAAGGTGGAACAGCCGCGGCCAGTGCATCTGCGTCCTGTGACCGGCTTGGGAGGTTCCACCTCCGACGTGCTGCGTCCGGCGCCGAAGAAGAAGTCCCAGAAGCGCATGGAGAAGTCCGCCAAAGCCCAGCGCAAGCAGGAGAAGAAGGACCGCGAGCGCAACGCGAGGCGGGTTGATCTGCATGTACAAGTTCCCAAATCGGTGCGGCGCGACTTGCGGCAAAACGCGAAAGCTCGGGGGACGAGCGTCGACGACATCGTGACGTCGGTGCTCGAGGGTTGGCTTGACAACTAGCCTTGGAGGCTTGTGCGACAACCTCCGAGGATCGGTGCGGAAACAGGCGCAACCTGACCAAGCGGCCCGCCTGTCGGCACAGACGGTGTTAGACATGGCAACGTGGGCTGCCTGGGCGATCGTCGCTAAAGCTCGGATCGAGTAGCGCGCTATGTCCGAGGTGCGTTCCCACCGGGTCGATGATGGTGCTGACCTGCTGGCAGTTGTCACGGCTGCCAGGCAGCGCATTCAACGCGCCGACACGCGATCTGGCAGTCGCGCGCAACTGTTGCGTGACCTGGACGAATGGTCCAACTGCGAGCTCGGACGCTGGATGCTGCTCCACGGTGGGTGGGATGCGCACTGGGCCCGGTATTGCGTGGACTATCCGCTCACGCACGCACACGATGCCCATCCCCCGGACACCCTTGAACACTTCTACCTCACGTCAGCCCCGGGGATTGTGGCCACGCAACAGCGCGCGGCGATCTTTGCCGAGGTGTTGACGGAGTTGGTCAGCGATGGCACGACGGCGATGGCCATTCCGTGCGGCTACATGGATGAACTGCTGCGCCTCCCCAACGCTTCTGCGGCCCACTCATTGATCGGAATGGACGCGGAACGCCCCGCCCTGGCAGGCGCGGCGGACAGTGCCCGCGAGCACGGGCTCTCGGCGCAAACGGTGCTGGCCCTGGGAGATGCGTGGAATCTAGCAGGCGCCGAAGTGGTGTCCGGGGATGCAGATGCGTATGCCCAAGCGGTCGCCGGCGGTACTGATGTGATGGTGTCGAATGGCCTGAACATGTACGTGCCAGACGATGCAGAAGTGATCGCGCTGTATCGCTGCCTGCGCGCACCTTTGCGACGATTCGGCACGCTGGTGGTGAGCGCATTGACACCACCAGGCACCTGGGATCTAGCCGATGTGCCGCCTGAGGTGATCACTCGGGTCCGGGGGTTGATGTTGATCAACCCCATGATGTGGGGCAACTACCGCAGCGTGGACACGACCACCGCTCAACTCGCGGACGCTGGGTTCGAGGTACGGGAGGTGCGTTGGGATCAACGCCGAATCTTTCCCACATATGTTGCGACAGCGGTGTGAGGCCGGTGCCTGAGTCGGGCTCACGTGACCGAAGCCGCCAACTGTGTCTGGTGTACTTGCCCAACGTGAGGAACGCGCCATGCCGATTGAAGGGACACGGGAATGACCGCGACCACCTCGGGCTTTTCGGCAACTTCCGCTGACCGCCTGCCGCCGCTCGTTCCTGGCCTGCCCTTGCTTGGCAATGCTCTCGCTCTGCGGATGGACCCTCTGGAGCACCTCACACAGATGTACCACCAGCACGGTTCCGCGTTTCGCATCAGAATCCCAGGTCGCACGATTTGGGTGATGGCAGGGCTCGCCGCGAACGAATTCTTGGCTCGGGAAGGCGAACGCTACCTGGGCAGTGAAGCGGTGTTCGGGCCTTTCGGAGCAGAGTTGGGATCCGACGCGTTGATGGTGGCGCTCGACGGTGCGCCCCACCGCCACCAGCGCAAAGTGCAGCGGCGTGGCTACTCCCGTAAGGTGATTCTGGCGGAGCTCCCGCTCGTGGACTCCTGCACTCGAGATGTTGCCCGGAACTGGGTGCCTGGACAGACTTTCCCGTTGCTGGCACAGATGCAGGAAGTGGTGGTCGAGCAACTTGGCATCATGATTGCCGGACGCCCGGCGCACGGTCTACTCGATGATTTGCGCATCCTGTTGAACACCAACCTCCGTGTCAACGTGCTCAAGATGGCCCCTCGCGTGATGCTGCGCCTGCCCCGCTA
>CAZVKB010000051.1:0-1195 GCA_964627505.1 uncultured Actinomycetes bacterium | reverse complement strand
TGGAATCGTTGCGACGCTACCCGGTGGCGCCTTTCACCCCGCGCACGGTCAACGAAGACTTCGACTTTGACGGGTATCGCTTCCCAGCTGGCGCAGAGGTGTTCGTGGCACAGACCGTCACCCACATGCTTGACGAATACTTTGCCGACCCGTTGGTATTCAACCCGCGCCGCGCCGCCCACGACGGAGTGCGCAAAACGCCGATGACGTATGCCCCGTTCACGCTGGGCGCCCACACCTGCCTGGGCGCAGGTCTGGCGGAGTTGCAGATGATGGCCATCGTGGCGGTGCTGCTGCACGAGGTGGAACTCGAACTCGCCAAACCGACACGACCGCTGAAGGTGCACGCCACGCCACTGCCGCATCCGGGTCGCCGACTGCGACTACGGGTGGTGCGGCATCGCCGGCCAGATTCGAAAACGGCGGATGCGATGCTATAACTCGACCAACGACGAAGGGCGCTGATCACACCCTTGGAAGCCAGACATCCCAGGGTTGGTGGCGATCGGCTGGAACTTGAAGATGCTTGGTCAATGAAGATCCTTGCGGCCCTATTCGTAATGGCTCCACATCGCGAGTACACGAACGACTCCCTCGGATTCAAGAACTTCGTAGACAAGGCGATGCGTGAGGTTGATTCGCCTGGAGTAACAACCATTGAGATCTCCGACGAGCTTCTCGTATGGCGGCGGATTGCTGAATGGATTGTCCGCCAGGACGTCGAGTAGCCGCTGGGTCTGCGACTGCAAGCCGCTACGGGCGAGCTTCTTCGCGTCCTTTCGGGCGCGGGTGGTGAACGCTAGTTCGTAGGTCACCAGGTGAGGGGGGTGGTATCGATGGGCTCTTGTCGGCCGGCGTTGATGTCTTCGACAAGTTCAGGCACTGCGTGCAAGGCGACGGTCTCCATGACGGCGTTCCAATCCGCTTCCGAAACCAGCACTGCGTTTCCGTGCTTGCCGGTGATCGTCACAGGGTCGTGGCTAGCGTTAACCTCGGATAGCAGGCTGTAAAGCTTCGCTCTCGCATCGGTTGCGGTGATCGTATGGGCCATACCCAAACCGTACGGTTTAACGTACGGTTATGCAAGGCTTCATTCTTGGGGCAAACCCAACGGTGGGAGCTTCCAGTTACCCAAGAACGTCCTTTTGCCTACGGCCCCACTACTCTCGCTCGTGACAGGCGCCATGCAGGGCTC
>CAZVKB010000050.1:0-19027 GCA_964627505.1 uncultured Actinomycetes bacterium | reverse complement strand
TCGTCAATCCCACGAGGTGTTGTCGGCATCGGAGACGCGCCAGCAATACCACGCGGCCACGCTGCGATACGGCGCAAGCGGTTCGCCCAACACATCGAGGTCCCCGGGACGGATCGGCGCGGCCAAATTATGCAGGAGTTCCCAGCCGCGCCGCATCGCCAAATCGCCCACCGGCCACACATCCAGCCGATGCAGCGCAAACATCAGAAACATCTCCACCGTCCAGCGGCCGATCCCCCACAACGCGGTCAGTTCGGCCACGATGGCGCGGTCTGGGAGCAGTGCAAGTTGCCGCTCCCAATCGTTGTGGTGGAACGCCTGCGCCAACCCGTGCAGTGTGCGCACCTTGGCCCGCGAGAGCCCAGCTGCCCGCATCTCGGCCACGTCCAAGGCCAGGATCCGGGTGGGCGTGAGTTGCTGGCCGGCTGCGACTGACAGTCGAGCCTCAATGGTGTCGGCGGCTTTCGTGGACAACTGCTGGGCCACCACGGATTTCACCAGAGTCGCGAAGTGGCTGTCCACGTTGGGCTCGCCGATCACCAACGGGCACTGCGGTGCAGCCGCCACGATGGGCGCGAATGCGGGATCGGCGGTGACGATGTGCTCGGCGGCTGCCCGCATCCTCTCCTCAGCGTTCATCGAAGCCTCATTAACTTCGAGGGCCACGGGCACGGAGGCGGGGCACAATCGCACCTGTACGTTGAGCCCACGCCTGCCACTGCTCGCCATATTCGTCGGCCAACATGGCGTCTTCCCAACGGGACTTGGCTGTGAAGAACAGCGCGAGCACCACCGTGACCAGTACCTGCCACCACGAACCCACCGCCACGGTGAAACCGAGCGCCGCCAGCAGGATGCCGCTGTAGATCGGGTGCCGAACCACCCCGTAGACCCCGTCCGTGCGGAGACCGGCGGCTGGCAGCGGCACCGGATTGGCTGAGAGGGCCGAACCTAAGCGCAACAATCCGGCGAGGGCCACCGCCACCCCGGCCAGAATCACAATCGCGCCCAGCCACAGCCAGGGATCCGTCACCGAGAGATCCGTCCCCCCAACCCGCCACGGCAGCACCACCAGGAGTCCGAAGAGCACAAACTGCACCCCCACGAGCAGCCAGCCACGGGCGTGACGAGACAGCGCCACCTCAGTGGGCCCCTAGTTCGGGTTCGGGCACCCCCACGATCCGACACACCACGTTCAGCCCTCGCACCGGCGACCAAGTGCGCGGCAGCAGCAACGTCCGGATGCCCGCCGCGACTGCCCCGCTGTCCGCGGTGGCACTGTCCCCCACCATCAGGGCCTGACTCGCGGGCACCCCGAGCCGTTCGAGTGCCGCAGTGAAAATCGCCGGGTTTGGCTTCACGATGCCTTCCTTATACGACAGCACCACTTCGTCGAGATGGTCGGCGAGCCCGGTGTCGATGAGCAAGTCGGAAACGTCCAGGCCGACATTGGAAATCAGAGCGGTAGCGATCCCCGCCTCGCGCAGGGCGGCGAGCATGGGGATGGCGTCGCGGTAGGGAGTCCATTGGGTCAACATGGTGCGGTAGAGCTCGGCGACCAGTACTTCTGGGAACACCACTCCGGTACCGGCATCGGGCGTGGTGAGCAGTTGCTCGAATACCGCCATATGGGTGCTCGGCGAGAGGTCCCGGTCCGACTGCGGATCCACCCGGTTTGCGTGCTCCCAGACGGTGTCGAGCACCGCAATCGCCGCCTCGAGATCCGGCGCCGGGGCCGCTCCGGTGGTGGCCATGGCCGCAGCCAACCATTGCGCCGGATCGCCGCCATCGACCAGGGTGGTGTGCAAATCGAAGAGAACTGCGCGGACCGGCTGCATGGGGTAAGCGTAGTGTTGTCCCACCAGCGTGTCGGTTGACGGACGGCGCGCGATACTTCAGGGTTTGTAGTTATGGGCGGCTCGGTCAGCCAGATCACCGGCGTGTTCTCCACGCCAGCCACACGCAACCCCATGTCCGCCATGATGGAAGCCGGATATGCCGCGCTGGGGTATCACGTGCATTTTCTCAACTGCGACGTCACCCCGTTGCGCCTGCCGGACGCCATCAATGGGGCGCGCGCCACGGGCTGGCTGGGCTTTCTCATCGGCGATCCGCACAAGCGTGCCGTCGTCACCCACCTCGATGGATTGGCCGAATCCGCGGCCGTGATCGGGTCGGCGACGTGTGCGGCGCGCCGCGGCGACGCTTTCATCGGCGAGAACACAGAGGGCTGGGCAGTCACCGAAACGCTTGAGGCGCACCTCGATCTCGAGGGTGCCCGAGCAGTGGTGCTCGGAGCCGGCCAGGCAGCGCGAGCCGTGGTGGTGGAACTTGCGCGCGCGGGTGCCGCCCACATCACGATCGTCAACCGCACTGGTCTACACGCCTACCGGGTGGCCTCGCTGCTGTCCGGGATGGAAGGTCTCACCACCGACGTGGTGGAGTGGTCAGACACCTATCGGCTCCCGCCCACCGCTGATGTCGTCGTCAACGCCACCCGGATCGGCGCCACCGGTGAGGCCGAAGGTCGTCCCGACCTGGACCCGGAGTCGTTGCACTCGTCGATGGTGGTGGTGGATATGGCCCTGAGCGTGCCACCCACGCAACTGCTCAAAGAAGCGGGTGCGCAGGGCTGCGCAATGATCGACGGTCTCGATGTGATGGTGGCGCAAGGCATGCTGGCCATTCGGCTGTGGACCAACGCCGACGCCGACGCCCAGGTGATGCGAGACGCGCTGGTGCCCGCAGTGGAGCGGCTGGCCTAAGGCGACTACTCGGCCGGGTGGCGGCCTTCGGCGATGAATTGCCGACCCGAGATTTCGTGCGGACGCACTTGCACCAGACGGTGTTTGGGGGCGGTGTTCCATGGGAAGAGGGGCAGACCTTCAAGCGTCTCGGAGTCCGTGCCGTGCTGGATCAACCGGGCCTGCCCGTGCATCACCACGCTCCAGGCCGTGTTGGTGTCTTCGTCATAGCCGTCCACTTCGAAGGCGACCGCAGCGTTGATAGCCATCGCCGCCAATTTGGTGCCTTCGGCGGTTCGGAACACCACCGACTGGTCGTAGTTGACGAAGTTGACTGGGAAGATGTCTGGTCGCCCAGCCACACTTACGGCCAGCCGGCCAAATTGTTGGCCCTGCAGCCGATCCCAGCACTGCTCAATGGTGAGGATTTCGAACGCGCCGTTAGCTGTCACTGGTCCATAGTGGACTATTCGGGCGCGTGAGTCACCCCTGTGTGGGCAATTTCCTCTTGATTGCGCAGCATCGCGGGGGAACCGGGCAGGTGCCTGCGGACCGCGCCACGCACCACACTGCGCGCGCCGGTCGCTGCTGCTGGGTAAAGGACTTGTTACCGTCTTCGGCATGAGTCGTTCTGGTTTTGCCGTCCTGGGCGTGGGTGCCGCAGTGGTGGCCGCAGTCGCCGTGGTGGTGCTTGCCGAAGATCCGCAGTCGGCGGTCCCGCTGGCTGCCACGCCGAGTGTCACCGCACCCGCTCCCACCCCGACCACGTCGGCCAGCCCAACTCCGAGCCCGAGCCCGAGCACCGCTACTCCGAGCCCCGCCACGCCGACCCCGGTGGCTGCCACCGTGCTCACCAACGGTTCGCGGGACGAGATGAAAGTGGCGCTCACATTTGATGCCGACCTATCCGAGGCCAGCTTGGCGCGGGTGCAGGACGGCCGGTATCCGCCGCAGTACAACGAGCCTGTGATCGACTTCCTCGACGCCAACGACGTGCCCGCTACGATTTTTGTCACCGGGATGTGGGCGCAGACCTATCCCGAGGCGATGACCCGATTCGCTGCCGATCCGCTGTTCGAGGTCGGCAACCACTCGTGGGATCACCTGGCGTGGACCGATGACTGCTACGGCTTGCCGCAGGTGACGGGCACCGCGGCAAAGCAGGCGCAAGTAGCGGACACCAACGAGGTGATTCGTTCGTTCACCGGAGAGTTCCCGCAGTATTTCCGGTTCCCCGGGTTGTGCCATGCGGATGCGGATGTGGAGATTGCGGCGGCAGCGGGTACCTACACTGTGGACACAGATTTGGGTACGTCGGATGCCTTCGCCAAGCGCGCCGATCCGGTGGTGTCCGACGTCCTGGCCCAGGTGCAACCGGGTTCGATCCTGCTGTTCCACCTCAATGGCGCGCCAAACGCACCCGCGACTAGCGAGATCGTGGAGCAATTGGTGCCGACTTTGCAGGAAGCCGGCTACACGATCGTGCCGCTTGCCGAACTCCTCGGCCACACGGCGGGCAGTCCGCCCGCGGCCGGAAACTCGCCAGGATCACCAACGTCGCCCCAGAGCAAGCCGACGTCCGGGTACGCCGAGTCGTACTGAGTCGGGGCGGGCGGCTCAGCCGATCACCAGCAGGCCGATCGTGTGGATGGCTACGCCGGCCAACGCTCCCACTACCGTGCCATTGATCCGGATGAATTGCAGATCCCGGCCCACCTGCAGTTCGATCCGCCGCGACGCTTCGGTGGCGTCCCAGCGCGCCACAGTTTCGGAGATCAAGAGCGCGGCTTCATCGCCGTAGCGCTCCACAAGGTAGCCGACCGCGTCGGCAATTCGGCGGTTGGTGAGGTCCTGGAACTCAGGATCAGTGACTAACCGGTCGCCGAGGGCGGCCAGGTAGTCGTCAGCGCGCAGCCGGACGTCGCTGTCGGGATCGGCCAGCGCTTCCAGCGCCACGCGCTTGAAGCTCGGCCACAGCGAGCCGATCGCCTCGTGCGCCTCGGGGCTGACCAACAGCTTCTGTTTGAACAGCTCCACGCGGGTGATCAGCTCGGGATCCTCTCGCAATCGCGTGGCAGTGCTGATCAGCCACGCGTCCAGAGTCCGCCGTGTGGGGCAGTTCCGATCGTTCATACATTCGGTGAGCCAACGCATGAGTTCGGAGTAGGCCCGCCGACCCACCGCCTCATGGGCGGCGCGCGCCAGGAAGAAGCCCTGTCCGGGCCCCCGGTCGGCCACGAGATCGATGAGGTCGGCCTCGTTGTCCCGGGCCCAATCGTGGGCGGCTCGAAAGAGCACATCGACTGCGGCATCGTGGCCGTGATCGGTCACCACGGCTTCGAGCACCTTGCCCGCAGGCGGGCCCCAGGCGTAGGCGGCCGCTTGCTGAAACACCAAGTTGCGCACCAACAGTTGCGCATCGGCATCCGAGACGGACTCCACCGCTGTAGTGGCTAGCGAGGCGGCTTCCGCCACCAGTCGGGCTCGGTGCTGCTGATCGCTGACATACGTGCCCAGCATGCGCGCCGGGTTGGCGTCCGCCAAGCGGGTGCGCACGGCCTCCGGATTGAGAAAGTTGGTGCGCACGAAAGCGCCCAGGCTGTCGCCGAGCTGGTCTTTTTTGGTCGGAATCAATGCCGTGTGCGGGATCGGGATGCCCAGCGGATGACGGAACAGCGCAGTCACGGCGAACCAGTCGGCGAGCCCGCCGACGAGCCCGGCCTCCCCGGCAGCTCGCACATAACCCCAGATCCACGAGGCATCGGGCTGCGCCGCTTGCCACCAGCCGATGATGAACAGCAGCCCTGCGAGCACCAGCAAGAGCAGCGGCCAGGTCTTCATTCGACGCAGGTCGCGACGGCGCTGGTCATCGGTGAGGCCAGGGGCGAGCAAGGTGGGAGCCACGTCCGTCATCGTGCCAGCCAGCGCCACGGCGCGAGGCGCGGGCGTACCGGCTAAGTTGTGGGCATGTCTGGAAGAAGTTTTGCTCTGCTCGCTGCGGTGGAGGTTTCCGGTGGCCAAACGGCGATCTCGGAACACGGCCGCGCTGTGATCGACCGGGAGTTCGGCGATCCGGTGGCCGATGCCAAAGCCTGGGTGGAACAGGGGGCGAGCTGGATCCACCTCGCCGACCTTGATGCCGAAGCGGGTGGCGCGGACGCTGGCGATCGACAGGTGCTCGCAGCCGTCGCCCATGCGGTCAAGGGCAAGGCAGCGATCGAAGTGGTCGGGGGGATCCGCACCGACGCCGATGTGAAGTGGGCCCGGAGTATCGGGGCGGCGCGGGTGGTGCTCGACATCGCGGCTGATCCGGCGTGGCTGGGTTCGCAGTATCGGGCGCTGGGTCACCGATGCGCGGTGATGATGCCGATTCACAAGGGGCATGTGCAGGCGCCGGGCGCAGCACTGCACGGCATGGCTGCGGTGCCGGCGGCTACCGCATTGGTGGAAGCCGGTTGCCCCGGGATCCTGGTTTGCGATGTCGACCGCGAAGGTACCCGCAAGGGGCCCGAAGTGGATTTGTTGCGGTCGATCGCGCAGGCGGCCGGAGTACCGGTTGTGGCTGCTGGCGGGGTGGCGCGGTTGGAACATCTGCACGCGCTGCTCAACGCCGCTCCGGACGGGGTAGCCGGTGCCGTGCTGGACGCCGCACTGTATCGCGACTACTTCTCGGTGGCGGAGGCGATCGCCGCGGTGGAACCGCGCTTCGATCCGTATCAGTGGGGACCGGCCCAGCCATGGGGACTCACCCAGGGTCTGTACTAGCCGTCGATCGCTTGGCGTCGGTTGGCGCGATTCAGGTGCCGCCGACCCGAACTGCACAGTAGCCTGCGGACATGGCGCCCACCCCGCAAAATCCCGCAAACAGCCAAGAGTCCGCACGCGGCCACGAGCCCGCAGGCGGCGCGGACGCCCCCAGCGGCCAAGAACTGGTTGACGTGGATGCGATCAACGTTGCGAATACGGCACAAGTCCGCGCCGCGGAACAGCAGGAGCAGCGCGCCTCAGATCTGATTCCGGTGTGGCTGCTGCCTGCGGTGTCGAAGGCCACCTGGCGAATTGTCGGCATCGTGCTACTGGTGGCGGCAGTGTTGTGGGCGCTCAATCAGGCTCGCGACCTGGTGGTGATTTTTATTGTGGCGTCGTTCCTGGCCCTGGCGATCCTGCCAGCGGTCGATGGACTCGTGCGCAACCACCGCTGGAATCGCGGGTTGGCGTCGCTGGCGGTGATGTTCGGAGCCGCGGTGGTGCTGGTGGCTTTGATCGCTTTCCTCGTGCCGGCATTGATCGACGTCGCCAGCAAATTCACCTCCCAAGTTCCGGTGTGGATGAACGATTTGCGCAAGACCGGTCTCAATGCTCCGGTGTTGCAGGAGTCAGACGAGCAGATCATGGCCAGCGCGGTCGAGTGGCTGAAGAAGAATGCCGGCACCCATGTGCTCAGCATCGCCGGCAGTGGCGCGGCGCTAGTGGCCAAACTGTTCCTCACTTTGGTGTTCACCGTGGTGATCGCCAGTAGTGAACCGAACATCCTGCGCGCGATCCTGCCGCGTTTGTCCCCCACGCATCAGATCCGTTTCATGGATGCGTGGGACACCGCGATTCAGCAAACGGGCGGCTACTTCTACTCGCGACTACTGCTGATGATCTTCACCAGTACCGGCTATTTCATCGTGATGGTGCTGGTGGGGATGCCGGTGCTCTACGCCATTCCGCTGGCAGTCTTCGGGGCTTTTTTCGTGGAGTTCATTCCGCTGGTGGGCGGATACATCGGTATCTCCATCCCGGTCGTCTTCGTGCTGGTGGAAAAGGGTTGGGTGCAGGCGGTGATTCTGCTGATCTGGGCGACGATCTATCAGCAGATCCACGACTACGTGCTCAGCCCCCGCATCAGTTCCAAGACCATGACACTCAGCGCGGGCGTGGCGCTGGGCTCGGCACTGCTAGGTGGGTCGATCGCCGGGCCACTGGGCGCCTTGTTCGCGATGCCGTTGGCGGGGATGGTCACGGCCTTTTTGAAGAAGTATCTGCCGGCGCGGGAGATCGCAGTGACGTCGCGGTCGCTGGAGACCGCACCGGCGAAGGAAAAGCGGTCCAAAAGAGGGCGCAAGGCCAAGCACAGCGACGAGAAAGCCGGGGAGTGAGGACTGAGTGGGGATAGACGACGTATATACGTCGTCTATCCCCACTCAGTCCCGCAATCGGGCTTCGCAACACCTAGGCTGACCATTGCGCCTGGATGCGCACTGCCCGCGCGCATCTGCCCGCATCCGCAGCCGTCGTTCGCACGAGGAGATCATCCATGCCCCGCAGGCCACGTCCCCATCACACCCCCGCCACCGAGGTGCATGTGAACCCAGGTGTGTTCGCCGAAGAATGGTTGAGCGTGCCGGTGGACCGGCTGCCGCCGAAGGGCATCGCCGGTGATGCGGCTTACCAGATCGTGCACGACGAGGCGATGCTGGACGGCAACGCCCGCCTGAACATGGCGACATTCGTCACCACCTGGATGGACGAATACGCCGACAAGGTCTACGCGCTGTCGTACGACAAGAACATGATTGACAAGGACGAGTACCCGTCCACAGCTGCGATCGAAGCGCGGTGCGCACGGATGGTGGCCGGACTCTGGAACGCCCCGGGGGAGACCGTGGGGGTGTCCACGATCGGCTCCAGCGAAGCCTGCATGATGGGCGGCTTGGCCTTCCTCAAACGTTGGAAAGCCGCCCGCAAGGCCGCCGGCAAGCCCACCGACTCCCCCAACTTGATCATGAGTTCAGCGGTGCAGGTGGTCTGGGAACGGTTCTGCCGCTATTGGGACGTCGAACCCCGCTACGCCAACATCACACTGGATTCGCCGGTGCTCACACCTGCGCGCATGTTGGAGTTGGTGGACGAAAACACCATCGGCGTCGTCGGGATCCTGGGGGTCACCTACACCGGCGGCTACGAACCGATCGAGGAGCTCGCCGCAGCACTTGATGATCTGCAGGCGCGGACTGGTCTGGATGTGCCGCTGCATGTGGACGGGGCATCCGGCGGCATGATCGCGCCCTTTTTGCAGCCGGATCTCAAGTGGGACTTCCGGCTCCCGCGCGTGCACTCGATCAACACCTCAGGTCACAAATACGGCTTGGTGTACCCGGGCCTCGGTTGGATCGTCTGGCGCAGCGAGGACCTCGTGCCCGACGAAATGGTCTTCAAGGTCTCCTACCTCGGCGGGGACATGCCAACGCTGGGGATCAACTTTTCCCGACCAGCCGCGCAGGTGCTATTGCAGTACTACGCGTTCCTACGTCTGGGGTTCCACGGTTACCGAACTGTGCAGAGCGTGAGTCAGAAGGTGGCGATGTACTTGAGTTCGGCGATCGGCGCGATGCCGGAGTTCGAGCTGCTCAGCGACGGCAGCGAAACCCCCGTGTTCGCCTGGCGCCTGGCCGACGACTTCACTGGCACCTGGACGTTGCCCGAACTTTCGAACGTGATGCGATACCACGGGTGGCAGGTCCCGGCCTATCCGATGCCCGAGGCCATCACGGACGTGGAAGTCATGCGCATCGTGGTGCGCAACGGGGTGGGGATGGACCTTGCGAGCAATTTGCTCGAAGACCTGCGAACGTCCATCGATGAACTCAACCGGGGCGCAAAGCCGGTCTCCAACACCTCTGGTTTCCAACACTGAGATGGCCGAAAACGCGCTGGATCGAGCGCCCGCAATGCCGCGGTCATGGCTACCTCGGCTCACGCGGGGGGCGATGCGCGACCTGCAAATCTGGATGGCGGGATTCGGCCTGCTGATCGGGATTCTGTTCCCGTTCGCGGTGATTCCGCTCGGGGTGCCCTCAGATGTGGCCTTGCGCCCGCAGTTCTTCCTCGCCACTGTGTTGGCGGGCTTGGTGGTCGCCGCAGTCAACTACCGGCTCGCACACGCAGTGGTGGGGGTGCGGTTGCGTGCGCTTGCCGCTGGCATGCGTCATGTGGAGGAGTCGCTGAATTCCGCGAGTCATACCGGCGATTGGGGTGCGTGCAACCCGGCCGACTGCAAAGTGGCGGTGGATTCCGACGACGAACTCGGCGAAGCGGCAGCATCGTTCAACCGCTTGGTCGACAGCCTGGCTCAGAGCAATCGGCTCACCCAGGGGGTCGCGGCAATGTCCGAAGCGCTCGCCTCGCAACTGGAGTTGGCCGCACTCGCCGAATCTGCGTTGACCGAGTTGGCCCAGCGCACCGGATACGAGGCCGCGGCATTGCTGGTGGTGCGCGGCGGGGTGGTGGAGGTGGCGGGCTCCTACGGCATCAGCGATGCGGCCGCTTTGACCGACAGCGAAGTCGTGCGCACGACCTTGCGCACCGAACGTCCTACGGTGCTGGAGTTGCCGCCGGGAGTGGCGATCAGCGGCGGCCTGGTGGATATCACCCCGCAGGAGGTGCGGGTTTTACCTGTGCGCTACGGCATCGTGACGCTTGGCGTACTGGTGTTGGCCTCGGTGCAACGCAGCTCCGACGAGGACATCACCATTGTGCAGTCTTCGTTACCCGGAACCGCGGTGGCGCTCAACAACGCGCTGAGCCATGAGAACCTGCAGCGAGTGGCCGCGCTCGACCCGCTGACCGGGATCTTCAACCGGCGCTTCGGGATGCAGCGGCTGCATGAGGAGTTCGCGCGCGCCGTGCGCAGCAACGAACCGGTGGGTCTGCTGATGTTCGACATCGACCACTTCAAAAATGTCAACGACACCTACGGCCACCTGGTAGGCGATCAAGTGCTGAAGTCAGTGGTGACTGCCGCCCGCCGAGTGCTGCGCGAGGGCGATGTGGCAGCCCGCTACGGCGGGGAAGAGTTCATGGTGGTGCTCCCCGGAGCTGGCCGGGCGGATGCCGAAATGATGGCCGAGCGGATTCGCCGGGCGGTGGCGGCGGCAGAAGTCAACGATGACGGCGTGCGGATCGTGGTGACCGTCAGCGTGGGTGGAACCACGCTCAGCGGTGCCGCGGTATCCGACCCGGACGACTTCCTGCGGCGCGCCGATGCCGCGCTGTATTCGGCGAAAGCCTCTGGCCGCGACTGCACTGTGGTGGTGTAGCGCGCGACGTGACGTTGCTCACCTTGGAAAGTCATAGGCCCCACAGGGTTTGCAACCAGATGATCCCCTGCTAGAGTTTCGCCCAGGTCACGAGAACCAGCGCCAAGCCTCAGCTTGCTGGTCTGCAACCCTCCACCGCGGTGGGGTGCAACTGAGGAGACCAGGTCGGCCGCCACAGACGGCGAACCGGCAAGCGCGGGTCACGGATAGTCCGGGCCCAGATTGGGTGGCGTTCGTGATGTCCCGTACGGGTCGGACTCGGCGCTACCCGACGAGCACCTGTGAAAGGGTACTAACTACATGACCAACGGATGGTCCTTCGAGACACGACAGATCCACGCCGGGCAGACTCCAGATGGCGACACCAATGCCCGCGCTCTGCCCATCTACCAGACCACGTCGTACACCTTCAACGACACCGCCCACGCGGCAAACCTGTTCGGACTCAAGGAGTTCGGCAACATCTACACCCGCATCATGAACCCCACCCAAGCCGTGGTGGAAGACCGCATCGCCTCCCTTGAGGGCGGTGTCGGCGCGCTGCTGGTGGCCTCCGGCCAGGCGGCGGAAACGTTGGCGATCCTGAACGTGGCCGAGGCCGGTGACCACATCGTCTCCAGCCCCAGCCTCTACGGCGGCACCTACAACCTCTTCCACTACACACTGCCGAAAATGGGCATCACGGTCAGTTTCGTGGAGGACCCCGCCGACCTCGACTCCTGGCGCGCGGCGGTGCAACCCAACACCAAGGCTTTCTTCGGCGAGTCCATCGCCAATCCCAAGTGCGAAATCCTGGACATCGCCGGGGTGGCGGGCGTGGCGCACGAAGTGGGTGTGCCGCTGATCGTGGACAACACGGTGGCCACCCCCTACCTGATCCGCCCGATCGAGTGGGGTGCCGACATCGTCGTGCACTCGGCCACCAAGTACCTCGGTGGGCACGGCACCGCAGTAGCCGGGGTGATCGTGGACAGCGGCAACTTCGACTACGCCGCTGACCCGGCCAAGTTCCCGCAATACAACAACCCCGACCCGAGCTACCACGGACTGGTGTACGCCCGCGATCTCGGCGTCGGTTGCGCTTTGGGCGCCAACCTCGCGTTCATCCTCAAAGCCCGCGTGCAACTGCTACGGGACCTCGGCTCGGCCGTCGCGCCGTTCAACGCCTGGCTGATCGCGCAAGGGCTGGAGACCCTGAGCCTGCGGATCGAGCGTCACGTCGCCAACGCGCAAGCGGTGGCCGCCTGGCTGACCTCCCGGCCGGAGGTGCTCAGCGTCAACTACGCCGGGCTGCCGTCGAGTCCGTGGTACGAACTCGGGCAGAAGTATGCGCCGCAAGGCACGGGCGCGGTGCTGTCGTTCGCGATCGACGGTGGTTTGGAAGCCGGCCAGTCGTTCGTCGAGGCCCTGGAACTGCACAGCCACGTGGCCAACATCGGCGACGTGCGCAGCCTGGTGATCCACCCGGCATCCACCACCCACTCCCAGCTCACCGCTGAGGAACAGTTGACAGCCGGTGTGACACCCGGTCTCGTCCGACTTGCAGTGGGCATCGAAAACATCAGCGACATCCTGGCCGACCTCGACGCCGGCTTCCGCGCAGCCAAGGAGGCGTGAACCCACCATGACCAGCACCCGCACTGCCGCCGCGGCACCCACTTCGGGGCCGCGGCGGCAGAGTGGCGTCGGACGCCGCTACACCCATCTCGGGCCGATGGACCTCGAACTCGGCGGTCACCTGCCCGAGGTCACGGTTGCCTACGAGACGTACGGCACGCTCAACCGCGCCGGCGACAACGCCGTGCTGGTGCTGCACGCGCTCACCGGCGACGCCCATGCCATGGGTCCGGCCGACGGTACCGCCCAACCCACACCGGGCTGGTGGGACGACATTGTGGGGCCGGGCAAAGCGATCGACACCGACGTGTGGTTTGTGGTGTCGAGCAATGTGCTCGGAGGTTGCCAGGGCACCACGGGGCCGTCCTCGATCGCACCGGACGGCGCTCCCTACGGATCCCGGTTTCCGCGGGTGACCATTCGCGACCAAGTGCGGGTGGAAGCCACGCTGGCCGAATACCTGGGCGTGCGCCGCTTCGCCTTGGTGGCCGGCGGGTCGATGGGTGGCATGCGCGCGTTGGAATGGTGCGCCACCTACGGCGACCGTGTGGACGCCGCGTGGGTGGGGGCCACCAGTGCCTTCGCCACCGCCGATCAGATCGGCACCCAGACCACTCAGATCCAAGCGATCCTGGCAGACCCGCAGTGGCACGGTGGTGACTACCTCGCGGCTGGCACCACACCAGAGACCGGCCTTGGGATCGCCCGCAGGATCGCGCACCTCACGTACCGCAGCGAGGACGAACTCGCCATCCGATTCGGCCGCGACGAACAGTCCGGCGAGTCACCTCTGGCCGCAGACTCGGTGGTGGGTGCCTACGCACCCGGACATCGCTACGCGGTGCAGAGTTACCTCGACCATGCGGCAGAGAAACTCGTCAACCGTTTCGACGCGGGTTCCTACGTCGCCCTCACCGACGCCATGACTACGCACGATCTCGGCCGCGACCGCGGTGGGGTGGCGGCGGCGCTGTCGAAGATCACCGTGCCCATGGTGGTTTCCGGGATCGACTCGGACCGCCTCTACCCACTGCGGTTGCAGCAGCAGATCGTGGACGCCGCGCTCTACGCAGGTGCGCTGCGAGTCATCGAATCGCCGTTCGGCCACGACGCTTTTCTTTTGGAATCCGAGGCGGTGGCAGCCCAAATCGGGGCAGCTCTGGCTCTCGCCGCTGACCGACGCGCACACACCCGCTGCGCGTAACACTGCCGCAAGCGATCCGCAGACCCCAGGGCACACCAACCCGCGGCCTGATTTTGCGCTAGCCGACGCCTCCTGCCCCAATCGGTGCCACACTCTCAGGAGTGCCGCACCAGCACGGGAGCGCTGGTGAGGCGCGGTTGTTGCCAACGGGAGTGCAGGAGAACACATCATGCGGGAAGTGCGGGCGGAACGAACTGCCAAATTCATCGAACCCATGCGGGTGCCGCCGGGCAAAACGATTCATCTGGCCAAGGACTACGACCCCGGCTACACCGGCGACATGGTGCGGGAATCGCAGGGCAAGGAACTGCTAGCGGCTGGTGTGGAAATGCTGGCCGACTACCAGTCCAAACTCGCCGCGCAGAGCACATGGGGTGTGCTGCTGGCATTGCAGTCGCTGGACGCCGGCGGCAAAGACGGCGCTATCCGGCACGTGATGAGCGGCGTGAACCCGCAGGGCGTGTCGGTGCATGGCTTCAAGGTCCCCTCCGCCACGGAACTCAGCCACGACTACCTCTGGCGCTATCAACTCAAGTTGCCCGCGCGGGGCGAGATCGGGATTTTCAACCGCTCGCACTACGAAGAAGTGCTGGTAGTGCGGGTGCATGAACAGATCCTGCAGAGTCAAAACATGCCCGAGTCCGCCAAGGGCAAAGGCGTGTGGAAGCGGCGCTACCGGGAGATCAACGACTGGGAGCGCTACCTCAGCGACAACGGTTTCAAGGTGCTCAAGGTATTCCTGAATCTGTCGAAAGAAGAGCAGCGCACCCGCTTCCTCAAGCGGATCGACCTACCGGAGAAGAACTGGAAACTCTCCCCGAACGACGCCAAAGAGCGGGCGTTCTGGGACGACTATCAGACTGCGTTCTCTGAGATGCTCAGCCACACCAGCACCGATTATGCGCCGTGGTATGTGGTGCCCGCGGACAACAAGTGGTTCGCCCGGATCGCCGTGGCCGCGATTTTGGCCAACACGCTGCTCGACATCGACCCCCAGTACCCGACCGTGGATGTCGCCCAGCGCGCAGCTCTGGCCGAAACCCGCGTGCTGCTGGAGGCCGAAGCTCCGGACGGGGCGCCGGCAGATCCGTTCAAGGAACAGCAGAAGGCGGCGGCGAAGAAGCGCAAGGCCAAGCAGAAGGCCAAGGCCAAAAAGCAGGCCAAGAAGAATAAGGCGGCACCGGCCAAGTAGCCGGCGGGCTGATTACCCGGCGAGGGCGGCTGCGAACAGGAAGCACACCGACACAACTGCTTCAATCGCGCCGATCAACGCTGGCCGTAGGCCGGGCTTGAGCACCAGCGCCCGCACGAGTGCAGGCGCGAAACCCAGCAGCCACCACGGTGAGACGAACGCGAAGCCGACCAGCACCAGCGCGTGGTAGGCGACGCTCAGCCAGTGGAATCGTCGGTTGGACGCCTCCCGCAGCAACGACTTGACGTGCAATACGGAGCCGAACAGAAAAGCGAACGTGGCTGCCGTGGCCCAAAGCAACGCCGTCGGCACTGCGGGGACTTCGGGCCACGCCCAGCCAGCGCCGCTCACCCCCAGGAGCCACACCACCGGCACTGCCACCACCGCCAACAGCACCAGCACCGCATCGTTGCTCAACGCGCGCTCCGAGCCGCGCAGCGTGAAAGCCAGCGAGACGCCCCAAATGGCGGCGACGACGACGGCCAACGCCAGCAGCCACGGGCAGAGCACCACAAGCGGCAAGCCGAGGACCACCAGCGCCACGCCCCACGGCACTGCCCGGCGGGCTTCTCGGCGTGCTAATCGGGTCCAGGTTCCCCGGCGCAACCGGGTGGCCAACGCCCGACCGCCGAAGTACCCCACCGGATAGGCCACGATCCAGGCCACCGCGAAGAGCACCGCCACCCAGCGGAACGGCGCGATCGTGAAACCCACCAGCAGCGGCACCACCAGGAAGGCCCAGGCCCCATGCTGCGGTGGGATGTAGGCCGTCACGTTGCGCGTCCGCCGAGACTCGGCTGTGGGAGAGCGAACAGTTGACATAGGAGAATCCAAACTCATGACCCGCGTGTGCTCCTATCCGACCTTTTCCCAGCCGCGCCGCGGGGTCCGGTTGCCGGCGTGCTCGTCGCGATCCCGGTAGACGATGTACGGCCGGAAGGCGTAACCCAGAGGAGCGCTGAAGGCGTGCACCAGCCGGGTGAACGGCCAGATCAGGAACACCAGCAGCCCGGCGATGGCGTGCACGCGGAAGGACAGCGGGGCCTCGGCCATCAACTGCGGTTCCGGGTGCAGGAACAGAATCGAACGGAACCACTCCGAAACGCCCTCGCGGTAGTTGTAGTCGTCGTGACCGATGAGCCCTGCCCCCACCAGCGTGGTGAGCACCCCGAGGCAGATCGCCGCGGTGAGGAAGAGGTACATCAACTTGTCATTCTTGGTTGTCGCCAGGAACACCGGGCCGACCGTACGCCGGCGGTAGATCAGCAGCACGATGCCGATCAGCGTGGCCGCACCGGCGAAGAGGCCGAGGGTGACGGCCATCAGGTGATAGGAGCTTTCGCTGAGGCCGATGGCATCGGTCCAGGACTGTGGAATCAGCAGTCCCATGACGTGCCCGGCCACCACCGCGATGATGCCGATGTGGAACAGCGGGCTGGCCACGCGCATAAGTTTGCCTTCGTAGAGCAGGCTGGAGCGGGTGGTCCACCCGAACTTGTCGTACCGGTAGCGCCAGAACATCCCCACCAGGAACACGGCGATGGTGACGTAGGGGAACACCACCCAGAGCATGATGTCGAGTGTGGAAGTCATCGTCTGATTCCCGTCAGTTGCAGGTCGGCTGTGGTGGGGAAGGGCTCCAAGCCCACCTGTTCGACCGGCGGACCGGAGGCCGCAAGTTGCGCCATCCGTGCGCGCACAGCTGGGGTTTCCACCGGCAACGTGGCCACCACCGTGTCGAGCACATGCACATACGCCGAATCCATGCCGGCAAGCGCTTCGCGCAGCAGCCGGATCGGACTGGCGTGTTCGGCCAACAGGGCGTCGCCGGTGAGTCGGTCCCCGACTGCGGCGAACTCCAGCAACACCGCGAGGTGGTCGGGCAGTTCCGCGTCCCCGGCATCAAACCCGAAGTCGAGATAAGCCTGCTTGAAGCGCAGGATCGCCGTACCCCGATTCCGGGTGTCACCGTGGGTCCAGTAGGTGAGGTAGGGGCAGGCTTTGCGTTTCATGTCGAAGATCGACACGTAGTGCCGCTGCACCTCGGTCAGCGGGGTGCCTTCGAGGTGGGCGAGAAAAGCCGAAAGTGGCTCCCGGGTCGGCGCCGGCAAGGCGGCGGTGGCGGCCGCAATCATCGGTAGCTTTGCCACCAATTGCGGATCCGGGTACCACAGCAGCCACGAAGCGGCCAAGCGGGCAGTGGCAGTGTCGTGGTTCATCGCGCGCCCCCATCCGCATCGGCGTCCGACTTCGGCGGCGGCATAGCCGGCATCCCGAGCGGCACTCCCACGCCGTCCCAGTTGAGCAGGTTCACCCGCCCGGCGACGTCCTCGGTCGGCACGATCGACTCGGCTTGTTGGCGCTGCGCGAGTGCGTGGAACGTCTCCACCGCCACCGGCACGGGTCGCCCGGAGGCCTCACCGAAGCGACCGTTGTCGTACATGCCCGTACCGCCCTCGTAATCCAGTGCGCACGCGAGTTCTTCGAGTTGGCCGCTGAACTCGGTGTGGGCCTCCGGGATCACGTACCGGTCGGAGTACTTGGCGATCGCCAGCAGCCGATACAGCGCCGAGATGTCGTCTTCGGACAGGCCGACGGCAGCGGGGATCTCGGGGCGCGCGGGGTTGCCCAAGTTGAGGTCGCGCATGTACGAACGCATGGCGGCCAGCGTGTGTAGCGACTGGCGCACGGGTCCGACATCCCCGGCGGTGAACAGCTCCGCCAAGTATTCGATCGGGATCCGCAGGCTGGCCAACGCACCGAACAGGTTGTCCGCATCTTCGCCGTCGTGACCCGTGTCGCGCAGCGCCTCCACCACGGGCGAGAGCGGCGGGATGTACCAGACCATCGGCATCGTGCGGTATTCCGGATGCAGCGGCAGCGCGACCCGGTATTTCTTCGCCAGCGCGTACACCGGTGATGCTTGCGCCGCCTGCAACCAGTCCAGCGGGATGCCGTCGCGCGCCGCGGCGGCCTGCACCTCGGGGTCGTTGGGGTCGAGCAAGAGGTCGAGCTGAGCCTCGTACAGATCCTGCTCGTTCGGTGTGGCCGCAGCCGCAGTCACCTTGTCGGCGTCGTAGAGGAACACCCCGAGGTAGCGCAGCCGTCCGACGCAGGTTTCCGAACAGACAGTGGGGAGACCGACCTCGATCCGCGGGTAGCACAGAGTGCACTTCTCCGCCTTGCCGGTGCGGTGGTTGAAGTAGACCTTCTTATAGGGGCAGCCGGTGACGCACATCCGCCAGCCGCGGCAGGCATCCTGATCCACCAGCACGATGCCGTCTTCGGAGCGCTTGTACATCGCGCCCGACGGGCACGATGCCACACACGCTGGATTGAGGCAGTGCTCGCAGATACGCGGCAGGTAGAACATGAAGGCGTTCTCGAAATCCAACTTCACGCGATCGCCGACTTCGTCCTTGATCTTGATCAACACCGGGTCGGCCGGGGCGAGTTCGGGCCCGCCGGCGAGGTCGTCATCCCAGTTCGCCGACCATTCGATTTTCATCGGTTTGCCGGTGATCAGCGACTTCGGTCGAGCCACCGGGGTGTGCTCGCCCAGCGGCGCGGAGATGAGGGTGTCGTACTCATAGGTCCAGGGCTCGTAGTAGTCCTGCAACTGCGGCAGCTTCGGGTTGGAGAAGATCATCGACAGCCGATGCCAGCGCCCGCCGGCGCGTAGTCGCAGCTTGCCGCGCTTGAGCTCCCAGCCACCTTTCCAGCGTTCCTGATCCTGGTAGGTGCGGGGGTAGCCCTGGCCGGGCCGGGTCTCCACATTGTTGAACCAGGCGTATTCGACGCCGGCGCGGTTGGTCCACGCCTGCTTGCAGGTCACCGAGCAGGTGTGGCACCCGATGCACTTGTCGAGGTTCATCACCATCGCCATCTGGGCCATGACACGCATTAGTAGGTCACCTCCTGGTTGGCGCGGCGACGGATCATCGTGACCTCGTCGCGGTTGTTGCCGGTGGGGCCGATGTAGTTGAAGAAGTAGGCCAGCTGCGCGTAGCCGCCGATGATGTGTGTCGGCTTGATCATGATCCGCGTCAGGCTGTTGTGGATTCCGCCACGGCGCTTGGTGGTCTCCGTCAGCGGCACGTCAACGAGCCGGTCCTGAGCGTGGTGCATGTAGACCGTGCCCTCGGGCATCCGGTGTGACACGATCGCCCGCGCGGCGACGACGCCG
>CAZVKB010000049.1:0-19222 GCA_964627505.1 uncultured Actinomycetes bacterium | reverse complement strand
GAACTTCCCGGCCGTGCCGACCTCCTGCGCCTCCCGCACTGCCGAGCGCACCTGGCCGAGGATCTGCTGTTCGCCAACGATCATCGAGTCCAGTCCCGCGGCCACGCTGAACAAGTGATGGATGGCGCGTTCGTCGTAGTGCACGTAGAGGTGACCGATCAGGTCCCCCACGGGGACCCCGCTGACCTTGCCGAGGGCCGCGGAGACGTCTTCGACGGCACCGTGAAAACGGTCCACATCCGCATAGACCTCCACCCGGTTGCAGGTGGCGAGCACCATCGCTTCCGCGACGTGGTCACTGGCCACCGCGGCGACGAGTAGCTCGCGCGCGGCGTCCTCGGTCAAAGCCACGTTGTCCAGGACATCAAACGGTGCGGAGCGATGGCTCACCCCGATCACAATCAGAGTCATGTGCGGATTCCCTGCGCCGCAGCGCCCCCGGCACGATCCATCGCCACCACGCCATGGCACAGGCACATGGGCACGGCTGCTCCGAAAGTGTGTGGCCAACATCTTAATGTGGCGGTGGGCAATCTGGCACCGCGCACGAGGCGGGTGAAACTTCAGAATACGCGCAACCGACCTCGTTCACCAAATCGTCACCGACGGTAACCGGGTGAGATGCGTCACCGGAGCAAGGCGGCGCGTAACGCCGACGGGTCGATCACGTAGTGCGCGTGGTAGGCATCATCGATCAGAACCACCGGAATCAACTCGCTGAAACGGTCCATGAGTTCAAGGTCGTCGTCGATGGACACTTCCACAAACTCCGCGCCGGTGTCGGCCGCTACGCTCGCCACCACCGTCCGGGCATCTGTGCACAAGTGACACCCCGGCCGCCCCACCAATGTCACTACGCTCATGAGCGCAGTTCCGCGATCCGCTCCCGCAGCGCACCCTTGTTGATCTTGCCGCTGCCGGAGTGCGGCAGCGAATCCACGAACTCCACGATGCTCGGGCACTTGAAGCGCGCGATCCGACTACGCGCGAATTCGATCACCGCAGCGGAGTCCAATTCGTCCGTGGCCACCACCACCGCCTTGATCACACTGCCGACCTCGTCGTCCGGCACGCCCATCACCGCAACCTCCGAGACCCCGTCGAGTTCCGACAGAATCTCCTCGACCTCGCGCGGGTAGACGTTGAAACCATTCACGATGATCAGGTCGCTGCGTCGATCCACCAGGCGCACATCGCCATCTGAGTCCATGATCGCGATATCCGACGTTGCCCACCAGCCGTCCTCATCCGGCCCGTCACTGCCGTCCGGCCAGTACCCGGAAAACAGGTTGGCGCCCCGGATCACGACCTCTCCCGGATCGTCTTCGGCGACGGGATGGCCTTCCTCATCGTGCAGCAGCAACTCGATCCCGGGTAGTGCTTGGCCCACGCTGCCCGACTTCGGCCGGCCGGTGACCAGGGTGGAGGTGATCACCGGGGCGGCTTCGGTCATGCCGTAGCCCTCCCACACCGGCAACCCGGTGGTGGCTTCGAACGCACCGTAGACCGCCGGCGTCAGCGGTGCCGCCCCCGAAATCAGCAGCCGCACACCCGCCAGCGATTCCCGAATGCCCGGTTCCGACACCCATGCTTGGTACACCGGGGGTGCGCTGATCACCACCGACACTGCGTGCATGTCCACCATGGCCAGGGCCGCGGCCGGATCGAAGCGGTGGGGGATCACAGCAGTCGCTCCGGTCAGCGCCACCATCCCGAGCGCGCCGTTGAGGGCGTAACTGTGGAAAAGCGGCAGACTCACCAGCACCACATCGGTGGCTAGCATCGGCGGCGGGTCAGCCAGTTCGGCAAGCTGCTCCAGGTTGGCCAGCAGGGCGCGATGGCTGAGCATGGCGCCTTTCGGCCGCCCGGACGTGCCGGACGTGAACATCAACACGGCCAGGTCCTCACCCCCGCCGGCATCCTCCGGCGGCGGTGTCGATCCCACCAGCAGCGTGCGCCACGCCTCACCCCCGATCTCTACCACCGGCGTGGCGCCGGCGGCGGCGATCGCGGTGTCGCAGGTGCCGGCATCGCATATCAGCAAATCTGCACCCGATTGCTCCACCTGATAGGCCACCTCGAAGGCCGTGTAGCCGGTGTTGATCGGGACACACACACAGCCCGCCCGCAGGATGCCGAAGTAAGCCACCACAAACTCCGGACTGTTGCCGACCAGCAGGGCCACCCGATCCCCGCGGTGAATCCGCCGCGCTCGCAGCCCACCGGCAAACGCTCGCACGAGATGTTCGAGTTCGGCCCAGGTGGTGGTGCGATCAGCGGCGACCAAGGCTGCGGACCCGGGGGTCCGGGCGGCAGCGCGCGTCACTAACGCAGCGAGGTTTAAGTCCATGAGGTTGGCTCCCACAAGATCCGAGTGTGACACACCTCACCGGGTGGCCGGTGGGCAATGCACACGAGGCGGCAAAGTCAGCGGAAAACCGAACGCCGCGACACCAGAAGTCGGTAGAGCGTCTGTTGGATGGTTTCGCGCACTTGGTCGGTGAGATCAAACAGTTCCATCGAGTCCTCCGCGGCGACGAATTCGTCTGTGGGGATCGGTTCTCCGAATTCGATGATCCACTTGCTCGGCAACGGCACCATCCCCAAGGGTCCGAGCCAGGGGAAGAACGGTGTGATCGGGAAATACGGCACCCCGAACAGCCGAGCCAGAAACTTGGCATTGCCGACCATGGGGTAGATCTCCTCCGCGCCCACAATCGCGCACGGAATAATCGGCGTACCGGTCTTGATCGCCGCGGCTAAGAACCCGCCGCGACCAAACCGCTGCAACTTGTAGCGTTCGCTGAAGGGCTTGCCGATGCCTTTGTAACCTTCCGGCCACACGCCGACTAGCTCGCCGGCGGCCAACAGTCGTTCCGCGTCCGGGGCGCAGGCCAATGTGTGCCCGCTCTTGCGCGCGTACTCCCCCAGAAACGGCAAGCCGAACACGAGATTCGCACCCAATGTGCGCAGGTGTCGGCGCGCCGGATGATGATCGAGCAACGCGAGCTGCGTCATCACCGCGTCGAAGGCCAAGGTGCCGGAATGGTTGGCCACGATCAGCGCGCCACCTTCGTCTGGCACGTTCTCCAAGCCGCGGGTCTCGACCCGGAAATAGGACTCGTAGAGCGGCCGGATCGGCGCCATCAGCACCCGTTCGAGCAGTTCCCGGTCGAAACCGAAGTCGTCCACTTCGTATTCGCCGGTGATGCGCCGACGCATGAAATCCAGCGTGGCGATCATGTGGTCGCGCACGCCGGTGGATTCCTCCTCGGTCGCCTCGGAACTGAAGAGTTCTTCATCGGCGGAGACCGGCACACTGCGCAGCCGACCTCGGTCATCGCCATCAAGGGCGATCACGCGCGCATCAGGCATGAGCTTGCTCCTTTCTGGTCAGGAGCGACACCAGACGGGATTCCGCCGCTGCCACCTGTTCAGGTTGTACCACCCGTTTCAGGTCCCGGGCGCGAATGAACTCGTCGAAAGTTTCGGCCGTGGTGTGTGCTGGGGAAAAGCCGAATACCGTCCGCATCCGGGTGGTGTCCACACCGCGACCGTAGGTGAGGAAAGTGCCCTGCTCCGGCGAAAAGTCGGCCATCCCGAATCGCCGCACGAACTCCCCCACCAGACCCACGAGCGGCGCTGCGATCGCCACCCGCGGACGACTTGCCCGCCGCACCGCCTGGGAGAGCAGCAGCACACCTTCCCCGGCGATGTTGAAGGTGCCTGGAATCTCCTGGGCCACGGCTCGACGCAGCGCTTCGATGCCGTCGTCTTCGTGAATGAACTGCAGGCGGGCGTCGTAGCCGAGCACCGTGGGGATCACGGGCAGGGAGAAGTACTCCGTCATCGGAGTGTCCACCACCGGCCCCAGGAAATTGGCGAACCGCAAGGTTGTGACTGCCACATCCGGGCGCCGTCGGGCGAAACCGCGCACATATCCCTCGACTTCGACCGAGTCTTTCGCCCAACCGGAGCGCGGCGGGTGCTTGGGAGCCATGTCCTCGGTGAATAGCGCGGGGTCCTTCGGACCGGCCCCGTAGATCCCGGTGGTGGACTTGACCACCAACTTCGACACCGACGGCGCTTTTTGACAGGCGGCCAGCAGCTGCATGGTTCCGATGACGTTGATCTCTTTCATCGACATCCGTCCGCCCGCCTGCACCGGGGTGGCGATCACGCCCATGTGCACCACGGTGTCCACAGCAGCGGCCCGAATCACCTTGGAGATGATCGGGTTGCGGATGTCGGCGCGGACAAACTCCGCGCCGCCGATGTCGCCGCGCGGCGGCACCACATCCACCCCGATCACTCGCGACACTCCGGGCTCGGCGGTCAGCACTCTGGCCATCCGCCCCCCGAGATACCGGGACACCCCGGTGACGAGCACGACTCGAGACATCACAGCCCCTAACTTACGTGCAGATCTGGACTCAGCGGGCGCCTAGCGCTGGGCGCTACTTCTTGTTGCGGCGCTGGACGCGCGTCTTGCGCAGCAGTTTGCGGTGCTTCTTCTTGGCCATCCGCTTGCGGCGCTTCTTGACGACTGAACCCACGAATCCTCCGACGTTGCAGGAATGAATTGACTACTCGCACAGACTACGCACCAACAGCCGTGCGGTGCGAGACGACCCGCGCAGCAGGGGTGGTTTGCGGACTCAGCCCGCGGCGTTGAACGACCTGCGCAGAAACTCATGCACGGCCCGCTCGGGCACTCGGAACGCCCGTCCCACCCGGATGGCCGGCAATTCCCCGGAATGCACCAGCCGATAGACGGTCATCTTGGACACGCGCATGATGCTGGCCACCTCGGCGACGGTCAGGAATCTCACCTGGGGCAGCGAATCGTCGTCCTGCGCACCCATACGTTCCTACACTTTCAATCAGTCCTCGAGCAGCCGCCAACGCACGGGGCCGCAACTGCAGGCAAGCGTAGTGAGTAAAACACCGGCAGCGCAGGCAAGTGGCCATATCTTAAGGAACTTGTAAAATTTCGCACGGCCAGCAGCGCCTAACGGCTCACATGCCGCCGTGGTCGTCGTGGATTCCGAGGTGCGAAAACACCGCTTGCTGGGTGGCCCGGATCGCCCGGTCGTAGATGCTCGCCGGGTCAATCCGACCATCCCACGGGTCGGCGGCCAGTTTTGCGCCGTCGGTCATGCGTCGGGGCACGCTGCGACCGAGCACGCGCTGAGTGAAGTCCACATAGGCCGCGGGCATCGGCGCATCCGGGGCGATCCCAGCGTCCAACACGATCGATGTGAGATGGGTCCACGCCCGCGGCACCACATCCACCCATTCATAGCCGCCCCCGCCGAGTGCCACCCACTTGCCGTCGGCGTACTGGTGGGCCAACTCGTGCACCCGTTCATACGAGCGGCGCTGCCCGTCGATGCTCAACGTGAGGTGGGCCAGGGGATCGTCTGCGTGCGAATCGCAGCCGTGCTGGGAGACGATAATCTGCGGGTCGAAGGCCTCCAGCACGTCCGGCACCACGGCTTCAAACGCGCGCAACCACTTATCATCGCCCGTCCCCGGCGGCAGGGCTACGTTCACCGCCGTGCCGTGGGCCCCCTGACCGCCGATTTCCTCCGGGAAACCGGTTCCGGGAAACAGCGTGCGCCCGCTTTCGTGCAGCGACACCGTGAGCACGCGCGGGTCAGACCAGAAGATGTTCTGCACCCCATCACCGTGGTGAACGTCGACGTCCACATAGGCCACCCGACTGAAACCGTTGTCGAGCAGCCAACCGATGGCGATGGCAATGTCGTTGTACACGCAGAAGCCGCTGGCGCCGTCGCGCTGCGCATGGTGCAGACCGCCGGCGATGTTCACGGCGTGCAGATGCTTTCCAGAGGCCACTGTGGCCGCAGCTGCCAGGGAGGCGCCTGCGATGTGCAGGGCCGCTTGGTGCATGCCGGGGAAGGCGGGCACATCTTCAGTTCCCAAGCCGCGGCGGTGATCCGAGCGTGACTGGTCCTCCGAGGCGAGCGCCACCGCGTCGAGGAATTCCCGAGTGTGCACGCGCAACGCCGCTTCGGCATCCGCCGGGTCTACGGGGTCGATCAGATCGGCACCGGAGGTGGCGAGCAAGTCGAAATCCCGCACGAGCCGGTAGGTCAGTTGCTGGCGGATCGGGGCCAGCGGATGCCCCGGACCGAAATCGTAGGCTCGCAGGCGATCGTCCCAGACGAAAGCCGCCGGCCCGCTCATGCTCCGCCAGCCAATTCCCGGGATCGGTCCCGGGCGGCTTCCATCGCGGCCATAAACGAGGCGTGCACGCGACGTTCGTCGAGTTGTCGCACGGCTGCGACCGTCGTCCCCGCCGGCGAACTGACATTCTCCCGCAGCACGGTGGGGTGTTCTCCGGTTTCCCGCAACATCGCCGCGGCCCCCACCAGGGTTTGCACCACCAGTTCGCTGGAGGTGGTCCGTGGCAACCCGAGGAAAACCCCGGCATCGATCATGGCTTCCACCACGTAGAAAATGTAGGCCGGACCGGAGCCGGAAATCGCCGTCACGGCATCCAGGTAGTGCTCGGGAACTTCCACCACGCGACCCACCGACGACAGCAAGCGCGCCGTTTCGGCCAGATGCGCCTCATCACAACTCGCCCCGCCGGACACGGCCGACATCCCCTCATCCACCAAGGCCGGGGTGTTCGGCATGACGCGTACTACGGCGTGGCCGGCGGGCAGGTGCGAGGCGATGAACGAGGTGGTGATACCCGCCGCCAGCGACACCACCAGGGACTTGGGTTTGAGTACCGGGGCGATCTCTGTGAGCACTGCTGCCATGTCCTGCGGTTTGACTACTAGCAGCAGGGTGTCGGCGCGGCTGGCCACCGCAACGTTGTCCAGCACGTCCACCTGATATTTGGCGGCGAGTGCAGCGGCCCGGTCCGGCCGCTTCTCTGCCACGATCACTTCCGCCATCGCGCCGGCCCGCAAGAGCCCGGAGAGCAGCGCTTCGCCCATGACGCCGGCGCCGATCAAGCCAACTGTATTGCTCATAGTCGTCAGCCTCCACTGACCAACGAGCGCAGGAACAGCGCCAGATTTGCCGGTTTCTCGGCCATTCGGCGCACGAGATAGCCGTACCATTGCTCGCCGTAGGGCACATATACGCGGACTTTTTCACCCTGCGCGGCCAGCCGACGCTGCTCATCGGGTCGCACCCCGTAGAGCATTTGGTATTCGTACTCACCGCGCTGGCGACGAGCTCGCACCGACAGCGCTTCGGCGATGTCGATCAGGCGGGGGTCATGTGTGGCCACCATCGGATACCCGTCGCCGCTCATCAGAATCTTCAAACAGCGCACATAGCTGCGGTCAACTTCCGCTCGGCTCTGGAAGGCGACACTCGCCGGCTCGCGATAGGCCCCTTTGCACAGCCGGATCCGGGAACCCGGGGTGGCCAGGTCCCGGCAGTCCGCTTCCGTCCGGTGCAGGTAGGCCTGCACCACCGCCCCGGTTTGCGGGAAGTCAGCGCGCAGTTGCCCCAGTGTGGTCAGGGTGAGATCGGTGGTGGTGTGGTCTTCCATGTCCAACGTGACGGTCGTGCCCACGGTGGCCGCGGCCGCGCAAATCTTGTGCGCGTTGTCGGTTGCGATCGCCGGCCCGTCGCCGGCCAACGCCTGGCCGACCGCCGAGAGTTTCACCGACACCTCCGC
The DNA here is from genome assembly GCA_964627505.1 of uncultured Actinomycetes bacterium. Taxonomy (GTDB): domain Bacteria; phylum Actinomycetota; class Actinomycetes; order S36-B12; family UBA10799; genus JACJWR01. Next base: position 11,550 of record CAZVKB010000049.1, on the reverse strand, counting down.
CGCGTCGGTCAATCCGGCAGCAGCCAGGCCGCCGAGGAGTTCCAGGTAGGCGTCGCGAGTGGCGTCCGCCTGTTCCCGGGAAGTGGTGTCTTCACCCAAGTGGTCGATCGTGATGTGTAAGCCCATGCGGGCCAAATTGTTGGCCGCCGCCACCGCCTCCGCGGTGCTTTCACCAGCCACATAGCGGGCCACCACGGCTCGTGTGACCGGCACACCGACCGCAGCGGACTTGATGCTCTCACTTCGGGCCGCAGCGAGCATGGTGCGGCGGATCATGAATCACCTCCGGGAAGTGGCACTGATGGATCGAGCCAGGCCTGCACGGTCGGTGCCAGCACCCGGACCAAATCGTCTTCCGGCATGGACGCCAGCGGCTCCAGTTTGGTGATGAAGCGGTTGACCGCCACCCCGATCAAGTAGCTCGAGATCAACGCCACGCGCAGGCGGGCATCGGGCACCCCGATCGTGCGGGCCAACCGATCGAGCACCGACTGCTCGACGAATGAGCGCACGCCCGCGGCGGCTTTGCCGGTGGAGGCTCCCGCCCGGAACAGCGCCATGAGGTCGTCGCGGGCATCTTCATCGCCAAGGGTGTCGAGGGTGAAGCGCACAAGTCGTTCGCCCATACCTTCGAGGCCGGGCGCCACAAGTTCCGGAACGGCGGTGGCAGGATCGAACGGCAGCCGCATCGCTGCGGCGAACAACTTCTCCTTCGAGCCCCAGTAGCGCGAGACCACATCCGGTGCGACGCCGGCTGCTGCCGCGACCCCGCGCACAGAAGTGCGGACGTATCCCTTGGACCGGAAGGCAGCACGGGCGGAGTCGAGAACCGCATCTCTGACATCGTCGGAAGCCATAGGCCAACCCTAGGCCCAACAGTGCGCTATGCGCAGGTGAGCGCCCGCCTCCGCTGGGATTAGCGCGCCGGATTACCAGCCGCGGGACTCACCAGGTGCAGTCGAGCGAACGCCAACGCCTCCACCAGGTCTGCTTCCCGTTCGGCCCGGTTGGCGGCTTTTCGGGTGGACACCTCCACCACCACGGAACCGGTGAAGGCACGATCAGCCAACCACTCGAGCACCGCACCCGCGCGTTGGTTGCCGCGGCCAGGGATCAGGTGTTCGTCGCGGTTGCTGCCGAGCCCGTCGGCGAGGTGCACATGGGCCAACGAGTCGCCCAAGTCTTTGGTCATGGCCAAGGCATCGGTGCCGCTGACGGCAGTGTGCGACATGTCGATCGTGGTGTGCGGGTAGTCCTCGTCGCGGACATCCCAGCCTGGGGCGTAGGCGGCGACTTCCCGGGATCGGGCCCGCCACGGATACATGTTCTCGACCGCGAACTTCACCGCAGTGGCTTCGCCCATCCGGGTCAAACCTCGCACGAAGTCTTTGGCGTAGTCGCGTTGCCAGCGAAAGGGTGGGTGCACCACCACCGTGCTCGCACCCAGGGCTTCGGCCAGTTCCGCCGAGCGTTCCAACTTGTGCCAGGGGTCGGTGCCCCACACCCGTTGCGTCACGAGCAAGCACGGCGAGTGGATCGAGACGATGGGGATCTCGTAGGTGTCAGATAGTCGCCGCAGCTCGTCGATCTCCTGGCTGACCGCATCGTTCATCACCATGACTTCCAGCCCGTCGTAGCCCAGCCGACTGGCGATCTCGAAGGCGGCGGCCGGACTCTCCGGATAAACCGACGTCGTGGACAGCGCCACCCGCGCCGGTGCGGGGCTAGGCAGCCGCCGGCGGTGGGGGGCGTTGGTGGTCATGCGGCATTGTCCCTGGCGGGTGAACGCAGCGGTGCATCTGGGGCGCCCGGCTCGGCCAGGCTCGGTGCCAGTCGGGCCTCCAGTGTGCGCCCCATCAGGATCAGGAATGCGGCCCCCACCAGGCCAAATATGACGGCGATGCCGGTTTTGGCGTCGTCGTCGATTTGCAGGGCGAAGAACGTCGACAACCCCGGCACGTAGAGGAAGGCCAGGAATCCCAGCCCCATGGCCACGACGATCATCAACCGCCATCCCCGCAGCGGCCGGGCGATCAGTGCGAGCACCGTCCAGGCGATGAGAAACAGGGTGACCGCGGCCGACACCCGCGCCGCTTCCACCGGCAGGCCCCGCCACAGCGCCACCGCGTAGGACGCGAACGACATGACTCCACACGTGAGTCCAGCCGGTACCGCGAACACCAGCACCCGCTGGAAGAAACCCGGTCGGAACCGCTGGGTGTTGGGCATCAGCGCGAGGAAGAAGGCCGGCACGCCGATGGTCAGCCATGTGATCACCGTGAGGTGTCGGGGTAGGAAAACGAACTCCACCGGGAAGATCTCCGTCAGCGTGAAGAACACCACGAGCACGCTGAGCACCGCGGAGTAGAAACTCTTGGTGAGGAACAGCGACGACACCCGCTCGATGTTGCCCAGCACCCGGCGGCCCTCCGCCACCACCGACGGCATCACCGCGAAGGAGTTGTCGAGCAGCACGATCTGCGCCACGGCGCGGGTGGCAGCGGCCCCCGAACCCATGGCGATGCCGAGGTCGGCATCCTTGAGCGCCAGCACATCGTTCACGCCGTCCCCGGTCATGGCGACGGTGTGACCGCGGGATTGCAGCGCCGAGACCATGGCGCGCTTTTGGGCCGGTGTGACCCGGCCGAACACCCCGTGGGTTTCCAGCAACTCAGCGAGTTCTGCCTCAGCTTCGGGCAGGTCGCGGGCATCAACCGGGTCTTCGGCGCGGGGGATACCGGCGTCGGCGGCGATCGCTCCCACCGTGACCGGATTGTCGCCGCTGATCACTTTCACCTCCACCCCCTGGGCGAGGAAGTACGCGACGGTTTCAGCCGCGTCGCTGCGCAACTGCTGGGCGATGCTGACCAGCGCCACCGGCGCCAGCGTCCCCGGGCCGGATTCGGCATCTGGCGCAGTACCGTCGATGTTCTGGGCCAGCAGCAATACCCGCGCGCCGGTGGCGGCGAGATCCTCAGCCTGGGCGAGCGCCGGGTGCTCGGGAGCCAGCAGCAGTTCCGGGGCCCCCATCACCCAACTTCCGTGTTCGGCGTATGTCGCCCCCGACCACTTGCGGGCACTCGAGAACGGCACGCCGGCAAGCAGGTGCCAACCCGGGTCGGGGAAGGCTGTCGCCACAGCGGCCAAGGTGGGGTTGGGATTTTCTTCGGACGCACCAAGCGCGCCGAATGCCTGCTCCCACGGCTGTTCTGCGGCCAGCACAGTGGTTCCCGTGACCGACATTCCGGGTTCGGTGAGGGTGCCGGTTTTGTCCACGCACACCACATCTACCCGCGCGAGCACTTCCACTGCCGGCATCTCTTGCACCAGAGTGCGCTGGGCACCCAAACGCACCACTGCGACCGCCATGGCCACCGATGTCAACAGCACCAAACCTTCCGGGACCATGGTCACCACGCCGGCCACCGTGCCGCTGAGTGCTGTGCGCCAGTCTGGGCTGGCCTGTAGTTGGCTGATGAGCAACAAGCCACCCACCGGGATCAGCAGGTAACTCATTACTCGCACGAACTTCATGATCGAAGCCATCAGTTCGCTGTGCGTCACCGTGAATTTGCGCGCCTCGGCGGCAAGTTGGGTGGCGTAGGAGTCCATTCCCACCCGATCGGCCCGCATGAATCCGCTGCCAGCCACCACGAAGGAACCGCTGAGCACGGTGTCGCCCGGGTGCTTGTGCATTGGGTCGGCTTCCCCGGTGAGTAGCGACTCATCGAGTTCCAGCCCGTGCCCCTCCAGCACCGCGCCGTCGACCACCACTTGATCGCCGATCCCGAGTCGCACGACGTCGTCGCGCACGATCTCGCTGGGACGCACCGCCACATCGGTGCCAGCGCGGCGGACCACCGGCTTGGCTTCCCCCACCAGCGAGAGTTTCTCCAAAGTGCGCTTGGCGCGGTACTCCTGGATGATCCCGATCGCCGAGTTGATGATAATCACGAACCCGAACAGGGAGTCCTGCACTGGCGCCTGCGCCAAGATCATCAGCGCCCAGAGAATTCCGATCACCACGTTGAACGAGGTGAAGATGTTCTCCTTGAAAATGCTGCGCAGACTGCGGCTGCGCGGGTCGGGGGCGTCGTTCACCTGACCATCGGCCACCCGTTGGGCTACTTCGGCAGCACTGAGGCCGGTGAGCGCTACGGTCGACGACGTCGACTGCGCGTCTGGTTCTGCTGCCATTAGGTCTCCATCAGGTCGAGGCGCCGCAGGATGATGCCTTCCCGCAACGCCCACGGGCACAGCACGAGTTCGGTTAGCCCGAATAGGTCCATCGCCGCTTCGGTGACGACGGCTCCCGCGAGTAGTTGGCCGGCGCGGCCGGTCGAGACCCCCGGCAGTGCGGCCCGTTCGGCGACTGTCATCGCAGCGAGCTTCGGCAGCCACACCGCGAGGTCGTCGCGCTTGATCACCCGGCGCACGAGGGGGCCGTCCGCGCTCGGCGCCGCCCCCATCACTCGGGCCAGTTGTCGGAACGTTTTGGACGTCGCCACTGCTACCTCCGGCTCGCCGAACCGGGTGAGTCGACCCGCCACCTGGGCGATCTGGCTGCGCGCATCTTTGCGCATGCGCCGCACCTGTTTAGGTGCCACCGGGTCGTCGGTGCAGTAGGTGCGGGTGAGCCGGCCAGCACCGAGCGGCACGGAAATGGCCACGTCGGGTTCTTCGTCCGCGCCGGTGGCCAATTCGAGTGATCCGCCGCCGATATCGAGCACCAGTAGCCGTCCGCTGCTCCACCCGAACCACCTGCGCACAGCCAGGAAGGTCAGGCGGGCTTCGTCCTCGCCGCTGAGCAACTCCAGCACCACCCCGGTGGCTTCGGCAATTTCGGCGATCACCGCAGCCCCGTTCGGGGCGTCGCGAATCGCCGACGTGGCGAAACCGCTGATCTCACCGGCCCCGAGGTCTTCGGCCACGATTTGCGATTCCTTGATGAATCCGATCAACAGTTCCACGGCCTCGTGGGTGACTGCGCCGTCGGCGGTGAGGTTTTCGGCTAGCCGCAATTCCATCTTGCGGGAATGTGCCGGCATGGGGGCGGCACCGTAATGGGCATCCACGATGAGCAGATGCACGGTGTTGGATCCGACGTCTAACACGGCGAGGCGCACGTCCCCACGCTACCGTGCGGGACCGCCGCCTAACCTAGGTCTGTGCCGGAAGTCAGCCTCACGTTCCCCCGCAGTTGGCTGGAATTCACCGATCCAGACGACCCCGAGCGGATTTTTCGCTGCGACACCACATGGTTGAGTTCGCGCTGGACGTGTGTGTTCGGTCGCGGGTGTCGCGGCATCTATGCGGATGCGCCGGACTTCGGGTGCTGCACGCTGGGGGCGCATTTTGCCGATGACGAGGACCGTGAACAGGTGCAGGCGCGGATCCGGCAACTGCCGGCGTCGTTGTGGCAGTTTCATGCCGAGGGCAACGAGTTGGGGGTGGTGACCCAAGATGAGGAAGGCTCTGACCAGACTCGCGCTTACGAAGGCGCCTGCATTCTCCTCAACCGCCCGGGGTTTTCCGGCGGGGCCGGTTGTGCGCTGCACCTGCTGGCGTTGCGGGAGGGGCTGGCGCCGCAGGCGGTCAAACCCGAAGTGTGCTGGCAGCTGCCGGTGCGTCGGGAATACGACGAGCGCACATGGGCAGACGGCAGCGTTGCCGAAGTGGTGGTGATCACCGAATACGACCGCCGTGGTTGGGGCCCTGGCGGGCACGATCTGGACTGGTACTGCTCGGGCGCGACCGAAGCTCACGTCGCCGATGAGCCGGTATATGTCACTGAGAAAGACACGTTGGAACGTCTGATGGGACATGCTGCATACCGTCGGCTGTGTGAGCTCATCGCCGAGGAGCCCGGCGGACTGCGGCATCCAGCCGACCCGCAATAAGTCCGCACCATCGCCGGTAGGCGCTGGTTGTGTCGGAGGCGCCCCGTAGCGTGCCGGCTATGGCCAAAGCACCCAAGAACCCCGGCTACTCCTGCAGCAACTGTGGGGCCCCGAGCCTGCGTTGGGCAGGCCGTTGCACCCGGTGTGGCGAGTTCGGCACCGTCGATGCTGTCGCCGCGCCGGCCTCGGAAGTTGGACTGCGAGCCACCACGGCGGGCAGCGCTCCGAGTACTTCAGCGCGAGCGGTGCGCTCGATCCTGGCTGCGGGGCCAGCCCGCCGCACCCCCACCGGCATCGCCGAATTCGACCGCATCCTGGGCGGCGGACTAGTGGCGGGGCAGGTGTTGCTGCTCAGCGGCGAACCAGGCGCTGGCAAGTCCACACTGTTGCTGACGGTCGCCGATGCCATCGCGGCGGCCACTGGTCAACACACGCTGTATCTCTCCGGGGAAGAGTCCGTCGATCAACTCGCCATCCGTGCCCGCCGCATCGGTGTGGGCAGTGAGCACCTGTATCTGGCCGACGAAACAGACCTGGCCAAGGTCATCGGGCATATCGACGAACACGGCCCGCAGATTGCACTGGTGATTGTGGATTCCGTGCAGACTGTTGCCTCGGCCGACGTGGAGGGGCGCGCGGGTGGTGTGGCGCAAGTGATGGCCGTGGCTCATGCGCTCACCCGAGTCGCCAAAGCCCGCGGAATCCCGATCTGTTTGGTGGGACAGGTGACCAAGGAGTCCACAGTCGCAGGACCGCGGGCCCTTGAGCACGTCGTGGACACCACGCTGTCCCTCGATGGCGATCGCCACACCTCGCTACGGCTGCTGCGCACCGTGAAGAATCGCTACGGTCAAGCCGACGAAGTGGCCTGCTTCGAGCAGACGGATGCTGGCTTGCGGGAGGTCCCCGACCCCAGTTTGCTTTTTCGGGGCCATCGCGATGACCCCGTGTCGGGCACCTGCGTGACCGTCACGGTCGAGGGTCGCCGGGCAATGCTCGCCGAAGTTCAGGCGCTGGTATCCGCCAGCAGCATCCCCACGCCGCGCCGCGGGGTGTCGGGTTTGGACTCCGCCCGGGTTGCGATGTTGGCTGCTGTCACCGATCGGCACGGCGGGCAACGCCTCGCCGATCGGGAAATTTTTGTCGCCACAGTCGGCGGCATCCGACTCGCCGACCCCGCCACCGACCTCGCAGTCTGTCTCGCGCTGGCCTCAGCGGCATTGGACAACGCCGGCAAACCCACCGCCGTACCGCTAGACGTGGTCGCCATCGGCGAAGTGTCCCTCTCCGGCGATATTCGGCCCACCCGGCTCACCAACCAGCGGCTATCGGAGGCCATTCGGCTTGGGTTTCGGCGTATTCTCGCTCCGGTCGGCACGCGCGTGGCGTTCAGCAAGCCAGCCGACGAGCATCGGATCATCGAAGTGGCCACCCTGGCAGCAGCGATCCAGGAGATGCGCACCATGCGCGGTCAGGAACTCAGGCCGCCCGGAAATACCCGGTGACATCGATGATCAAGTGGGTATTGCCATTGCGGCAGAAGGCGCGCAGGTTGCGAGCTGCGTCGATGGGCAGAGTGAGTCCGTTGGCCAGGGTCGATTTGGATAGGTGCGCCGCTCACGGAATGCTCGCGGAGACCAACGCCCCACCGCTGTGGCTTCGCAGGTCCGCTTTCGGCGGCAATTCAGCCGATTGCAGCGCGCAGTTGCGCCAACTCCGGGCGAGTGAGCAAACGGTCCCCGCCCCGCCGCATGCACGTCCAACGGGCAGCGCACTGGCCGGACAACACAGCCGAGGTCATGGTGGCAGCATCGACGCCCAGCGCTCGGTCAGGCGGCGCTGCCAGCACAAGCTCATGCAACGTGCCCACGGCCAGGGCATCGCCAGCACCGTTGCTGTCCACCATCGGCAGGTCCAACACGGGCGCTGGTACTGCGATCGGGTCCACGAGATTCCCCGTTGAATCCCGCCATGCAACCAGCGCTCCAGCCGAACCCAAGCCCGCCACCACCGCCCTCGGTCCGCGGTCCAGAAGATCCCGAGCGCATTGTGCCGGGCTAGCAACGTGTGCTCCAGAAAAGAACACCACGTCGGCACCATTGATGAAGTCCCGTCGATACGGATCATCCACGTCGTCGAGATCCTGCACATCCACGGCTATCACACAGCCCGCCTTCCGCGCCGCTGCTAACAGGTGCCGACACCAATCCGACAGGTGAAAAACAGCCAACCGCGCCCCCGAGAACACCTCCTCCGCTTTGGGCACGGGCACCTGATCGTGACCCCGACCGTCGTAGAAGGCGCGGCGGCGACCATCGTCGGTCATCAGGTTGACGCTGCGCGCGGTGCCCGCTGGATCAGGCACTTCCGCCGCGATAGTCACCCCATCAACCGCAAAAGCCGTCCGCACCAGATCTGCCGCCCAATCGGCACCGAAGGCGCCTACAAAGGCGGTGCGCCACTCCAGTCGAGCAAACCCACGGGCAGAAAAGGCACCTGCCTGTCCCACTGTGTCCACCGTCTGCACCATCGTGGAATCGCGAGTGAAGTCTGGTTCCCCCGCAGGCAGGTAAACCAAAGTGTCCACCCCAGCCGCCCCCACCACCACCACATCGAAAACCATGCCCACCAGTGTGCCGGGCGCCGCAAGCCCTTCCCGCGCGCAGGGAAACCCGCGGGTCCCGGCTGCACGACTTTTTCTGTGCGCATCTAGCCCTGAGCAGCGCTTGCGGCTAGCGTGTGCGCATGGCCAACCTCTACACCTCAACGACGTTTGAAGCGCCCCCCGGTTACCGGATCGATAAGTCCATCGGATTGTGCTGGGGCGTGTTGGTGCGTTCGGTGGGATTCGCCAAGGGATTCACCGGCAGTTTTCGGTCCCTGAAGGCTGGGGAAGTACCGCAGTACACCGAGGTTGTTGACGAAGCCCGCAAAGATGCCGTGCAGCGCATGATGGATCACGCAGCCGCGCTTGGCGGTAACGCTGTGCTCGGGGTGCGCTTCGACTCCTCAGACGTCGCGGAGAATCTGGCCGAGATCCTGGCGTATGGCACTGCCGCCGTAGTTGTCCCGATTGACGGTTCGGCTGCCAGCTGATCGGCGGCCACCTTCCGCACGTCCGGGATCAGTTGGCTTCGCGTTCCAGCCAGATCAGCGCCGAGTTCACCATCAAGGTGATCCCGACCCCGATCGCGCGTTCGTCCACGTCGAAGGTGGACGCATGCAGGTCGAGGTGGTGGCCGTTGCGCTCTGGATTGTGGGTGCCGAGCCGGGTATAGGTTCCCGGCACCTCCTCCAGATACCAGGCGAAAGAATCTCCGCCCCAAGATTGTTCGGTCGCGGTGAGCACGTTGTCCCCGAGGCTCAACATGGCAGCTTCATCAACCATCGCCGTCGCCGCAGCATCGTTCACCACTGGGGGGATGCCGCGACCGTAGCGCACCTCCCACGTCACACCGGTACCGGCAACCACTTCGTCAAGAGCCGTTCGCAGCAGCGGCGGCGCTGCGTCCCACAACTCGCGCGACGGGGTGCGCATCGTGCCCCGCAGCATCGCCTGGCCTGGAATGACGTTGTGGGCATTGCCAGTGTGCAGAGCACCGAAGACCAGCCGGGTGTCTCCGATCGGGGCCGCGATCTCGGCGAAGCGACCAGGCAAGTCCGTGGCCACCAGCCCAGCCACTCGGACCATGTCCACGGTCTGCTCGGGCCGGGCCGTGTGTCCACCTGGGCCGGTGAGCACAATCTCGACGATGTCTGAGGCGGAGGTGATGGCACCGATGCGAGTGCCGATGCGCCCGACGTCGATCTTCGGATCGCAGTGCAGCCCGAAGATCACTCCAACATCTTGCAGATATCCGTCCTTGATGACATCGACGGCGCCGCCGGGCACAGTCTCTTCGCCGGGTTCGAAAATCAACCGCACCCGCCCCGGCAGCCGCCCGAGTTCATCGAGTGCTTGCAGCGCGATCCCAGTTCCCAAAATGATCGCCGAATGCACATCGTGCCCGCAGGCGTGGGCCACCCCTGGCGTGCGCGAGGTGTAGTCGGAGTTCGTGAGGTCGTTCATGGCCAAGGCGTCGATGTCTGCCCGCAGGGCGACCATCGGTTCGTCCCCGGCACCGATATCGCACACCAGCCCAGTGCCGCACGACAGCACCTTCGGATCCAGACCGTTCGCGCGCAACCAGTTGAACAACTTGTCCGTGGTCACCCGTTCTTCATGACTGAGTTCGGGGTGTCGGTGCAGGTCGCGCCGAAAGTCGATTAACGACGGCCCATGTCGGCGCAAGAAATTACTCAAGTCCACTGGAACCTGCGAAGCAGTCATGCGGAAAGGCCACCCTCCAGTTCGTCAGCCAACGACGCCACCACATCTTGCAAGCTCCCACCGGCGGCGACGATCCCCAATTGCCGCTGATAGGAAGCCCCGCGCTCAATCATTTTCGGGACCAGTTCAAGTTCCTCGCTGCACCCGAGTTCTTGAGCGAACGGCCGCATCCGGTTGACCAGTTCCATGAGATCTTCAGCTAGCGGCCGAGTGTTGCCGTGGTAATCCAGAATCACTTGCGCATCCATGCCATACCGGGCGGCCCGCCACTTATTCTCCTTCACCACCCAGGTCGGATTCACCGGCACTTCGGCGCCGGCATCCACGAGGCGGTCAAACCAGGTGACGATGCATTGACTCAACGCTGCGATGGCCGCGACCTCCTCCAAGCTTGAGATGCCGTCGCACATGCGCAGCTCCACCGTGCCGAAGCCGGGGTGTGGGCGCACATCCCACCACACCTCGCGCACCGTGGAGATGCTGCCAGCGCGGATCAGCGCATCGAGGAATTGCTCGAATTCGTGCCAGTTCTGCAGTTGCGGCGGAATCCCGGCTGTGGGCAGAACCTCAAACACTTTGGTGCGCGCGCTGGCCATGCCGGTGTTTTCGGACTCCCAAAAAGGGCTGGAGCACGACAACGCCAGCAGGTGCGGCAGGTAGGTGGTGAGTCCGTTGACGGTGTGGATCGATTTCTCCGCCGAGCGGACACCCACGTGTACGTGCACACCGTGAATCATCAACCGCCGGGCTGGCCACTGAATATCGGCCACCAACTTGGCGTAGCGCGGGTTGGGTGTCACCACCAGGTCGGTCCACTCGGCATAAGGGTGCGTGCCTGAGGACATCAGGGTGACACCGTGCGCGTCGAGGTGCGGACGCAGTTCGTCGAGCGTGGCCTGCAGGTCGGCTCGCGCCTCGGCGGGCGTCTCGCAAATGCCGGTGATCACCTCGATGCTGGACTCGAACAGTTCGTGTTTGGCTTTGGGGTGTTCGCCGCCGTGCGCCCGACCCATCTCGGCCAGGATCGGCACCGAACATGCCACTGGCATGCCGGTTTCCTTGTCGACGATCCAGTACTCAACTTCGACGCCGAGGGTGCTGCGCTCTGAGGAGTTGAAATCCATGGTTAGACCGTACTGTCCTCGCGCGGATGTTGGGCACCGTTCATCGTGCACACCCCCAGATAGTTCGCGGTCGGTGAGTTCCACTATGCTGATCAGGCTCTCACCGGTTCCTCGCACCACAGGCCCCCATCGTCTAGCGGCCTAGGACGCCGCCCTTTCACGGCGGTAGCACGGGTTCGAATCCCGTTGGGGGTAC
>CAZVKB010000048.1:0-19365 GCA_964627505.1 uncultured Actinomycetes bacterium | reverse complement strand
GGCACCGGCGGAATCGTCAAAGTGACATTGACGCTGGTGAGTGTGGTGCCGGCAGGCAACGAATTGGTCACGTTGGCCAAAAACCGCGACATCAACACTTCACTCCCGAGCGCCGATTCGAGCGCATTCGTGATCGTCTCGATTTCGGCCATCGTTTGCGGCACCACGGCGAGGTCGTCGACCTGGTTTTGGGCCTGGGCCTTGGCGGCTGAAGCGTTGTCGAGGTCGGCCTGGGCCCCACCCACTTGCATCATGCCCAACAGATACAACAGCACCACCAACGCGAACGCAGTGAAGACGATGATGAGAGCCCGGGAACGAGCTTTGGCGAGGACCAGTCGCTCGTGATAAATCGACGGCAGCAGATCAACGCGCACCGGACCGGGTGGCGTCAGCGAGGCTACCTTGGGACCGTCGCCGGGAGGTGGCGCGGGCGGTTGCTCACCAGGGACCTCCAGGACGCCCGTCGCGACTTGGCCGCCGTACTGCCCGGGTACCTGGCCATATTGCTGTTGCGGCCCTCCGTACTGGGCCGGGGACTGGTCGTACTGGCCGGGTGCCTGCGGGTACGCCTGCTGAGGGCCGCCGTACTGGGCCGCGGACTGGTCATACTGCCCGGGTGCCTGCGGGTACGCCTGCTGCGGCCCTGCGTACTGGGCCGCAGACTGGTCATACTGGCCAGGCGTCTGCGGATACTGCTGCTGCGGTTGCGGCATCGACGATCCGAACACCGTCGATTGGGGTGCTGGCGGACTGTACTGTTGCTGACCGTAACCCTGCTGGTCCCCATACGCGGCTTCCCCGTATGGCTGCTGGGCTTGCGAAGATGGGGCTTGTGGAGCCTGGGCGTCCGGAGCCTGGGCTTGGCCATAAAGCCCCTGCTCGTATGGCTGCTGCTCATAGCTGGGCTGCGGTGGCGCGGACGACACGTATGGCGCGGCCTGTTCATACGGAGAAGGCGGCTGGACATCACCAGGCTGCGGGTCGGTTGGCGGTGTGCCTGCCGAGTCCGCCGCATCACTGGGATAACTCATGTGACTGCATCCATCGCCAGGCCTACAGGTGCGGCCATCCGGGAAGCGTTCATCATCACAATCTCATCATCGAGGTTGCCACCGCGCGGCATGGCCAACCACGCCGCATCGCGCACCACCGGCACTTGCACGGCGCTGGCCAGCATGTACTCAATACCGGGTAGCACCGAGCCGTCACCGGTGAGCGTGAGGCGGGAGATCGGTCGTGCACCGTCGCTGGCCTGGTAGAAGCCGATGGTGGAGGCGATGTCTTCCACGAGCGGCTCCAGAGCTTGGATGCTCGATGTTGGTGCTGTTGGATCCAGCATTTGGTAGGCCTCGATCACCGAATCTGATCCGAGCGCAAGATCCCGCACCAACTCCGGGCGGCCGTTGGTGTGCACGATGACCTGGGAACTTTGGCTCCCTACACTCACCAGCGCTTCGGTGACGGTGAAACCCTCCTGAATCGGCGGCACCAGCGCGCGCAGGATGGCGAAGGCGTTGAGATCGACCGCCGTGACCGTGACGCGGGCTGCCTGCACGGCATCCACGAGCCCGGTCACAAAGTCCGAGGCCGCAGCCACCAGCACGCCGGTATATTCGCGCGCACCCTCTTCCCCCAGCGCCTCCCCGGAAATCACATAGTCCACCACCGCATCCGCGGGGTCGAAAGGCACGATTTCGCCGATGTAGAGCGGCAGTGCCGTTTTCAATTCTTTTGCCGGCACCCATGGCACGTTGGCTGTGCGCACCACCACCCGTTGCCCCCCGACTCCGAGAATCACCCTGCGCTTGGCGATTTTGTAGGTGCTCCACAGGTGCTTGATGGCGGCGGTGAGACCTTCGGGTTCAGCGACCCCGTTGGGGGTGACGATCCCGGGCTGCAAGGGGACTTCGGCCATGGCTTCCAAGATGGGGCCATGTTTGCTAGCCCGCAGGGTCGCCGCGCGAACACCTCCGGGGCTTACTTCTAAGCCAATGGACAACTTCGCCACGGCAACCTCCTCTCGATCCTCGTCGTCACTCCGGCAGCCCGCATTGACATGCCGACAGCCGATTCTTCGCCCAAATCACGGCTCCACCCAAGCACGTCACTCGGTGTCACAACAAACCGCCGTACCACTCTGCCACAGTCTCTCCTATGGTGATGCCGATCATGGCCCCCAACAGCATGAAAGGGCCGAACGGGATGGCGGTTTTTCGGCCTGCGCGGCGCCGAGCCATCATGGCGACACCCACCACAGCCCCCAGCAGAAAAGCGGCGAACGTGCCGACGATCACCGCCGACCAGGCCACCGCCCCCAACGCCATGCCCAACGGAAACGCAAGTTTGACGTCGCCCAGTCCCATGCCGGCGGGATACACAAGCGCCAGCAGCAGATAAAACGCGAACAGCGCCACCCCAGCCAGCACAGTCCGTAACGCGGTGCCGGTCTCGCCCCCGATTAGGGCGGCTGCCACCAGCCACACCCCAACCACCACCGCTGTGGGGTAGACGATCGCGTTCGGCAGTCGCTTGTGCTCGATATCAATGGCGGCCAAGGCCACTCCTGCTCCGGTCAGCCACAAGTAGGCCGGCAGCATCGCCAATGGCACCAAGAAACTCATGACGACGAATAGCACCGCCGTCAGCAGTTCCACCAACGGGTAGCGCGCGGAGATCGGTGCGCCGCAGTCCCGACACTTGCCGCGCAACAGCAGCCAACTGACCACCGGAATGTTGTCGTAGGCCCGCAGTCGGTGGTGGCAATTGGGACATGCCGACGGTGGCGACACGATACTTTCCCCCCGCGGCACCCGCCAAATCACCACGTTGAGGAACGACCCGATGATCAGCCCGATCACGCCCGCAAACATGGCGACGATGGCGGTCGTGGTCATGGCGTCAGCCTAGTCGTTCAGCTCGGGCGGATGAGAGTTATCCACACTCCACATGAACCGCGGCTCTCCAAGCGACGACTGAGCCAACTAGTTGCCGGAGAGTTCCAGCCATTGGGTCGTGCGGATCATCGAGCCCAACGGCACTTCAGACGAAGTGCCGAAGTTGATGGTGATGCCCTGGACATCATTGGTGCCGGCGGTGGGGCAGATGTTCGATGACACCAGCGAGCCATTGAGCTCGTTGGATGAGGTGCTGATCTGTAGATTGTCGCCGGCGGCGATCACACCTTCGCGGACGTCGTCGCCAGCAGAGGCGTAGATGGTGCCGTCGCCGAGGAAGATCAAACCAGGCAAGTGGTTGACGATGGTGGTGTTTTTCCAATCGATGTTGCCGCCTGACTTGAAACAGCGAGCGACATCGGTGGGGTCGCCATTGGGTTTGGCCTCGGCGATCGCCGTCAGCGTCGCAACATTGTTATTGCCTGCGCCCTTATTCAGTTGAATGTGGGCTTGGTATGCGTAGTAGGTGCCGGGGTAGTCGGTGCCAACCACCGGCGTGAACTCCCAGGTGGCGTCTACCGTGCCACCGTTCACCAGCGTCCAGCCGCGGTAGGGGGTGGTGTGGGAGAGGATCGTGGTCGACGAGCACGGGATCAATCCGGAGAGGTCCGGCGCGCGCACGGTGCCATCGGGGCAGAGGTCATACCAACTTTGCGGCATGGTGTCAGAAGCCGTGCGATACACCGCGCGGGCTGAAATCGTGGGAATCCGCACCGGCGGGGCATCGCTGGTGCAGGTGCCAGAGATCTTGTTGTTGGGGCAGGTGTCAGCAATGTCATTGGTGCCCGAAGAGGTGACATTGCCGGTGACCTGCAGCGACTGTGTGTTCATCGTCAGGTCGCCGTTGGTGTGCACGTCGGCGCTGTCGGACGACGCATCAGCGGTCAAATCCACGGTGACGCTGCCGGAGAAGTACAAGGTGGATTCGGTCAGAATCGCCTGGCTGGGTCGGTAGGGACTGAACATGTACTCGGACTTCACAACACGCTCGGCTCGCTCATTGGCGTAGCGCGACGGCGACCAGCCCACCGAGTACACCACCGGCATGAGGGACCCGGCGGCGTTGCGGGTCCGAAACGAGATGAATTCGCCCTGACCGGCGTTGACCATGCAACTGTCCGGCATATCGGCAATTTCTGCCCGCACCCACGCCAATTCCTCTTTGGCGGTCGGTGAGGTTGACGACGACCAGGTCCAGCGGGCATCGCAGCCGTCTGGCGAGGCATAGATCAGGCCCTCATCGCTGGCCGCCTGGATATAGCCCAGGACTGAGTCCAGCCCGGATTCAGCGGTGGCCATCGCCGACTCGAACTGCACATGCCGCCGCGAGGACGCCAAACTGTTCACAGCCATGGACACCGTGATCGCCACCACGATCGCAATCACACTGGACAGACCGATGACGGTGACCATGCCGACGCCGTCATCGGTGTCATACCGTCGCAGTTTCTCGCGCATCAGGGTCACCGCCTCCCTCAATCCACGTTGCGCAGACGACTGGAAAACGACATCTGTCGCTGCTCGGTGCCCGTGTTGGTGAGCGCGTCGTAGGTGGTGGTCGTGGTCACGAGGCGGACAGCCGCGGCGTCTTCGACACTCAACGGGGTGGCCATGCTGCCGGGGCAGGCGGATTGGTTTGGCACCGCACTTTGCGTCCAATAGCAGAACGCAATATCGCTGACCAGGGTCCGGGCCTGCACCTTGGGGTCGCCGCCCTCAGTTTGCCGGATCACGTTGTACTGCTCGCCACCTTCGGTCTCCTGGATGAGTTGCCAGGTGATGATCTCATCGTCGCTGATCAGGTAGTCCGAGTTGAGGTCAATCCACAGGACGAGTTCGGAGGTGGTGGCTCCCGGGTAGACGCTGCGTGCCGAGCGAATGTCACGACCGAGGCGCTCCACCACCGTCTTGACGTCCGCGAGGCCGGTGCTTTCGTCGGCTGCCAAGCGGTGCAACTGGGAATTGTTGATCACGCCGTAGAGCATCACGCTGCCCAACACGCTGATCAGCGAGATGGTGACCGTCAACTCGATCAGGGTGAGGCCCGCATCCCAGTTCGCGCGCGCGTGCGCCAACCTGCGACGGAAGCGGGTCCGCAATGTGCGGCCGTGGCCGCTCATGGGTTGGTCCCCACAAACAATGTGCTGGGGGCGGACGGTTCGTCATAGTTGAGCCGCACATCCACACCTGAGGTGACCGCGAAGCGCAGTGACAAGTAGATCGGTACAGCGCCGGAACCGTTCTTGCTGCGCAATGAAAAGTTGGGCGCGGTCAAGGCCACCTGTTTGGTGGCCCACCCGCCAGTGCAGCTCAGGGTGTCGGTGACCGAGACCTGTGACGTCCACTGTCCCGAGGATGCCGTCTGATTCCAACTACCCAGCGCAATTTGGGCCGTGGAACTCAAGCCGCTGCACTTGTAGTTGAACTTCACTGCTGCCGGACCCTCGATCTGGGTGATTGTGGGAGCCAGCCAGCGCCATTCGGCTACCGTCGCGCCACCGCCGGTGTTGGTGTCTCCCCCCGAAACCACCAGCCGGCCGGTGTCACCGTTGATGTTCGTGGAGTAGGCATGGCTGGTGCTCTGCACCACGCAACCATCGCGTTCCATCGGGTTCACCGGAATGGTGGTGGTGTCGCCGGCTGGGCTATTCAGCAGCGTGAAGCCATGCATGGTGAAGCCACCGGGGGCAGCCAACGCGGGGTTGGGAGTCGCGCAGGTGATGGTGGTGCTTGGGTCCGGGGTGGGTGTGGCGGTGTCTGTGGACGTTGGGGTGGGCGTCGCGCTCACCACACCGTCGGCCACCGTGACCATGACTGTGGACAGCACCATCACCGCAGACTCCGCACTTGGTTGCTTGGTGCTCGTCGCCTGAATCACTACCCCGAAGGACGTCGCGGTTGTGGTGGTGTAAGTGGCAACGTAGCAGGAGGTGCTGTCTGGGTAGAGCTCGCCGGTGACATATACCCCGCCGGACATCGGCAGCGCAGTGGGGAACTCCCCCGGCGTGAGCCCGCCGGCGCATGTGGCGTCTGGGTAGAACACCCAGCCATTCATCGGCAGCGAGTCGACGATGGCGCGCAGTTCCAACGAGTCGCGCGCGCCGAGATTTTTGATGATGAACGGGATTTGGATGATGCCACCGGGATTGACCGCCGTCACCCCCGCACCGCCGGTGGACACCACGTAGTTGGGCAGCGGCAGCCCGCGTCGTGACTCGACAATCACCGTGGAGGCGGTGCGCGAGCGGGGTTGGTTGTTGACGTTCCATTCCACGATCACCGTCACGCGCCGCGAGACGTCGCCGGGCACCTGGGTGACGTACCGCTTGAGGGTGTATTCAATGTTGTTGGAGTTCACGGTGATCGTGGTGATGTGCGGGGTGATCGAACCAGTGTTGGCGTACACCACATTCTCTGGGCCGACTCCATTGGGAACTGTCCAGACCGGCGGTGTGGACGTGCTGCCAACGGTGCCGCTGATGGTGGGGTCGCTCACAATGTCCGCAGAGGACATGGCGATCGCACCGAAATCCAGCGAACGGGTGTCCTCGAGGGTCTTTGTCAGCAGGTCCCCTGCCTGCTGATCCACCCGCGCCGACACCGCAGCTTTCACCGCGGAAATGCTGGCCATCAAGAGTGCGGACAGCACAAACATGGCAATGCCCATCGCGGCGACGACTTCAATCAAGGTGAAGCCGCCGTCGGACGCCTGTCGGCGTCGCACCGCGCGCGTTGGGCTCATAATTATGTTTTCGGTCGAAGGTTGATCATGGCTGAAGTGCAGCGGCGAGCGCTTGCGGCGAGTTTACCTCAGGCTGCAACGAGCGAGGACAAAGAATTTGGCGACCAGATGCGACGTGGGGGCAGGAGTCGGACAGAGTAGGGTCAGGCGGTATGTATGACGGACAGCGAATTGCGGTGGTGGTGCCCGCCTATCAAGAGGAGCGGTTGATCGCCGAGACTTTGCGCGGGATCCCCGACTTCGTCGATGACGTAGTGGTGGTTGATGACTGTAGTGCCGACGGCACCAGTGAAGCGGCTAGGTCCGTGCCGGATGAACGCATCGAGGTAGTTCGCCTTGAGAGCAATCAAGGAGTTGGTGGGGCGATCATCACGGGCCACAAGCGCGCAATGGAGCGAGGCGCGGACATCATGGTGGTGATGGCCGGTGACAATCAGATGGACCCCGAGGAACTCCCACGACTACTGGCGCCCATCGTGATCGACGGTTACGGATTCACCAAAGGGAACCGGTTTTACGCCACTGGGGGCACCGGCGGGATGCCAGCCCATCGGGTAGTGGGCAACATGCTGATGACGTTTCTCAACAAGGCGTCTTCGGGCTACTGGAACATCGTAGACCCGCAAAATGGGTACACCGCCGTCACGCGCGAGTCCTTGCAGATGGTGCCGCTGGACCGGGTAGCCCGGCGCTACCAGTTTGAAAATGACCTTCTCGTTTGGCTCAACATTGCCAATGTGCGCGCCACCGATGTCAATATTCCAGCGCGATACGGCAGTGAAGTTTCCACAATCCGGTTGTCCACTGAAGTGCCGCGGATCTTTTGGCAAATGTTCATAGGTTTTTGGCGTCGGGTGTGGTTCAAGTACTTTTTGTGGTCGTTCTCACCAATCGCTGTGATGCTCGTAACTGGGATTCTGTTCACTGTTTTGGGGTTGGCTGTGGGTGCGTGGACCGCCTCGATTGCGATCGGAGGCGACAGTCCCAGCGCCGGCACCACCATTTTGAGTGTGGTGCCATTCATGAGCGGTTTCTATTTACTGATCCAAGCGATGGTGCTCGACATTCAGGCCACACCAGACTGACGATCGATCCGGGGGGGCGCTTTGGCGCTAGCAGAAAACTCCACCCGTGCCCAGGTTCAGAGATCAAGCAGTTGGTTGAGCGGCCAACTGCAGGCCATCACCGTCTTCTTGGTACTCCTCACCCGTGCTCGGGCAGCGCCAGCGGCCCTCTCCCACGGCGACGAGTCGCCGACCGCTTCGGCCAATCCAGCCAATCCGCTTGCCTGGGGTACCGGCGACCAGCGCGAACGCTGGCACATCGTGAATCACCACTGTGCCAGCCGCCACCATGGACCAAGCTCCGATGTGTAAGGGTGCCACACACACTGCGCGCGCCCCAATCGCGGCACCCTCGTCGATAGTCACACCCACAAGTTCCCAGTCGTCTGCGAGTTTTTGGCTGCCATCAGGATTGATCGCTCGTGGATATTGGTCGTTGGTCAACACCACAGCCGGACCGATGAAGACCCCAGCGCCTAACCGCGCCGGCTCATAGACAAGGGCATAATTCTGGATTTTACAGTTATCACCGACCTGTACGTCCGGACCAATGTAGGCACCCCGGCCGACAACGCACCCAGAGCCCAATCGAGCCCCGGAGCGAATGTGGGTGAGTTGCCAAATGGCACTGTCAGCACCGATGGTGGCCTCAGGGTCGATCTGCGCGCTTGCATCAACCCGGGCTGTGTGGTGGATGGCTGGTCCGTGCGGGGACTGCATCAGGCCAGCACTTCCGCTGAGGCTGTGCTGGGTCTTGCGGGCGCATTCGCAGCGGCAGCAGTTTCGACGTGGACCGTCTCCCTGGAAACCGCAGATTTTTGCAAAGCAGTGGCGACGAGCACCGCGTGGAGTCCGTCCTGAAGGGTCACAATGGCATCCGTTTGGCCGAGCACAGCGTCTCGGAAAGCTTCATGCTCGGCGCGAAGGGGCTCCGGCTTCGAGATGGCGAATCGAGTGATGTTGCCTTCCGACACCCCCCGGAATCGGGCCATTTCCGGCCACTCATTGTCCACCACACCATTTTCACAGTAGGTCAGGTCGGCGGTAAGTAGGTCGATGATAAACGAGCCCTGTTCCCCGGTGATCGTGACCACACGCTCTTTCACTGGTGTGAGCCAGTTGACCAAGTGAGTGGCGACGAGGCCGTCCTGCAGAGTGGCCACGCACGCCACGAGGTCCTCGTGGTCTCGTCCGGATTTGTGGGCAGTGAGGGCGGCAACGCTGTAGTAATCCACGCCGGTGAGCCAACGGGTGATGTCGATGTCGTGGGTGGCGAGATCCATGATCACGCCGACGTCGGCGATCCGTGCCGGAAACGGGCTCTGGCGCCTTGTGGTCACTTGATAGAGTTCGCCGAGTTCGCCGTCCATGACCCGCTGACGCGCCGCGCGCAGTGCACTGTTGAAGCGCTCAATGTGCCCAACGGCCCCCACGAGGCCGGCACTGGCAAACGCGTGGAAAAGAGCCTGGGCATCGGCCGGATTTGGGGCTACCGGCTTCTCGATCAGGGCATGCACGCCTGCTGACGCGAGGGCGAGGCCAATCGGCAGATGGGTGGAGGTCGGGCTGGCGACCACGGCATAGTCGATGCCCAACTCAAGCAATTCGTCGACTCCCGCTACCACCGGTGCTGGGGGCGTCGGTGTGCGTTGGGCGCCGGACGGCCGACCACCACTGATGGCGGAATTACCTGTGGGCCCGTCAGCACGTGCTGGGTCGGCGATACCCACGAGGGTGACGCCGGGCAGCGACGAGAGGATCCGGGCGTGATTCGCGCCCATGGAGCCCATGCCGATGAGCCCGGCCCGCAGTGTTGTGCTCATGATCCTGCCTTTGCGCTCGCGTTGACCGCCTCGACCACGGTTGCCACTTGGTTATCGGTGAGGCCTGGGTGAACAGGCAGCGACAATACGTGATCGGCGCTGCGACGGGTGACGGGCAGCTCCAGATCCAGCCCGAAGGATGGAAGTTGGTGGACTGGTGTGGGGTAGTACACCCCGGAGCCCACCCCACGCTGGGACAGGTCGGCGGCGAAGGCGTCGCGGTCTGTCTCCACCAACACCGTGTACTGGTGATAGACGTGGCGCGCGCCTTCGCGCACCACTGGCGTGGTGACGCCCTCGAGGTGCTGGTCGTAGAAAGCCGCAATCACCCGACGGCGCTGGTTCCAACCATGCAAGCGGGCGAGTTGAACGATGCCTATGGCTGCATGGATGTCAGTCATGCGCATGTTGTATCCGACGATCTCGTTGCGGTACCGCTGTTCCATGCCTTGGTTGCGCAGCAGCCGCACGGTGCGGGCAGCGGCGTCATCACGGGTGACCACCATTCCGCCCTCCCCGGAGGTCATGTTTTTGGTGGGATAAAACGAGAAGGCTGCGGCATCCCCGAAGGCACCCACTGGAGTGCCATCCAGGGCGGCCTCGTGCGCTTGGGCGGCATCCTCGATGATCGCCAGATTGTGGCGATCGGCCACCTCCGCCAAACCCGGCATGTCTGCCGGATGGCCGTAGAGGTGAACGGGTAATAGCGCGGCGGTCCGGGGAGTAACAGCGGCGAGCACAGCGGCAGGGTCAAGGCAAAACGTGTCCGGGCTGATGTCAACGAATACCGGCGTGGCGCCGGCAAGCACCACTGAGTTGGCGGTGGCAGCGAAAGTGAATGACGGCACGATCACCTCGTCTCCCGGCCCGATTCCTACCGCCTTCAGCGCCAGGATTAATGCCGAGGTGCCAGAATTCACGGCCACGCACGAACGCCCGTCGACAATTCCGGCGAACTCGGTCTCGAACTGCGCCACTTTTGGGCCTTGCGCCAAGCCGCCGGAGCGCAGTACGGCATCCACTGCGGCGCGCTCGTCATCACCGATCAGCGGCTGTGCAGCTGGGATCATGGGTGGGGCTCCTTCATTTGCGTGTAAGTGCTTCCGTCGGTGGGATCCACACACCCCACCACCCGTGCTGGAACTCCGACTGCGACACAGTTGTCGGGGATGTCGGAAGTCACCACAGAACCAGCGCCCACAATACAGTGGTTGCCGATTGTGGTGCCCATCAGGACTACAGCGTTTGCTCCGAGAAAAGTGCTATCCCCGATCCGCACCGGTGCTCGCTCGATCGGCACGCGGCGGTCAGACACACAGCGGCGCGCCGAGGAATGGGTGTAGATGTGCACGCCTGCCGAGATGTCACACCCTTGCCCAATCGTGAGGCCCCCGGAACCATCGATCAGGCAGTAAGGCCCAATCCACGTGCCGGGTCCGATCTCGGGTTCGCCGACAAACCATGCGAGTGGGTTGTAGGAATTCGGCGGCACACCCGTCGCGTTAGCCGATTCCCGCGGCAGCGGAATCACCCGCCAAGGCTCCCGTGGCGCGCATATGCTCCACCACCGAGGCCAAACCCTCGGCCATCTCGACCTCCGGTTGCCAATTGAGTACGTCGTGAATGCGTTCCACAGAAGCCTCCCGTTGGGTGACCAACACCTCACGCGGACGGAACTGTGGTGTGATGTCCATACCCACCGCACCTGCTAGCGAATGCGCTAGTTCGGCAACCGTGGTCTGACGTCCGGTGCCGACGTTGAGGATCTCCCCGGTGACCTCAGAGTCCAAGGCCATCCCCACAGCCCGGGCCACGTCTGCGACGTGCACGAAGTCCATGGATTGCGCACCGTCGCCATCAATGACCGGTGGTTCACCGGCCATCATGCGCCGCAAGAAGGTTAGAATTACCGACGTGTAGTAGGCATCTGTGGGCTGCCCAGGTCCGTACACATTGAAGAACCGCAAAGCAACCCATGCCATCCGGGATCGAGATCCGTAGAACTTGAGAAGCTGTTCGCTTGCCGCTTTGGCGATGCAATACGGAGTGATGGGCGCTAGCACCGAATCTTCGTACATCGGCATGGACGTGGGATTGCCGTACACCGAGGCTGAGGAGGCAAAGACGAGGCGCCGAACCCCATGGCGAGCCGCTGCGTCAAACACATTCTGGCTCCCCACCAGATTGACGTCCAGGCTTTCGGCTGGTTCGGAGATGCTTTTGTTGATGCACACAGCGGCAAGATGCACGACCCCTTCGACTCCAGGCATCACCCGATCGACAGTGTTTGGATAGCGCACATCCCCCTCAATAATCTCCACCTCGGAATACCCCGACAATCGTTGCTCAACGCGGGGGTCCGAGCGGTAGTGATTATCCAAAATCCGCACCCGCCAACCGCGGGCTAAGAGGTCATCAACGACGTGACCGCCGATATATCCCAAGCCACCAGTGACCAGTACCACACTTTCACGCGTCTTCATATCTGCCAGTTTCTCCCGGATCGCTTTCGGATGCCCGACTTTGGGGCACGTGTACAACGATGTCACGCATCACATACAGAGGACGCCTCCTGGTTTCCGCAACGCCGCGCCACATGTACTCACCCATCACCCCAATCATGAAAAGTTGCACTCCTCCTAATACGAGCACCAGCACAATCACGGTGGGCCAACCGGTGGGGGTATCCACTCCCGCAATCCAGCGCACGACCAACACCAAGGCGTAGATGACACCGAGACCGGCAATAGTCATGCCCGCCGTGCTACTCACACGCAGTGGCGTTGAGGAAAACTGAACGAACGAGTCGATGGCGAGAGCCAACATTTTGCGCTTGGTCCAGTGTGAACTACCCACCACCCGAGGGTCCTGGTCGTAGTAGATGCGCTGCTGGTCAAAACCTACCCAGGCGATGAGGGCATACACATTCCGATTACCCTCGCCGAGGCGTCCTACGGCGTCGATCACCGCGCGATCAATGAGCACGCCGGAAGGCCCTTCGGCCGGGTAATTGGCCAAGCCCGCGTATCTGGCAAAAGCCCAGGAGAACAGCGACGAAGCCCATTCGGACACCCGAGACCGACCCGTGCGCGAGGCCCGGATTCCCCAGACCACCTCCGCGCCCTCATCCCACCGCTGGAGCATCGCCTCGATCATGCTCACGGGCTCCTGTAGATCAGCGCCCATGACGATCGCACTGTCCCCGGTGCATTGAGTGAGCCCGGCGGTGATCGCGTAATGCGACCCAAATGATCTTGCCAGGCGCACCACCACCACTCTATCCTCGGGTTCAACTAAGGATTCCACGACATCCGCAGTGCCATCCGTGGAGCCATCATCGACGAGCACCAATTCGAAGTCGTGGTGTGGATAGGTGTCGTGCAGGTGACGCAACCTTTCCATCAAACGCGGCACATTGTCGGCCTCATTGAGGGCTGGTACCACTAACGAGACGGATCGCCTCTGGTGCGCACCCGCGACGTTTGCGTTCACTGCGGCACCTGCTCAGTGGGTGCCGATTTGGGTACAAGGATGACGATGTCTTGGTCCCCTCCCGTGGGTAATACCGGACGGTAATCGCGCTCAATGGACAGACCACAAGCCGCCAAAGCCTCTCGTTCCACCGGGCTTGGTGGCCGCACGTAGATGATGATTGGCAGACGCTCACCCCAGGGCGGACCCTGAACGCAGGCAGCTTTGATTCCCGCAGCTGTGCGGCGTCGGTCCAACGCTGAGTACCACACCTCGCCCACCGGCTTGCCCTCCAGAATCAGGGCGGCAGCGGGCAACTCGTCGAAGGCCATCACGTAGGTTCCTGGCGTGGGCGCATATGGAGACAGCAGGGCATACAAGGACGCATAGCCGGCCGCTGTTTCCGGTATCAAATGCAGCCCTCTGAAGGCTTCGATGCCAGTGACCGGTGTTGTGGCGAGCGCACTGGGGGCCGTGCGATAAGGACGTAACCACACACCTGTGACACCTACGGCAGTCGAAAGCAGCGCGGTGGCGGCGACTAGGAAACCAGCGATGATCTTGATCGCCGGAGGCGAGTCGTCCACCCCTGTCATCAGCACAAGCAAAACCACCACCCAGGCCGCAGCACCGTTGAGTCCCATGAACTGCAGCGCGTTCCCCGTGCCTATGCCCTGCAACCACGGCAGCAGTGCCAGCATCGCCACGACCAGCCAGGTGCGCCAGGAATCTGCGACTAGCTCGCCAGGAGATCCCCGGCGACGTAGCTGCCGCTTTACCACTACCCCCCCGGACTGGCTGCGCGGCGACAGTTGGCCTCGGCGCCGCACCCATCGGCCTCGGACTATCACGGCAATCGTCATGACAACCGCGGTAATCGTGATCCCGGCGAAGGCTACGGAATAGCCTGATATCTTTGCGGCCCCACCGAGGAACCATGGCAGTGAGACGACCAATCCCACGTAGATGGCAATACCGACAATTGCCACCGCTAGGGCGAAGAGCCGCCCGAATCGTTGGGTGAGCAACACACCCAGGACAGGGGCGGAGATCATCACATAGAAATAGGTCACGGCCGACTGCAACGGAACCATCCCTGTGTCCAGGTACATCCGCATTAAGGCCAGCGGCGAATTTGATTGGTTGGCTGATGTGGCGACCAGATTAGTGGTCTCAATGAACTGCGAAACCGCTTGCCCGATGGGCACGACCATGGCCACGGTAAGGCTCACAGCTGCTGCACCTAGGGCAACTAACAGCACCAAGCGCAAAAGCTTGGCCGCACCAATACGCCACAACAGCACCAGTGCGACAAGCCCGACCATGGCTATGACGAGCACACCAGAGGACCACTTGGCCATGAGCAGCACGGCTGCCACGACACCAAAGATGAGCGGCCACCACCATGACACGTTCGCGTCGCGCTCGTAGGCGCGCGCTGCCAGCATCACGATTGCAGCCAGCAGCAGCGAGCACAGCAGAGCAAGATCGTTGTAGCCAGGGCTCAACGGCAGCCAACTGTAGACCATCCCGCCGCTGGCGGTGACAGTCAAAATCCCAGCGATCTCCCACAACCTAGTTGCTGGTGCTTGTGGACGTCGCTCACGAAGCCACAACATCGCGGCCCAACCGAACACCACCATGACCGACACGACCGAGACCAATCGGACAACCCGCAAGGCCGGGATGTTGTACCCAAGCAATTCGAACACTGGACCGTAAATGAACTGCGACCACGTGAAGGTGCGCAGGTTTTCGTCCCACCAGCGGTAGGCCAGCAGATAGCCCGATTCGTCGGTGGGGTCCAGACCTCGGCTGCTGGTGAGCGCAACCGCCACAACCCAGCAGAGAGTGGTGAAAAGCATGAACGCGATAACCGCGAGCAAGACACTTTGCCGACCCCACCATGGTGGAGAGTCTGGGCTAGGTCGGTTCCTGTCCAGTGATCTCTCCTGCTCGGGTCCTGTATTCCGCGGGTCAAGACCAACGTTAAGCAAATGGCCTCCCTTGATCTGCGCCGATGAGCTCCACCGGGGCAATGGCGCAGACTCGATGTCTGGAATCTAACCAGCAAAGAGCGCAGACTCGTTGATGACACAAGTGAGTCAGCGCGGTTATTTGGTTGGAGAACCCGAAACACCTGCCACTGGCCCCGGGGTGCGTAGCATGGGTTGATGTCCTCACCCAGTCCTCAGCCGATCCCACTGTCCAGGCCGGCTCTTGATGAGCAGGAGGTGGCCGCCGCGGCTGCGGCGATGGCCTCGGGGTGGATCGCTGGTCAGGGCCCCCGCGGTACCGAACTCGAGGCGGCTTTTCGCACACTGACCGGCACCGAGCACGCGATCGCCGTGAACAACTGCACAGCGGGGCTGCACTTGGCGTTGCAGGCACTCGGGGTGGGGCCGGGTGACGAGGTGATCGTGGCTGATTACAGTTTTCCCGCCACTGCCCACGCGGTGCTGTTCTGCGGGGCAACGCCGGTGTTTGTCGATGTGCGTCCCGATACTGCGACCATCGATCCGCAGCTTGTGGCCGCCGCTGTGACGCCCCACACTGCTGGTGTGATCGGCGTGGATGCGCTAGGGATGCCTGCGGATTGGGACGAATTGGAAAGCCTCTCCAGCCGACATGGACTATTCCTATTGGAAGATGCCGCCTGCGCCACAGGTGGGGTGTACCGGGGACGGGCGTGTGGGAGCTTCGGGAACATCGCAGCGTTTTCGCTGCACGCCCGCAAAGGGGTGACCTGCGGGGAAGGTGGTGTGGTCACCACTAATGATGGTGGCTTGGCGTCCGCGGTGCGCCAGGCTTCGTGTTTCGGAATGGCTTCGGCCTACGCACGGCAAGCTTCAGAGACGTTAGTGCTGCCAGAGTTTGCCGAGATCGGCTACAACTACAAATTGTCAGATATTTTGGCTGCGGTGGCAGTAGTCCAGATGTCCAAGTTGGCCGAGATGATCGAGAGTCGACGGGTGGCGGCTGCTTACTACCGCGATGCCCTCGCAGATGTGGCGGGGGTGAGCGCACCGGTGGAGCCATCGGACCGCCAGTCCACGTGGCAAACCTACGCAGTCACCGTGAACGGGGGCATCGACCGCGACCGCTTGGCGATGGCGTTGCGCGAACACGGCATCGGCGCAAACATCGGCACCTACGCGATGCACGAGCAGACCGTGTACGCCGCCACGGCAGAGTGCCCGGTGTCGGCTGACTTGTTCCGGCGCCACCTGGCTATTCCGATGTTCTCTGGGATCACGCGCGCTCAGCAGGATCGCGTGGTGGAGGTGCTGGCAGACGCGGTGGTCGGCTAAGCAGGCTGAAACTCCGGAGAGCGTGAACCACCTAGCCTTCCCGTCCCCCACTCGTCTCAGCGAAGTCAGGACGAAGGCGCCACAGCACCCGATTCGCTCGATGCGGCGGGTGGCGACGGATCGGTCTTCTGCTGAGCTTCGGTCTTGGCATCCAGAAATTCCTGCAGCGTCGGATACTGATAATTGGTTGTCCCGTCTGGATTCAACGGGGTCTCGTACCCCCAGTCCCCGAGCGGAATTGACACCCACTCCGAGGGCTTCACGACGGATTCCGGACAACCTGCCGCAATCAGCCAGGCTGCACCGGTGGCCGGATTTGGACCGGTGATGCGAAGCGCGTTGGGGTAATCACGCAGGAAGTTGCAGGCGCTGTCTGAGTCACGCTGAATCATAGATGGAAAGATCGGGACATCGCCGAGAAAACTAGTAAGCCCGAACCAGCCGGTCGATTCGCGCACAAGATGGTCATAAAAACCTACCGTTCCGGCAGCCAATGAGTTGGCATCCGACTCGGGGATGAGACCCCACACCAGCACTTGCTCATAGTCAGTTGGCTCGATCTCTTCTTCTAGATATGTGATGACTGGCAGTTGCACTGCCAAGCCACCGAAACCGTGGTTGATGACAAATTGAATCTTTGAAGGCGAGCCACTGATGCGGCCGAGAATGGCCGCGGCTGAGATCACCAATAACGTAGCTACCACAGTAGTAGCAGCCATTCGCTGCCACGACATCTTTCGCGAGCTCGCCCAGATCGTGGCGGCAACGATGACTGCGGCACTCAGCGCCGCCGCGGGGGCAATGGTCAGGACGAGAGTCGTCCACAACAGCTTTGACGCGTAGTAACTCAAGCCGGCAGGAACATGACTGATCCACACCACTCCCCAGGTGATTGCCGCTCCCACCGCGAGCACCGTGGCGGAAAAGGTAACCCAGGTGCGATACCTGCGCAACCATAACCACGCAAAACACACCAGGCTGGCCGCCCCGGCGGCGACCCATGGCAACTGCGGCATAAACAGTCCCGAGGTCCCGGTCGTTGCGAGATCGGAACTTATTTCACCATCGGACGACCGGCCAATGAGAAATAGGCTCAGCACTGGTGGAATCGAGGCAACAATTGCGGCGAGGATTAACCCAGCAGAAAGGAGCCATTCAGCTCGTGAGTATGACGCTCGATTCTTTCGCCGCAGGGACATCACGAGGCCGATACCTGCGGGGATCATCAACATTGGCGCAAGCAAGACCCAGGTATTCACCAGCACTGCGCTGGCAATTGCCATAACGCCAACTGACAGCGGGCGAAAAGCTGCTGTGCCCGCTCGATCGGTGCAGAGCGCGACGATAGACATGAGCACCAAACCAGCGCCGACACTGGTAAAGAACCCCATCCGGAACAGTGACGTGAGCCACATGGACTGCACGTAGATCGCGGTGGTGACAATGGCAGCGATAGTGAGAGCAAGCTTGCCGTGATGCCCAAGCCATGAGGTCAAACGGACCGCCACTACCAGCAACGACAGCAGAATGAGCACAAAGAACAGCCACATCGCAGCTTCGAGCGCCATCCAGGCGTCGACGTACCTTTCCCCTCCAGACGCAGTCCACACGATTGCCATGAGTGAGTGGAAGGCTCGCGGGTAATCCCGCTCAACGTAGTTCAGCCCGCCTTCCAACACGATTTGCCGCATGAGAATGACGTGTCGGTTGAAGTCGGTTCCGCTCCCCACTGCGGCGGCCCATGTGTACAGGGGTTGGACGATGCCCACAAGCACACCGACGAGGCCTACTCCACCGGCGAATAGAACGGAAATACCGTCGTCGCGGATGATCATGACGCGATCAGCTCGGAGCCAGGCGACCCCCAAAGGGATAGCAACAATAATGGCAAGCAGCGCAAGCGCATACACCCGATTGAGGGGAATGCCGATGAGGGAGATGGTGAGAGCTATGGCGGTCGAGACAAAAATGGCCACGACCATTCCGACTGGGACGAGTGCACCAAGCGAAAGCCGCCCTTGCGTACTTGACTCGGATCTCGGAGAAAGAGCTGCCGCGTACAAACACGCCAGCGCGAGCAAATTCCATATCAACCCGGCACCCGAAACTCCGGCAAATGCCAGTACCAGAGTGAGGAGCGCGAAGACCCCTGTAACGTGCCGACGAGGAATGCCTGAAGGCGGTTCGACCTTGTCGGACTGAATTCGGGGATCGCTGTCCGCCGCGATCTCTACGTCGATGTCTTCCGCCGTCACACAGTCCTCGGCCATCTTGAAAGTGGTTCGGATTCGAATCTCGAGGGTACCCGAGAGCGAAATCACCGGATATCCGACTTAAACTACTCAGTTTCGATTCATCACTGCAAATAGTGAGGGAGGGTAACCCACTTGCGCGGATTACCCTCCCTCACTATTGAAACGGTATTACAAGATCAGCAGGTGCCTGTCGTGATGTCGCCTGCGCTGGACAACTTCCAGGTAGTACCAGAGTTGGAGATAGCCTCCATGCAGTACTGCGTTGTGCTGCCGGTCGGAATGTCGATTGAAGCAGTGGCTCCGGAGTAGTTACCTCCACCCGAGTACTTGAAACCAACAGCCTCCAGGCTGGCGTCGTTGGTGGTGTAAGAAGAGACCTCGGTGAACACCGTCTCCTGCGCCGTCGCTGCGTTACGCAGGTCGGACTTCACCGCGGAGTCCCAGCCCTTCTTGCGCTGGTTCAGGAACACCGGAATGGCGATGGCCGCCAGGATGCCGATGATAATGATGACGACGAGGAGCTCGATGAGCGTGAAGCCCTCTTCGCCGTTGGCCCGCTTCTCCTGGAGCCGCCGGATTGCTGCGTACATAGTCCGCACCTTTCTAGTTTTGATCACTGAGGCATGGGCCTCGGATGTCCTTATCGTACGGGTAGGTGATCGTGCGTAGCCAGGGTTCACTTAATGGATCTGGCCCAAGTCCATGCGATCGTCTTGGCGCAATGGACCACAGTTCACCAGCC
>CAZVKB010000047.1:0-19537 GCA_964627505.1 uncultured Actinomycetes bacterium | reverse complement strand
GTGGAGGCCGACATCGCCGACGCCAGATCCCGCGCTGATGGCGGTAGCGCCACCATGCCGACAACGGTGACGGGGGTCGTGCGCGTTGTGGTGGTGCCGTCGCCGAGCTTGCCACAGTCATCGCTACCCACGCACTGGCAGAGAACAACAACGAGTTGACCGCGAACGCAACGATTACTGCCTCCCGTGGCCATCATCAAGGCCGCACCCCAAGCCTGCCTCATAGCCTTGTGGGGGCCTGTATTCACGCCTATGCTGGCACCATGCAGACCCTTCCGATCTCCAAAGTCAAGGACCGGCTCAACGACCTGGTCGACGCCGCATCGGTCACGCACGAGCAGGTCACGATCACCAAGAACGGCACCCCGGCCGCAGTGCTGATCGGCATGGATGAGTGGGAGTCACTCCAGGAGACGCTTTTCTGGCTGTCGCAGCCGGGGATCCGCGAATCCATCGGCGAGGCGAAGGCGGACGTGACCGCTGGCCGCGTCCACACGCAGGAGCAAATCCGAGCCGAGTTCAACGTCCCAACCCGTCACCAATGACCCATGAGGTCGTCCTGACCGCCACCGCAGTGCGGGACCTCCAGCGCATCCCTCCGCGCATCGTCCCAGCGATCGTCGAGTTCGCGTTCGGCGACTTGGCCACATCTCCACATCGCGTGGGCAAGCCGCTCCAGCGGGAACTTGAGGGCCTCTTCGGCGCCCGGCGCGGGTCGTATCGGATCCTGTACGAGATTGACGATGACGCCAATGTCGTCGAGATCCTCCGCATCGACCACCGCTCGGATGTCTACCGACCCGACTAAGCGCCCTGGTTCCCCTCTAGCGCCACCACGGTGTCGGCGAGGAAATACCGAAGCACGCCTCGGGGCGACTCGATCCCCGTATGCGACAGCATGCGTCCTCATACCGGCGCAGCGCCGTGCCCAACACCCGCCGCACCCGCGCACCCTTACCGGAGGTGGGCGCCGCATCGACCACTCGCTGAATGTCGGTACGGCGCAACTCCTGACAGGCCATGTGCCCGTCAGCCTGCCGGACCCGCTTGCCCAGGACCCAGCGAACCCCCGCAGCGTGCTTGGGCGACCACGGTGACGGCCGCGGACTGTAGTCGGTTCGATTCCGAACCGCGACTCCACTGGATTAAGGACTCTGTCCTGGTCGGATTCCCCTCTATGGAGTCGAGTCAAGAGTACCGACGGTGGCACGGATCCGACTGGTTCAAGGCAAATACAGGTGTCAGTCGTGGCAGATGTCTGATCACAATCGGCACGCACAGTTGCGCGGAGCCCAAGGCAACTTTCACACCACACCTGCATATCAGATAATCTGATATGCTCGAAACATGAAGACCATGACGGCCACCCTCGCCTCTCGAGGCTTCTCCGAAGTACTCGACCGGGTCGAGCGCGGGGAGACAATTCGGATCACCCGGGACGGGCATCCGGTGGCGGAACTTCGACCCATTTCACCCGCCACCGGGCGATTACTCCGCTCCGCCCTTTCCGACGTCCCCCGCCTGGATCCCGATCTCGAGGCTGACATCGCGGGTGCAGTCGAACTGCTCGACTCCCACGTCAACGGCTCATGGCCCGACAACTGATCCTCGACACAAACGCCCTCATCGCCTACGAACGCTCCGCGTTCGATACCACTGCGCTCGACGACGACGATCTGGCCATCGCCGGGATCACGGTCGCCGAGTTCCGCGTTGGCATCGAACTCGCCCGTACCGCCGCCCAAGCTGCCGAACGTGCACGCATCCTCGCGGTAATCCTGGACGTGGTCACGGTGCTCGATTACACCGAGCGAACCGCTATCGAACACGCCCGGCTTCTCTCCTACGTACAGCGAGCGGGGTCACCGCGCAGGTCACACGATCTCATCATCGCCGCGCATGCCGTTGAACACCGCCGCACTCTGGTGTCCCTCGACGCCCGAGCGCGCTTCGGTGACCTACCTCGAGTGCATGCTTTCGACCCGCGTTCTTAGGTCTAGCCCACCCCCACCGCCCCGTTTGTCGCACCTGGCTGGACTGCCGCGGCCGACCCTCCGCCAGCTGCTTCGGACCCGGCAGCCGTGCCCATAATCTCCTCGGGTTTCTGGGCCAAGATCTCGGCCACATAGCGCGCTACGGCTTCATCCCAGGGCACATCACGACCGTCCGCTTGGGATAGATACCACCGATGTTCAAGTGCCTCGTGGAAGATTTCGGGTAGTTCTAGCCGAGCCCGCAACTCATCTGGCACCGCCGCCAACAACGGCTGATACCGCTGCGTCAGCCACAAGCCAGCCGCCTCTTGCTCGGTGACGGACGCCACCTGCTCGGCCCGAAACTGATCAAAATCCGCCAACAAACGGCGGGCCTGATTCTCTCCGGCCGACAATCCCGTCAGTCCCAAAAGTCGGCGATAATGATGCCCTGACGCCACCACCAGTGGCTGCATCACCACCAACCGTTCCCCCTCGGCATCTTTGCGCGCCATCGACACTTCTGCCACATCGAAACCCAAATCCTGAATCTGCCGCACCCGCTCCTGGATCCGCCACACTTCGTGCTCCCCCACCGCTAGCGGCTCGGTCAGTGCTGCCCACAACTGCTCGTATCGTTGCTGAATCTGGCTGCCCAGCTCAATCGGGTCGCCATCGGGCAGCAAGCCGCCTGCCTGCAGATCCAACAGTTCCCCAGTGCAATTCATGGTGGCCAACTCCAGGTCCCACGCCCGTTGACCCGCAGACACCGTTTCGTGATGTTCACTGGTTTCGGCATCCACCAAGTAGGCCTCGAGCAACCCGGCATCCCGGCGGAACAGCGTGTTCGATAGCGAGCAGTCACCCCACATGAATCCGGCGAGATGCAGTCGCGCAAGCAACACCACAAGTGCCGAAATCAGCCGGTCCGCCGTGCCCTCTGTCGGCCGCGCGGAAAATAGCACCCGGTAGGGCAGCGAAAACGGTAGATGGCGGGTGATCAGCGCCGCAGTCAGTTCCTCGCCATCGGCGGCAACCCGGCCCGTCACCACACCGACTGGATCCACCGCTGGGATACCCGAGCGTTCTATCTCGCCCAGCAGCCGAAACTCCTTGGTAGCTATCCGCTCTGGGATCTCCTTGACGGCGTACACCACATCAGACACCCGCACGAAACGCACCACATGCCGGGAAATCCCACGCGGCAAAGCCACCGTGTGTTCATCCGTCCACTGCTCCAATGGCCGATCCCACGGCACCAGCAGTAGTGCCGGGTCCACCGCCACCGCGGTTAATTGCAGCGCCATGCGATCCTTGCCGGCTACCCGTCTACGCCCCAACCTCAGGTGCGGATGGTGTCTCCGGAAGCCGGATCGAACCAGTGCAGCCGCTCCACGTCCACCAGAATTTCGATCTCGTCTCCTGCCCGTACGCGTGAGCGCGGGGCGAACGACGCCACCCACATCACGCCGCTGCCAGCACTGACGTCGATCGCAGCGTCGCCGAGGTCCGCTTCCGCCTTCTCCGCCTCCGCGGTCTGCACCGCTTCGCCTTCGAGTTTGAAATGCACCACCAGTTCTGACCCCAACGCCTCCACCAGGGTCACGTGCCCCTTGAGGTGGCGGTCCTTCGGGACATCCGGACGCAGCGAGGCGTCTTCCATGTCTTCGCTGCGGGCACCCACTGCCACCGGCTTACCCACCCATCCGGCAAGCGCCGGCCGGGCCGCCAGCACCGAGTCCGGCACCGCCAACGTGGCCGACCCGATTCGTACGACCATGCTGCCGTCGCTCGCCTTATCCAGAGTGCCCTGCACCAGGTTCATTGGTGGGGATCCCACGAATTGCGCGACGAAGATGTTGGCCGGGTGGTCATAGACCTCCTGCGGCGAGCCGACCTGCTGCAAATAGCCCTTCTTCATCACAGCCATGCGGTCGCCCATCGTCATGGCTTCCACCTGGTCGTGTGTGACATACACCGTCGTGGTGCCCAACGACCGCACCACCGACGAGATCTCCGCCCGCATCTGCACCCGCAGTTTCGCGTCCAAGTTACTCAGCGGCTCGTCCATGAGGAACACCGCAGGTTCGCGCACAATCGCCCGGCCCATCGCCACGCGCTGGCGCTGCCCACCGGAGAGTTGCGCCGGCTTGCGATCGAGGTAGTCCCCGAGTTCCAGCATGTCCGAGGCGGTTTTGATTCGCTTGGCGATCTCATCCTTGGGCATCTTGCGCAGTTTCAGCCCGTAGGCGATGTTGTCCGCCACTGACATGTGCGGATAGAGCGCATAGGACTGGAACACCATGGCAATGTCTCGGTCCTGCGGCGGCAGGTTGTTCACCCGCTTCTCGCCAATGAACATGTCACCTCCGGAGATGTCCTCCAAGCCGGCGATCATGCGCAGCGCAGTGGACTTCCCACAACCAGAGGGCCCCACGAGTACAAGGAACTCACCATCGGCGATGTCGAGGTTGAGGTCGTGCACGGCATGGAAACCGTTCTCGTACAACTTCTCGATGTGCTCAAGCACCACTTTGGCCATGTGAGCCTCCGCTCCTTTGTTGATCGTCGCAGGGACGCAAACCACCCCAGCGCCAGATGTGAACAGTGGGGCCGGCCCCAGGGAGCACGACCGTGTCACCTGCCATCTCGGCAGGGGAGTTTCCGTAGAGAATGTCAGGTTGCGCTTCTGGACGCACACCTACAGACGCAGCTGACAGCGAAATCTCCGGGCCGACCGCGCGTGCCAACAACACCAGCACCAGTTCGTGCTCATCCTCGCGGACGTAGGCGATGCGATCAGCATCGGCGTACACCCAACGCAATGACCCACTCTGCAGCGCTGAACTGTCAGTCCGAACCGCCACCAACTCCTGGTAGCACGCAAGAGTCTCGTGTTGCCAGGCCGCAGGTTGCTCCCACGGCATCGTTCGGCGGCCACCCTCGCCGTTGGCGCCCGTCAGACCGATCTCATCTCCCGCCCACACCATCGGTACGCCTGGGTACGTCATCAATGCGCCCACACCGACTGCGACCAGTTCCGGCGACCCGGCGATCGTCGCAATCCGTGGCGTGTCGTGGCTGGACAGCAGCGTGAAACTGTCGTTGAGCACATGCCACGGTACAGCCGTGAACGCCCGCATCGAAGCCACCACCGACCCACCCGGCAACTCCGGCCACGGCGCCCATCCCAAACCGAGCCACTGTTCCAAAGTGTTGGTCTGCCGTCCCCCTCGCCCGGCCAACCACGTCCACAGCGGCTTGGCAAAGCCGGCATAATTCATCACTCCATGCCAGCCATCACCCAGGGCATCGGCGCGAAAATCGTGAAAGTGCTCACCGACCACATAGGCATCCGGGCGCTCCGCCACCACTGCAGCCCGAACCTCCCGCGCCACCTCGGCGTTGAGATCGCTGTCGGCATGCCGGCCGGTCATGTTGGCCACATCGATCCGCCAACCGTCCAAATTGAACGGTTCCCGCAGATACCGCCGTAACGGACTCATCTGGCCTGTGAGCATCCGCTCCCGCAAGCCAGCGCTGGCATGGTTGACCTTTGGCAGTGACGCCACCCCGAACCAGCCGACGTAGTCGTCGGGATGGGAGTCGAAGAAGTAGTACTGGACCTCAGGTGCCAGCGGATCAGCCAATGCCGCCTGAAACCACTCGTGATGGCTCCCGGTGTGGTTGGTGGTGAGGTCCCCGATCACCCGAATCCCGCGTGCGTGCGCCGCCGCCACTAGATCGATCAGCGCTTGATCGCCGCCCAGCAGCGGGTCCACGACGTCAAACGACGACGCGTTGTAGCGATGATTCGACGGCGCAGGGAAGAACGGCGTGAGGTACAGCAGCGTCACCCCAAGGGCTGCGAGGTGATCCAGATGCGCCGTCACACCCGGCAGATCACCGCCATAGAACTGCCGCCCCGCGCCTGGCCGCACGGGAATCGGGTCGTCGTCCCAGTCGGCCGCCTGCGCCCATTCCGGCGTCTGATGTCCTCCGGCGTGCGTGCTGGCGAAGCGATCCGGAAACACCTGGTAGGCCACAGTCTGGCGCAACCACGGCGGTCCTCCCGGATAGATCGAGGAACGAAAATCGCCCTCGTCGGTGGGGTCCCCATCGCACAGGCCAGCCGCAGTCACCCAGCGGTAGCCAAAGGGCCCACCGTCGGTGAGAAACCGGTAGTTGATCACTGGATTGGCCTGCGTGAGCGTGGCCCGCCACCACGTCACCCCGGCTTCGGCGCGCTCGGGGGTGGCCCTCGCCCCGAACGGTTCACCGTCGTGCACTTGCCGTGCCACCACCCGAGTCACACCAGCGGCATCCGGCACCCGCAACCACACGTCAAACTGCTCGCCGAGTGCAGTCGGCGGGTTCGGCACGTAACGTGGCGACCCATCGTGATGCGGCTCATCAGCCAGGGCACTGCCCAGGCGCGGCGCAGCATCGGCGAGACAGATTGACATGGGTGGTTAGCCCTTGACCGCCCCGGACGTGAGTCCGGTAACCAGGTACTTCTGGGTGAGGCCGAAGACGATGATCATCGGCACAGCAGAGATCAGCGCGCCGGCGGCAAACTTGCCCCACTCCTGCGTGTTGCCGGTGACGTAGGTGTTCAGACCCACCGCCAGCGTGGTGTTGCGGATGTCGGCGAGCAGCACCTTGGCGATGGCCAGTTCGTTGAAGATGAACGTGAACGTCACGAAGAACACCACGACCAGCACCGGTAACGCTAACCGCAAGATCAAACCGAAGAAGATCCGCACATGGCTGGCACCGTCGATCTTCGCCGATTCATCAATCTCCACCGGCACAGTGTCGAAGAAGCCCTTGATCAGGTAAGTGTTGACGCCAAGCGAGCCACCGAGGTAGATCAGCGTCAGGCCGGGCACCGTGGCAAGGCCGATCGCCGGGAACACGTCGCTCATGTTGGTCATCAAGATGAAGATCGCAGTGATGGCCAGAATTTGCGGGAACATCTGCAGCAGCACCAGGGCCAGCAGACCGGGACGCCGGCCCTTGAAGCGCAAACGGCTGAACGCGAACGCGCCTGCAGCTGACATCAGAGTGGAGACAAAAGCCACGAAGATCGCGATCGAGACGGTGTTGCGGAACCACACGCCAAACGGCCGCAACGGGTCGTTCAGAATCGCCGAGAAGTTGTCCAGGCTGAACGTGCTCGGGAACACGCACATGATTGCCTCAAAGCCGGTCTTATCGGGCGGACAGGCGGCGGCCAGCGAGCCGACCGGGTTGAGCGCCACGTTGATGATGTACATGATCGGGAACAGCGCGAAGATCACTGCGATGATCGCAATCGCATGACGCCAGCCCATGTGCGTGACCCACTTGCCGAAGCTCATCTTCGGCGCGGCCCGCGTGATCTCCGACTTGGTGCCCTCGGCCGCAGCAAGCTCCTGCTGCGCCAGCACGGCACCCTCCCGCCCTACTGCCATCTGCAGGTCGGGGTCGGCATTGCTGCGCGAACCAGCCGGGATCTTGCCTTCCGGATTCTTGTCGAGGAAGTCCGGGCCCTGATCGTTGCTACTCATGCCTTGATCTCCTCTAGCTTCCTGGTTAACCGGAAACCGTAGGCCGAAACGCCGGCCACGATGACGAAGATGAGCATCGAGATCGCCGAAGCGAAGCCGAGCAATTGGGTGGAGGTACCGAACGCCAACCGGTACGTGTAGGTGATCAGCAGGTCAGTTTGCCCACCGTCGATCGGCGATCCTGGGAATGGACCACCGCCGGTCAGCAATTCGACCAACGTGAAGTTGTTGAAGTTGAACGAGAACGATGCGATCAACAGCGGCGACACGCTCACCATCAGCAGCGGCAACACCACTGTGCGGAATGCTCGCCAGCCACTGGCGCCGTCTACGAAGGCGGCCTCCTTCAGGTCACCTGGCACTGAAGTCAAGGCGCCCGTGACCACCAAGAACATGTAGGAGTAGCCGATCCACAGGTTCACCACCAGGAGTGCGATCTTTGCCAACCAGGCATCGTTCAGCCAGGGAACCGGCTGCCCGATGATCTGGTTGATCAGCCCGAAGTCGGTGTTGAGCATGCCTTTCCACACCAACGCCGTCATAAAGATCGGCAGCGCATAGGGCAAGATCAACAACACTCGATACACGCCCTTACCGCGCATCTTCTTCTCCTGCATGACGATCGCAAGCAGGAGGCCAAAGACAAACTGCAGGATCACCGTGCCGATGGCGAAGGCGAAGGACCACAGCAGAATTGGGATGAAGTTGTTCCGCACACCGGGGTCGGTCACGATGTTGGTGTAGTTGTCCAACCCGACAAACACCGGCCAACCAGGTGTCAGGTACTGCCCACTGTTGACGTTGCCTTCGCCTTCGTCGTTGTTAAACGTCGAAGTGGTGTAAAGACCGACACCCCCGTTGGGGCTGAACACCGCCCCGGTTTCCACAGACGTGAAGGTGTCAGCCGTTTTGTCATACACGAGAGTGGACTGAGTTTCGGCAGCGCGCGTGGGACTCTGCTGCTTGAGATAAATAGCTTGATCCGGATTGATCGGAACTGCGAGTTCCTGCCACTGTTGATCGAGATCTGGATTGGAGGTCAGCGCACCCAGATTCAACGTGGTGAAGCCCTCGAGACCGGTGACCTTGCCGTTTTCCACGATGGCATCGGGCGCCGGTTGGTAAGAGTCCGCTGTTCCCAGGTAGGCATCGCCAGTGACCGGATCGATCACGAGCATAGAGACTTCGCCGTCTTTTTCGATCGGCAGCACGTTATAGCTTTGGGCACCGTCCACAGGCCGCGTGTTTTGGCTGATGATGGCCGCCACCACGCGGTCCTGTGGCAGCAGGTGCCCAGTTCCGTAGTTGGTAAACGACGCCCCGAAGGTGTATCCCGCTGGATACAACTGGAACGCCAGGAGAAAGAGCAACCCTGGCACGAGGTACTTGAACGGCAACCCACCCTTGCGGAAATAGGTCACGTTGAGCAGTACCAGGGCGATCACGAGGAAACCGACTGCGACCCACCAACTGGCCGCCAGACTCTTGCTCAGTGCCCATATCCCCAGCACATCGATCAAGCCGAGGAT
Organism: uncultured Actinomycetes bacterium; assembly: GCA_964627505.1. Taxonomy (GTDB): domain Bacteria; phylum Actinomycetota; class Actinomycetes; order S36-B12; family UBA10799; genus JACJWR01. Next base: position 10,483 of record CAZVKB010000047.1, on the reverse strand, counting down.
GACGAGTTTGAAAAGCCACGAGGCTATGGACCCCGAGGGGAAGGCGCCGCCGAACGGCGTCTTCCCCTCGGTCATCGTGTTTGTGGACACAGTCGGTTCCATCCGTTGCGGGTTAGGAGTTGATGCGCTTTTCGATGTTGGCGCGCGCGGCTTCCATCGTTGCGTTGGGGTCCGCACCGTCGAGGATCTTCTTCTGAGCGAGACCAAGTTCTTCGTAGACCGGGCCCATCTGCGGGTAAGGCAGGTTCGGGAAGCCATTGGTGCCGTATTCACTCACGGCCTTGATCACCGGGTCTGCGTTGGCAGCTTCGGTGGACGGAATCCACGCCGGCGGACGCGGGTCGGCTTGGAACACTTGATCCATGAACTCGGTATTCATCGTGGCGTCCAGGAACGCCTGCGCGGTGGTCTTGTTCGTCGAGTTCTGGTTGAGGTAGAAACCCTGCGCACCGACGATCGGGGTCGACGGTGTGCTCGAACCGGCCCAACCCGGCACCGGCTCTGCGACCCAGCCAAAGGTGGAGGCCTTGACTGTTGCCGAGTTCCACGGACCAGTGATCCAGTACGGCAGCGTTCCGGCCGCCCAGGCGTTCTTCAGGTCATCACCGGTGAACGTGGACTTGATGGCGCCCTGCTGGCCGAGTTGTGACCAAGCGGTGGCGAAGGTCAGCGAACCTTCTTTGCCCACACCGAGGTCGTTGACGTCATAGGCGCCAGCGGCGTCGGGGCCACCGAAGAAGTAACCACCGGCAGCGGAGTACATCGGGTAGGCGTGGTAGGCGTCACCCTTGTCTCCCACCTGCACACCAATGGGGTACTGGGTCTGTCCGGCCGCCTGCAGCGCCAGGCCGGTAGTGGCCATGTCGTTGATGGACGTCGGGGCGTTAGGAGCCAGCGCTGTGTTGCGGAACATGATGACGTTCTCCACGGCGATCGGCAGACCGTAGTTCTGGCCATTCACCAGGAAGCTGTTCACGCTGTTGGCGGTGAACTGCGACTTGTTGCTGCCCAGGTCGATTGGGGCAATCAAACCGCTGGAGTTGAGTTCACCAGCCCAGTCGTTCGCACCGAGGAAGATGTCTGGGCCTTGGCCGTTGGGGGCCTGCTGCAGGTACTGGTCCTTCATGTCATCGAAGTTGACCTGGGTGACGGTGACGTTCACACCGTTCTCTTCACCCCACTGCTTGGCCAAGTTGCCGATCGGGGCTGCGCGCTGCTCATCCGCCCAGATCGTCAGCGAGCTGCCCGATTGCGCGGTGCTGCCCGAGCCACCAGTGCTGGAACCGCTGCCAGAAGAACCGCTGCTGCACGCTGCGAGAGTGAGCGTGAGACCCGCGACGATCGCCGCGCCTTTCACCATTGGGTGCATTGAATCTCCAATCCGGTAAGTCGTCCGCGACATTCGCCGCAAGAGACAACGCCCCTCCGCGTCAGGAGTGGCGCCTTGCTGTGCACGGATCGCCTGCACTCAGCCCACCTCGGTGTCAACCGCAGGCGTGCACGTGTGACGGTCCGCACTTGCAGGCGACAATATAAGGATTCAGTCAAGGTATCCTTGCGACACGAAAAAAACCGGGGAAATGTTTCGGGGAGGTAAACTCAGTGCCGGGCGGTGGTGATCGTGTACAAGGCGATACCAGCTGCCACCGACGCATTAAGCGACTCGAAGCCGCCCGGCATCGGAATCCGAGCGAGTTGGTCGCAGCGCTCGCTGAGCAAACGACTCAACCCTTCCCCTTCGGCGCCGATCACCAAGATCACCGGAACGTCGGCAAAGTGGCTGGCCACTTCGCTGATGTCCGCTGTGGCGCCACCGGCCAGACCGATCACGAAAAATCCCTGCTGACCGGCATCGGTCAGCGTGCGGGTCAAGTTGGTTACCTGCGCCACGCCCAGACTTGCGAATGCCCCGGCAGACGCTCGCCAGGCCGCGGGTGTGACTCCCGCCGACCGACGGGCCGGCACCAAGATGCCGCTGCCTCCGAAAGCCGCAGTGGAGCGGGCAATGGCACCCAGATTGTGCGGATCGGTGATGCCGTCGAGGGCCACTAGCAGGCGGGCCGGCGCACCCAGAGCGCGGGCAATCAGCTCATCCGGTTCCGCATAGGCGAACGGAGACACTCGCAACACGACACCCTGGTGGGCTACGTCGCCGGCTAATTCATCGAGTTCCCGCCGCGGTCGTTCCCGCACCGGAACACCGTTGTCGGCGGCCAGGGAGACGGATTCGGTGATGCGCTCGTCGGCATCTACGAAATCCAAAACGATCAATTCCGTTGCGGGCATGCGCGCCCGTAGCGCCTCGCGCACCGGATTGCGCCCCACCACCACATCGCCATCGACGCGGGACACGGCTCGCGAGCGCGGCTTGGCCGTGCGCTCGGGTTGCTTCCGAGCGGCCACATGGCCTGTGCGGGCATCAGCTTTCGGTGTGGGTCCTTTGGGTTCCAGTCCGCGCCGGCGTTGCCCACCCGAACCGGTCGTCGCCCCCTTCTTGCTGCCCTGTTTGCGCACTGCGCCGCGCCGTGACGAATTGCCCGCCATCAGGAGCGCTCCTGCGCAAGTTCCCAGCGCGCGCCTTCGGCGGTGTCCTCGATCACCACACCGGCAAGCCGCAATCGGTCGCGCAGCGCGTCGGCAGTGGCGAAGTCTCGAGCATCGCGAGCGGCTTTGCGTTCGACCAAAATGGCCTGCACCAACGCATCGAGCGCAACCTGGGCACGGGCGTCGGATCCAGATTCTCGCCATTTTTCGGATAGCGGATCGGCGCCCAGCACTCCTAACATGGCGCGGGCAGCTGCCAGCAGCGTCGCCACCTGCTCCGGGTCCCCAGCGGCCAAGGCCGTGTTGCCAGCCGTCACTGTTTCATGCAGCACCGCCACTGCCGCGGGCACATTCAAGTCGTCGTTCATGGCAGCGACGAATGCTGCAGGCAGGTCCAACGCCGGCTGCACATGATGCGCCCCCTCGTGGGCGCGCATGACAAAACCTTCCAGCCGCCGATACCCAGCAGCCGATTCCAGCAACGCCTGCTCGGAGTACTCCAATGTGCTGCGGTAGTGCGCCGCCGCCAAATACCAGCGCAACTCCACTGGCCGCACGCGCTGCACCACTTCGCTGACCAGCAGCGAGTTCCCCAGGGATTTGCTCATCTTCTCCCCGGCGGTGGTGACCCAGCCGTTGTGCATCCAGTAGTGGGCAAAGCCGTAGCCTGCTCCCTGGGCCTGCGCGATCTCGTTTTCGTGATGCGGGAACTCCAGATCCCGACCACCGCCGTGAATGTCGAACTCCGGGCCCAAGTAGGCCGTGGCCATCGCGGTGCATTCGATGTGCCAGCCCGGGCGGCCGCGACCCCAGGGTGTGGCCCATGCCGGCTCATCGGGTTTGGCCCGCTTCCACAGTGCAAAGTCGCGTGGGTCGCGTTTGGCCAACTCGGACTCCGCGCTGAGCATGTCGTGCGGTCGTTGGCCAGAGAGTTGGCCGTACCGGGGAAACGACGCCACCGAAAAGTAGACATCCCCGTCGACGGCGTAGGCGTGACCGGACTCGATCAAGGTATCGATGAGTTCCAGCATGGCCGGAATGTGTCCGGTCGCCCGTGGCTCCACAGTGGGGCGCAGGCAACCCAAAACATCGTAGGCATCGCTGAACGCCCGCTCGTACGCCGCCGCCACCGCCCACCACGGCCGGTCTTCCAACACGGCTTTGGCCAAAATCTTGTCGTCGATGTCGGTGACGTTTCGACACAGTGTGACTTTGGTGCCGGTGGCTTGCAGCCAACGCACGAGTACGTCGAAGGCGACCCCCGAACGGACGTGCCCGATGTGCGGCGGCCCTTGCACAGTGGCACCGCAGACATACACGGTGGCGTGATTGGGCTCGATCGGCACAAAGTGCCGCAGCGACCGGGTGGCGGTGTCGTATAGATGCAAACTCACGCGGCCCAGGCTAGTCGAGCGGGGTCGTCTGCGATGCTCCCGCGGGCGGTGAAGCGGTCGTCGGGAACACCAGCGCCGTCGCGATGGCGGCAATCCCTTCGCCGCGGCCGGTAAGTCCCAAGCCGTCAGTGGACGTTGCCGAGACCCGCACCGGCGCCCCGATCGCGGCGCTCATGGCCGACTCGGCAGCAATCCGCCGGGGACCAATGCGCGGGCCATTTCCGATTACCTGGACTGCGGCATTACCGATCTCCCAGCCTGCGGCCCGCACCAGACGTGCGGCTTCAGTCAGCAACACCGCCCCACTGGCGCCGAACCATTGCGGACGATCGGTGCCGAAATGTGTACCGAGGTCTCCGATGCCGGCAGCGGAGAACAAGGCGTCGCATACCGCGTGAGCCGCTACGTCGCCATCGCTGTGACCACTCAAGCCGGCGGCGTCCGGCCAGAACAAGCACGCCACATGAAGCTCTCGACCCGGTTCCAGCGGATGCACATCGGTGCCGATGCCCACACTCGGCAGCGGATACTCAGGCATGACGTCGCTCCTTTCCGTCACCGGTGCAACAGTGCTCGGGCGATCAGCACGTCCTCCGGGGTGGTGACCTTGAAAGCTGCCCGGTCACCGGGAATCGTGTGCACTTGCGCGCCCAGCCGCATCACCATCGAGGAGTCGTCGGTGGCTTCCCACTCACCTGCGTTGGTGTCATGAGCGCGTACCAGCAGGTCATAGCTGAAGCCCTGTGGAGTCTGTACGATCCGTACTCCATCCCGGGCCACGGTGCCGGTGACGCGATCGTCAGCCACGCTGGCCAAGGTGTCCACCACCGGCAGCACCGGGATCACCGCTTCGGCTCCGGCGGCAAGTGCTGTGATCACCCGATCAGCCAACTCGGTAGGAGCCAGCGCGCGGGCGGCGTCGTGTACCAGGACGTGGGTGGTCTGGGCGGGCGCGGCGGCGAGCATACGGCGAACCGAATCTTGTCGCAGCACCCCGCCGGTAATCACCGTCACCGGCGTGGGCGTTCCCGCCTCGGTGGCAGCTGGGATGGTGTCGCCCAGCATTGACTTCGCTACTTCGAGGTAGTCGGCTGGCACTGCCACGATCACCGCGGATACCTCGTGCGCAGCAGCGAGCCGGGTCACGGCGTGCGTCAATAGTGAAGTGCCCGCAAGTTCCGCGAAAGCTTTGGCAACGCCGGCGCCGAGTCGCGCCCCCACGCCCCCGGCTGCCACCAGCGCAACACACTGCAATGTTAGGAAGCCAGAACCTCGTCGAGAATGACTTCGGCCTCGTCCTCATCTTTGTGTTCGGCGAGGGCAAGTTCACTTACGAGGATCTGGCGGGCCTTCGACAGCATCCGCTTCTCGCCGGCAGACAGTCCCCGGTCCTGGTCGCGGCGCCAGAGGTCGCGCACCACCTCGGCAACTTTGATCACATCGCCGGAGGCCAGCTTCTCCAGATTTGCCTTGTAGCGACGCGACCAGTTGGTGGGTTCCTCGGTGTAAGGCTGGCGCAACACCTCAAAAACGTGGTCGAGACCTTCTTGGTCGACCACGTCCCGCACTCCGACGAGATCCACGTTGGCCGCTGGTACCCGAACTGTGAGATCTCCCTGCGCGACTCGCAACACGAGGTATTTGCAGGGTTCACCGCCGATTTCTCTGGTCTCGATGGACTCGATCAGAGCGGCCCCGTGGTGGGGGTACACAACGGTGTCACCGATGGAAAACGTCATCTGGAGAGACCCCTTTCGTCTGCAGAGGAGTCTAACATGCGTGGTGATACTGGTTTGGCAATGCCAAGCATGCTTAGATTCGCCTTCATCTCCCCGGGCGCGGTCGCGGGCTAGCCGAAACCCGACACCCGCGTCATACTTAGCGCCATGCCGTCGCTGCCCGAGCCAGACGAGACGCCCGTGCCAGGCGTCGTGGTACCCGACGATGCCAGCGCACTGGAGGCCGATCGATGGCGGCTCTACGAGGAGTTGTCGGCCGCAGGAAAAATTCGACACAGCCCAGACACAGTCCGCGCCGGTGATCATCCGAGTCGCTGGCGCGACGGGCTGCCCTGGTACGGCGGACATGGTTCGCGAGTACTACCGCTGATCTTCATCATCCTCGCCGTCACTGCGATGGTGGCCTCCATGGCGTTGGTCTTCGTCAAGCGCACAGATGCACCGTTGCCGACCAGCGCTTTGGCAGTGGGGTCCGCACCCGTCGGCCAGGTCGGTGGTCTGATGCCTGCAGAGTTTGTACAAGTTAATGGAGCGCCCCGCACCCTGCGCGACATCCGACCGGCCGTGCTGTTCGTCCTACCGGCTGGGACGTGCGCCACCTGCGATCTCACCGCTGAGAGCCTGACCGGGCAAGCGGCCACGGCTGGCATGCGGCTGTTGGTGACCGGTACCGATGAACAAGCCGAAACCTTGACCGCAGTCGCCAGGGCCACCAACAACCCGACGCTGACGATGTCGCCATCGAGCCTGGATCTCTTCAGCCTCACTGGCCCTTCGGTCATCATCGTGGCCCCCGATGGCACGGTGGCTGACATCATTTCCGATGTCGATCTGAACACCGACATTTCCGAGAGTGCCCAACAGGTGGCAAGTTCAGCGACCTAACCCGCTAGGCTCCCCCTCAATACGTCAGCAAAAAACGTCATTGGATGCCGCACCCGCGGCTCGCTGGAGGACCATCGTGCTTCGTCGTCATCTCGCCGCAGTTGCCGTGGCAGTCGCGCTCCCCCTGACCCTCACCGGGTGCTTCAACGGCTATAACGCCCAAACCACCGCCCAAACCGAAGGCGGGGACACTGTCAGTGCGAACGCAGGGGACGTGGCGATTCGTGGCTTGATCTGGGTGCGGGACATCAAGGATCCTGCGTTGGTGTCGATGTCCGCCACCTTCGTACTGCCCCGCACCGGCACGCAGGACGAGTTGATCGCAGTCACCACTGATCCCAACGGTGAGGCCACCATCACAGGTGGGCCCGTGGTCGTGGAGCCGGGGGGCACCGCCAACGTCGGCTTCAACTCACAAGCTGCCGTGACGTTGTCCGCGGCTGGCATGGCCGAGTCGGACTTCCTCAACACGACTTTGACCTTCCGCAACGCCGGATCAGTTTCCCTGCAGGTGCTTGTCGTGCCGGCGACAGGCACTTATGCGAAGGTGACCCCACCGGTTGAGTTCATCCCGAACAGTGCGTCCCCGAGCGCATCGGCCGCCCCGGCCGATGCGGCATCGCCTAGCGCATCGCCGTCCCCGACCGGGTCGGCATCCCCGGCCGCGGAGTAGCACACCCGGCGGCTAGCCGCAGCAACCGCCGCCGCAGCAACCACCACCGCTGCCAGCCGTCGGCGCCGGGACCGATACCTGCGGGCCGGACGTGAGCGTGCCCGCCACGTTGAGCAACTTGGTGGTATCGGTGTGTCCGGCTGGGCAGACTGCTGGGTCAGAAGAGGCCGACATGGGACGAACAAGCGTGAACGTGTCGCCACATGCACGACACCGAAACTCATACGTTGGCATGGCCGAAAGTATAGAGACCATCGCGACTGCACCCCGCCAGGAGCGCCTGTGCGCACAAGTCTGCGTTGCCACCCGGTTCCGGCTAGGTTGGAGGCTCGCCTGCGAAGGAGAAGAGCGTGGCCGAGTCATCATCGCCCAAACCCCAGCCCACAACCAAGGGACGTGCATCTGCCCCGCGGGCGGCGCTGCAGTGGCCAGGGCGCGGCTATCCGCTGGGAGCGCACTTCGATGGCGTCGGCACCAACTTTGCCCTGTATGCCGGCGCGGCTCATGGTGTTGACCTCTGCCTGATAGACGACCGAGGCGGACAGACGAGATTTCCGCTGGAGGAACGCGACGCGGGAGTGTGGCACGCATTCCTGCCGGTGGTCGGTCCCGGGCAACGTTACGGCTACCGGGTGCATGGCCCGTGGGATCCTGGCCAGGGGCTGCGCTACAACCCCAACAAGTTGCTGCTCGATCCCTACGCCACTGCTATCGAAGGTATGACTGACGGTTCGCAAGCCGTGTACGGCCACCGCTTCGGCGACCCGGACCTCGCCGATGACACCGATAGCCTTGGACACACGATGCTCAGCGTGGTCACCAGCCCGTACTTCGATTGGCGCGGTGACAGTCCACTGGACCGGCCTTACAACGACACCATCATTTACGAAGCGCACGTCAAGGGACTGACCATGGGCAACCCGGCCATTCCGCGGGACTTGCAGGGCACCTACGCCGGGATCGGGCACCCTGCCACCATCGACTATCTGGTGGCGCTCGGGATCACCGCTTTGGAATTGATGCCCATTCACCAGTTCGTGCAGGACGACTTCCTCGTGCAACAGGACAAGCGCAATTATTGGGGCTACAACAGCATCGGATTCTTCGCCCCGCACAACGAATACGCCGCCACCGGCACCCGCGGGCAGCAGGTGACCGAGTTCAAAGAGATGGTCCGCCAACTGCACCTCGCGGGCATCGAAGTCATTCTCGATGTGGTGTACAACCACACGGCCGAAGGAAATCACCTCGGGCCCACGTTGTCGTTCCGAGGGATCGAGAACGCCGCCTATTACCGCCTGGTCGAGGACGACCCGCGCTTCTACTTCGACACCACCGGCACGGGCAACTCGATGAATGTGCGTGATCCGCGCTCGCTGCAACTCATCATGGATTCGCTGCGCTATTGGGTCACAGATATGCATGTGGACGGGTTCCGCTTTGACCTCGCCGCCAGCCTGGCCCGAGAGTTCCACGCGGTGGACAAGTTGTCCACTTTTTTTGATCTCGTGCAGCAGGATCCGATCGTCTCCCAAGTCAAACTCATCGCCGAGCCATGGGATCTGGGCGAGGGCGGCTATCAAGTGGGCAACTTCCCGGCGCTCTGGACGGAATGGAATGGCAAGTACCGCGACACCGCCCGGGACTACTGGCGCGGCGAGTACGCCACCATGGGCGAATTCGCCTCCCGCTTCACCGGCTCTTCGGACCTGTACGCCGATGACGGACGCAGCCCCCACGCTTCGATCAACTTCATCATCGCCCACGACGGATTCACGCTACGCGACCTGGTGAGCTACAACGACAAACACAACGACGACAACGGCGAAGGCAACCGAGACGGTGAGTCGCACAATCGGTCGTGGAACTGTGGCGCCGAGGGTGCAACGGACGATGCAGCGGTACTCGCGTTGCGCTCCCGGCAGCAGCGCAATTTCCTCACCACCCTGCTCCTGAGCCAGGGCGTACCGATGATTGCGCACGGCGATGAAATCGGGCGCACCCAACGCGGCAACAACAACGCCTACTGTCAGGACAACGAACTGGCATGGATCGACTGGGACCATCTGGATGCTGAGTTGCTGCTATTTACCCAGCGCCTGATCAGGTTGCGCAAGGACCACCCGATCTTTCGACGGCGGCGCTTTTTCGACGGCAAACCGGTGCGGAGTTGGCAGAAGGTTCCCGACATTTCCTGGCTCAAACCCAACGGTGAAGCTATGACCCCAGAGGACTGGCAGGTGGGCTACGCCAAAACGCTCACGGTCGTGTTGAACGGATCCGCCCTAGATGAGAAGGATCGGATCGGACGTCCGGTTTCGGATTCGTCCTTCGCCATCATGTTCAATGCCAGTGAGCAAGACGAGGAGTGTGTCGTGCCGGAGGGGAACAGCATTGCGCGCTGGGTCGAAGAACTTGACACCGCAGCGTGGCCACCGCCAGCGGGTCCGGCACACGAATACCGCACCGGTGAGACCCGCGTTGTCACCTCGCGTTCAGTCATCGTGTTGCGGGCCGTGAGTTAGCGATCCGACGTAGACGGGGTGGCATCCGGTGTGGTGTCTGGAACTGCTTCAACAACATGGTCTGGGGCTGCTTCGGCAGCATGTCGTCCACCTTCTTTGATGGACTTCTCCGTACCGTCGAAGCCGTAGACGAGGCGGGCCCAGCCGTCCCGAATCGGGGCCATGCGCCGCGCTTCGTTGTGCGCCCGACGTTGCGCTTTGGCCATCTTCTTGCCGTCCGGCGCATAGCGGGCCTTGGCCCACACTGATCCTGGTTTGGCCACCCGCGCCGCTCCGATCCATGCAAAGACCACCCCGACACCCGCAATGGCGACTGCGGCAGTGAAGAGTTTGCCTTTCAACAGAGTGACCCCCACGGGTATGACCCAAAACAGTATGAACATCCCAGCGGTAGCCCACTGATAGCCAGGTGTGTTGTATTCCGGGGGCAGTTCCTGCGAATTGGGCGCAGCCACCGTGACCGCCATCAACATGATGATCAGCGCCAGTGAGGTGGCCTCGACCGAGAGCCGCCCTTCTTTCTCCCAGTAGACATCATCGAGATGCAGGATTAGCGCGAACTCATCGAGCACCAATGCGCACCCCATACCGAAGAGGATGCCGGCCACATTCTTCAGCATCCCCGCTCCGGATGCGGACAGCCCGATCAGACCACCGACTCCCATGAGCACAATGCCCGGCACCACATGGTGCACATGCACATCGCCCGTGCTGACGTTTCCG
>CAZVKB010000046.1:7016-19615 GCA_964627505.1 uncultured Actinomycetes bacterium | reverse complement strand
CGTACCACTGGGCCGCCACATCCGCACCTGAGGTCCAATCCTGCACAGATGAGGTAGTGGTGTAACTCTGCGCCTCGGCGCATTCCTGATTGGTTCCCACTACCGTGGCCGCCGACTTGCCTGTGATGTCGATAGCACCGAGTACTGGAGCGGGTGTGTTCTGGGCTAGCCAGATCCGTCCGCTGTCTTCGCTCCAATAACTTGCGGCTGCCGTGCCGTCGCAAGCACCGGTGCTTGCCAGCATGGCCTGGCCTTCGGCCCCCAACGACACAAGGGTCGAAGCCGGGATGGGGTAAACCGGGGCTGGCGCCACGGCGGCTGCACCCGCAGTACCTGTGGGGGCAACGGTGTCTGTTGTGGCTGGTGCCGGCACTACTGCAGCAGTGGAAGTTACCGGAGTCGTGGTTGGCGTGCGTAGCGCCAAGCCGACCAATGCCACATCAACCACTACCAGCACCGACAATGCGGTGTAACCCAGCACTTTTCCAGCCACAGTGTGTTTCCTCTCAAACGCTGCCCATTCGGTCCTCCGCCAGCCTACGTGCAGCCCAAGTGGAAGATGTCGAAAACGTCCAAATACCACGAAGTGGCCGACACCCTATACGGGTTCCGGCCACTTCGTGAGAGAGGTTGCTGCTATTGGCTGGTGCGCTCACGACGACGCGCCACCACAACTGCGCCCACACCGGCGAGCAGCAGCCCGCCGCCGACGGCGGCAATCGTCAAGGCGTCATTGGCACCCGTCTTGGGCAGGGTGCCACCCCCACCGGTGGTGCCGCCACCTGAGGTGCCGCCACCGCCGCCACCGCCGCCGCCCTTAGGCAGCACCGTGATGGTGGCAGTCGCAGTCACTGTGCCAATTGTTGAGGCAGCCGGCACGACCGTTGACTTTGACTGCACGAAACCAGCCTGGACCACAGTGGCCTCATCGGCGGTCCCATTCAGCGCGGCACCATTGGTTTCCACTGGCACCGGACCCTGGCCCGTTGCGGTGACAACGCACTGACCGGCTCGGGTGAAGACCAGAGTCACAACTGCCTGCCCATTGGCGCCGGCAGAAGTGGTAGTACCCGGACCTGCGAAGGTCACGCCACCCGCACCCGTGCACTGCGACGTGACCGTCACTGTTGCACCCGGCGAGTACGGCGCGACGACACCGAAGGTGAAGGTGATGCTGCCACCCTCTTCGACGGTGGTGGCCGAGAGGCTGGTGTTCAGACTCGGGTTCGGTGGGTAGACCGCCCACGCGGGGGCAACGGCAACCATGACGGCAGCACTACCCACGAGCAAACCGGTCGCAATCTTACGCTTCATGAATTCTCCGATGCAGTTTACGGTGACTGCGCGCTTCCCCGAGCAGCCGTTCACAGAGGACAGTAGCAAGGTCGGTTCGGCAAGCGCAACCGGCCCCGGCATATTAACTAAATTAGAAAATAGACAACCTCACCGCACTTGCCCGCACATGCCGTCATCCAGTCCGGACGTCATGCGGTGGTTCGGCAGTGTCCGCGGCGGCCGACGCCGACGATGCGGTGTCTGGTTGCTCTTCCAATCGGGGGCGATTGGTTTCGTCATCGCTGTAGTAGCCGTAGCCGTAGCCATAGCCATAGCCATAGCCATAGCCATAGCCCTCACCCTTCGTAGGCACGAAGTTCAGCACAGTGCCCAACATGCGGGCGCCGACGGCGTCCAGCATCCCCACAGACTTGCGCACCTGTTCCCGGCTGGTGCGGCCAAATCGCACCACGATCAGTGCACCGTCCGCATTGCGGGCGAGCACAGCGGCATCAGTCACCGGCAGCAGCGGCGGAGCGTCGATCACGATCGCGTCGAAAGACTCTCGCAGCTCGTCAAGCAGATGCGCCATCTGCTGGCTTCCGAGCAACTCTGAAGGGTTGGGTGGAATCGGCCCGGACGGGATCACCGTGAGCATGCCACGTCGCCACGACACATAGGCATCAGCCAATGTGATCTGCCCGGTCAGGACATTGGTCAAGCCGACAGACCCTTCTATACCCATATATTCGGCGACGCGCGGCTTGCGCAGATCCGCCTCAATCAGGCACACCTTGCCCCCACCCTGGGCGAGAGCGATAGCGAGGTTGCACGCACTGGTTGACTTGCCTTCGCTGGGCACCGCTGAGGTCACCACAACGGCTTTCGGTGGCTGGTCGACATCCACGTAGCGCAAGTTTGTGCGCACCGTCCGGAACCCTTCCGCCCGACCGGACTGCTGGTTCAGCGCGATCAACGGGTTGCTGCCAGCCTCAGGGTCGTACACGACCATTCCGAGGTTGCTGTGTCCGGACACTTGCGCCAGTTCGGTTTCGCTCTTGATACTGGTGTCGAGTTGTTCCCGCAGGATCGCGTATGCGACACCAATGCCGAGGCCGAGCAAGAACCCAAGGGCGATATTCACCCGAGTGTTGGGCGAAATTGGCGCTGATGGCACTGATGCCGGCGCCGTCACAGTCACCTTGACGGGTGGCTCGGTGACCCCAGCCGGAGTCTCCAGAAACTCGATTTGCCGACCGTAGGATACGGCGATGGCGTTGGCCAACTCTTTGGCCAGAGTGGGGTCGCCGTTGGTCACACTCACGTTCAACAGCACGGTCTGCGGCGGGTTACTCGCACTGACCATGCCTGCGAGTTGATTGACCGTGTAGGGCACACCCGTTTGTGCGATGACCGGTGCGAGCACCTCGGGTGAATCCACGATTTCCACGTAACTCTTCACCCGTTGCAGGGCGAAACTCGACCCGGCCGTCACCGCACTATTGCTAGAGGAGGTCATACCCCCGATAGCCACAAAATTCTGGGTGGTGGCGCGGTAGATTTTCGGACTCATCAGGCTGTAGCCAGCACCCAGAGCCACCCCCACCAAAGTTATGATGGCAATCGACAGCCAGCGCTTGCGAAGAATGCGAAGATAATCGCGCAGATCCACCCGTGACTCCTTGACGACTGCCTGCGATGAGTTTCACCACAGCACTGACACGCAACCATACGGCACGGACCTGTGCGTACTGGCAGGCTGCGTCAGCTTAGACCTTGCCCGCATCAATCGCGACGGCGACTTCCCGCCTGGGCAGCCAGCATTGCGGAGCCTATGTCAGCGACCGCCGTCATGATCGTTGCGACGCTGCTCTCGTGCAGTGCCCAGCCGGCGACGTGCGGATCCTCCACGTCATCCTCGTGCCATGCTGCGCTGTCCAACTGTGTTTCGAGCGCCGCCACATTGCGTGGGGCCATCCCCCGATTGGCGTCCATCTCCTCCACCAGCCAGGTCAGCCGCGCCCGCGCGCCGGTTGGCAGCGGAGCGGTCAATGCGCGTGGATCATCCGCTGGGAAAGGGTTGGCGCGGCCTGCGGCCAGCTCCCCCGCCACCGGCAAAATCTCCGAATCCCCCACGATCCATATGGCCAACTGGGCAGCTTGCCGCAAGGTAAACACCCGTGATCTCGCACTCGGGGCCAATTGCACTACCGCCCCGCGGTGGCTGCGATCAGCAGTGAGGACCAGATCAGCGTCGAGGACCAACTCCGGTGTAAGTCGTCGGGAAACGTGCGCGCGGGTGGCGTCGGGAGCCAGCGCGAGCACGTCGACTTCTGCGTTCACTGCCGATTCAGCCACAGCGGCTACCAATAGTTGCGAGGAGGTGTCACACATCGGGTATCCGGCCACCGCGGCCACGCCTGCACTCATCACCTCCACCTCGGCCAGCGGCACTTCGGCGAGCGGGCGGTGAGCATCCAGATAGGCCGAAAGTGTGAGTTGCGCAGTGGCTGAGCGACAGATATTGGCAGTGCACACCATCAAAACGCGAAATGGCGATTCATCGACGGACACCGCACAAGCCTACGGGGGCGCCGTGACGATGCTCGGCGCCCCCGTAGGGAGGGAAGTAATTGTTGGCGAGGGATTTAGTTGACCGCAGTCTCTTTGGTCTCGAGCAGTTCCGGGGTGATCCCACGCCAGATCAGTGCCGCGAGCACACCGCCGACCAACGGCGCAAGAATGAACACCCACAACTGGGTCAATGCGGTGCCGCCGGCGAACAGTGCCGGACCGATCGAGCGCGCCGGGTTGACCGACGTCCCGTCCAACGGGACACCCACCATGTGCACCGCGGCCAGCGCAAAACCAATCGCCACTCCGGCGAAACCTGGCGTGGCGACTTTGTCGGTGACGAAGAGGATGACCAACACGAAGATCGCGGTCAGGATGACTTCCAGCACCAGCGCACCTACGAGGTTGATTGCACCGTTGTCATAGGCGTTGGTGCCCAGGCCGCCGGTCTTATCGGTGACGCCGCCGAATTCCACCAGGAATTTCAGCGCACCGGCACCGACGATGGCCCCGAGGATCTGCACGCCCATGTAGGCCAGGCCTTCGCCGGTGGGCATCTTGCGACCGACCATCATGGCGATCGTCACGGCGGGGTTGATGTGGCATCCGGAGATGTGCCCAATGGCGTACACAGCCATGATCAACACAAATCCGAAGGTGAGGGCGACACCCACAACGCCGGCGGCCGGGATCGGGAAATCGCCATCGAAGTCTCTGGCCGCACCGATGCCAGCCACGGCGGAACCAACAGCGACAAACACCAAGAAGAAGGTACCGAGGAACTCTGCGAGTAGTTTTCGTTGCATAACCCGTATGTTTGCAAGTGTTTCTTTGAAATCTGCGGAGGATGGCTCGGAGTGTCGCGATGACTGACGCAGGGCGTCCCATCCCCACGTATGTCCGCCGCAGCGGTCGCATGGGCTCCGCTTCCCGGGTAGCGCTGCGGCACGGACTACCTCAGCGGGTCCTGCCGTCGGGTTGCTGGTCACCGAGGACCACGTTCCCCGGGTACACCCAGGTGGTGCTAGAGATCGGGTCGGGGATGGGTGATGCTGCCGTCGCGATGGCGATCGCGGATCCTGCCACGGCTCTGATCGTCGCCGAAGTACACGACGCCGGGGTGGCAGCCACGGTCCGCGCTGCCGATGCTGCTGGCTGCGAGAACCTTTGGGTCTACCACGGCGATGGCCTGGCGGCGTTGTCCGAGCATGTCCTTCCGGGCACGCTGGCGGGGGTACGCGCGTGGTTCCCGGATCCCTGGCCCAAGCGCAAACACCACAAGCGACGCCTGATCACGGATGAGCACGTTGCGCTGATGGTTGATCGATTGCAGGAGGGCGGCACTCTGCACACCGCGACCGACGTGGCCTCCTACGCCGAGGTCATGGCCCGCGTGCTCGGGGCTGCGACTAGTCTCCAGCCGGTGATCGTGGGCGGACCCCGCCCGCAGTGGCGGCCGCAGACCAAGTTCGAGCGGGCTGGGCTGGCTGCCGGCCGGGAGATTTTCGACTTCATCTACCGCAAAGCCTGACGGCAAAGTATCCAGACGGTGCATCAATCTGGGGGCACCACGGCAGTCGAGCCGTTGCGTCGATGGTCGGCCACAGCCAACACTGCGCCGTCGGCGGCTCGCTGGACCGCATTGACCCCACCGAAGTAGAAGTCGGTGCGGTCCCAGAGGTTCACCTCGTAGTACTCCCGCAGTTGCGCCAACGACTCCACGCTCAAGCCCGCCTCAACCTGCACCACACCCGAGTCCTCCAGGTGCACCCGCGGCCCGGCGATGGCATCGGCCAGCGACTCCCGGCCGTCGCGCAACCGGACGATCACCGCCGCGAGGGCCGACCGAATGCGCGCCGAGCCGCCACTTCCCAAGGCAGTGAGTGTGCCATCCGGCGCTAGCACGATGGTCGGTGCGCTCATCGAGGCCAGGCGCTCCCCGGGCACCATGGCTTCGATGCCGTCGGGGATCAGGTCGTCTTCGCCGAGCATGTTGTTCAACTGGATCCCCGTGCCCGGAATCAGCACCCCGCCGCCGGCGCCATTGGTAGTGGTCATGGCCGCCACCATCCCTTGGGCATCGACGATGCTGATGTGGGTGGTGCCGGTGGTCACAGCCGGGCCAGTTTTCACCTGCTCGGTCGCCGCACCAAGTGCCTGGGTAAGGGCGGCGAAACCATATTCCTCCAGCAACCGCAGGGCAGTCGTGATGATGTGGCCACCGAACGCCGGCGCCGGGTTGGTCAACACCGTCCAACCGTGGTGCTGATCGTGCAGCGGTTCGCGCCAGATCGGCTGGTAGTTCGCCAGATCTGCGGCAGTGATGCCCGAACCGTCGGCGGCCATCGCCAACAGCGGGTCGGCGATACCCGGCGAAGTCAGACCGGTGATCTCACCGTCTTGGACCGACTGCAGAAACGCATGCAACTCGCGATCCCGCAAGACATCGCCAGCCACCAACAAATCGCCACCGGGGGCGTAGACCGCGGCCGCCGAAGGCGTGTGCCGCGCGATGGGTTCAATCAGAGTGAGGATGTAGGCCTGGGAGACATCAATCACAGCTCCGACTTCGGCCAACCGGACCGCCGGCGAGACCACCGCCGAGATCGGCAGCCGGCCATACCGCTCGTGGGCTGCCAAATATCCCGACAGCACCCCTGGTACTGCCGCCGCCGCGGGTCCCACTCGAAAGTCCTGCTGCGCCGACGGGTACACCACAGTGATCGTGGCTGGCTCCGGTGGCGGGCCGATGCGACCGATCCCCGGCACGGCAGTAAAAAAATCCAGCACGGAGGTGTGACCATCTGTGAAGTGGACATTGAGGAATCCGCCGCCCGCGATGCTGGTGAGCCCCGGCTCGGCCACTGCTGAGGCGAACCCTGCAGCCACGGCCGCATCCACCGCGTTGCCGCCAGCTTTGAGCACCGACACTGCTGCGGCGGTGCTCGCAGCGTTGCCGGTGGCAACGGCGGCGTAGCCCGGGGGGCCGACTGCCACCGCAGGTCGACCGGTGAACATGGTCAACTTCTGGCCTCTTGTCTGCTGCGGTGGTGCACGCGGGACCGCACGGGGCGGTTCACGCGGGACCGCGCAGGGCGGTTCAGTGTCCCTCTGTGAGCAAGCGCTCCTGCGACTCCACCACTTCGGCTTCGGCTTCTGTGCGGCCCGCCCAACTTGCACCTTCCACTGATTTGCCTGGTTCCAAGTCCTTGTACACCTCGAAGAAGTGCTGAATCTCCAGGCGCTCGAACATGTCGAGGTCTTCGATGTCCTGCATCTTGTCGTAGCGGGGATCACCGGCCACCACGCACACCAATTTGTCGTCCTCGCCCGCCTCATCGGTCATCCGGAACATGCCGATCGTGCGGGCTCGAATCACACAACCCGGGAATGTTGGTTCGTTGACGATCACCATGGCGTCCAGCGGGTCGCCGTCGAGCCCCAAGGTGTTGTCAACAAAGCCATAGTCATGCGGGTAACGAGTGGCGGTGAAGAGCATGCGGTCGAGTTTGATCCGGCCGGTCGCGTGATCAACCTCATACTTGTTCCGGCTTCCGGCGGGGATCTCGATGATGACGTCGAATTCCACAATGACTCCTCAATGCGCGCTAGCGGTGGGGTGCCGAGTCGACCTAGGCCGTTCGGCTTAGTCTGACGGCAATGCCACCTACATATGTACACGATAAGGGGGTCGCGATGTCGGGTCGCCTCCGCGCGTTCTCACGCCGGGTGGGCGTCGTTGGTGCAGTGGCCGTCGTCGCGCTCACCGTCGGCACTCCGGCGGTCCGCGGCGCGAGCCCCTCGGCGCCCGCCGACACCACGGCAGTATCGGCCGCGCTGGCCAACCGCACCGGGTTTTTTGTGGCTCCCGCCGCACCACTACCTGTGATGCCCGCACCCACTGCGGCAGGTGTGGCCAGTGCGCTTGCTGCGCCAATGGCCGATCCGGCGCTAGGCCCCGGGGTGGTCGCAAGTGTGATGGATCCCAACACAGGCGCGGTGTTGTATGACTCCGGTGCCCTCACCCCGACGATCCCAGCCTCATCGGTGAAGATCCTCACCAGCGCAGCTGTCCTGAAATACTTGGACGACGACGCCGTTCTCACCACTCGGGTTATGCAGGCGGCCGACGGCACACTGATTGTGGTTGGGGCGGGGGATCCGCAGCTGCAACGCGATTCATACGGTGCAGGGGCTTCTTTGGATTTGTTGGCAGCACTGACGGTGCAGTCGTTGCGCGCCCAGGCCAGTGCTGCCGCCGCGAGCGCAAATCCAGAGGTCAGCGCAACGGCCGTACCGGCCTCCCCGCAGCCGACCGCGCCGGTGCGTGTAGCGGTGGACGATGCCCTGTTCACCGGACCCACCACGGTGCCCTCATGGTCGCCGACCTTGCTGGCCGAGTGCATCGTCCGCCCGATCACCGCGTTGGCCGTGCAACCAGCCCCCGGTGCGCCGTGCCAACCCGAGGCCGACCCGGCGCTTGCCGCCGGTGAGATGTTTGCTGCCGAACTGGCAGAACGTGGTGTGGCGGTGACACCGGGTGTCACCCGAGCCGCGGCGAGTACCACGGATGTCCAACTGGCCGCGGCGGATTCTCAGCCCGTGGCGACATTGGTGGAAAGCATGATGTTGGAGTCCGATAACACCGCGGCCGAAATGCTGGCCCACCTGGCCGGCGGCGCCGCTGTGGGACAAGCTAGTTTCGCCGGCGGCGCCCAGGCCACCGCAGCGGTAGTCGCGCAGCTTGGTATTCCGGCGGCCGGGATGTCCCTGGCGGATGCTTCCGGGCTGAGCCGGGAGGACGCGGTACCGCCCGCGACGATTGCGCGCATGCTGACCACCACACTGGGCGCACCCGGCGCTGCGAGCACACCGGCCGAGACCCGAACCGCGAGCTCGTGGTTATGGCCGGTGTCCAGCGGCCTGCCGGTTGCTGGCTTCGACGGCACTTTAAGCAACCGCTTCGAGACTGCCAGCACTGCCGCCGGCCGGGGGGACGTGCGGGCCAAAACCGGCACCCTCACCGGGGTGTCGGCACTAGCCGGGCAGGTGGTCACGGCACAGGGGCAATTGCTGGTGTTCGTTTTCATCACGCCCACGGCCAGCGATACCACTGCCGCGCGGGCCGCGCTCGATAACGCCGCCTCCGCGCTGGCGAACTGCGGCTGCGGGTAACCTCACGCCACCGGATGGCCCCACCAACTGGCGCAGCCGCTGTCGTAGGCTGGCCCGGTGAGCGAAAACATCATTATTCCGCAAGATCTCAAACCTGCCGATGGCCGCTTTGGCGCAGGCCCGTCCAAAGTGCGTCCCGAGCAGATGCGCGCCCTCGCGGCAGTCGCCGACACCTACATGGGCACCTCGCACCGCAAGCCGACGGTCAAGAACCAAGTCGCCCGGGTGCGCAACGGACTCGCTGAACTGTTTGGGCTGCCCGACGGTTACGAAGTCATCGTCGGGTTGGGCGGTGCCACAGCCTTCTGGGATGTCGCGACGTTTGGGCTGATTCGCAACGAGTCCCAGTTCCTATCGTTCGGGGAATTCGGTTCCAAGTTCGCCAAGGCAGCGCTAGTCGCGCCGCACTTGGCCGAACCCACGATCATCACCAGCGAGCCGGGCGAAGCCCCCGTGTTCGCGCCCGCTGCCGGTGTTGACACGTACGCCACACCGCACAACGAAACCTCCACCGGCGTGGCTATCGACATCAAGCGTCCCGCCGGCGATCCCGATTCCCTGCTACTCGTCGATGCCACCTCCGCTGCTGGCGGACTTCCCGTGGACATCAGCGAAACCGATGTCTACTACTTTTCACCGCAAAAGTGCTTCGCTGCCGACGGTGGATTGTGGTTTGCGATCATGAGTCCGGCCGCACTGGCCCGCAACGAGGAGATCGCCGCGTCCGGTCGCTGGACGCCGGAATTCCTCAATCTCGCCACGGCAATCAGCAACTCCCGCAAGGACCAGACCTACAACACGCCCGCCCTGGCCACCATTTACCTCATGGCCGAACAAGTGGACTGGTTCAACGCCAACGGCGGTCTGGCCTGGACCACTGCTCGTACTGCCGACTCTGCCGCGCGGCTCTACGGCTGGGCCGAGTCCACGTCTTACACCTCGCCCTACGTCGCGGATCCGGCAAAACGATCCCACGTGATCGGCACAATCGACTTCGCCGATGACGTGGATGCCGCGCAGGTGGCCAAAGTGCTGCGGGCGAACGGCATCGTGGACACCGAGCCGTACCGCAAGTTGGGCCGCAACCAACTGCGGATCGCTATGTTCCCCGCAGTGGACCCGACCGATGTGCAAGCGTTGACCACGTCCATCGACTACGTGGTGGAGCGACTCTAAGCATCCGCAGCGTCGATGCGGTCGGTTCGGATTGCGGCTGAACGTGCAGTTTCTGCCCGGACAGTGCTGATTTCTGTGCGCCCGCGGGGTATCCGGCCCTAACCTGAGCACATGGCCCAGGACGACGGCACCCCACAACAAAGTTCTGGTGCCCCCGACGGTTCTGCCGCGGGGGCACAGGACCACACGGCCCCCCTGCCGGTGGTGCCGCCGGTTGCCGCAAGCGCATCCGAGACAACGAGCACGGATGCCGCACCGACTCAGTCATTACCCGACTCAGCACCGGATGAGCAGGCCACGACCGCGTTGCCCGCTGTCTCAGAGTCCCAGGTGGCATCTGATGTAGACGACATGGCCGCTGGTACGGGTGACACAGCAGTGCTCCCAGTTGCCCCGCTGCCACCGTCGGAAGTGGGCGTCGCCGGCGCCGTTGGCATCGCCGGGGCAGCCAACGCGGCCGGCAGCGCCGACCCGGACACCGCTCAGCCCCGCTCCCGCGCTGGTCTGATCTGGGGCATCGTTGCCATCGTGGCGGTTGTCGGCCTGAGCATCGGCATTCTCTGGGGCATGTTCACCAGCGACAATGTGCCCGCGCCGCAACCATTTCCGTCGATGTCCACGGCCTCACCGTCACCTTCGCCGTCCCCGTCGCGAACTTCCGCGAGCCCCTCTGCCTCGCCGTCGCCGAGCGGCTCGCCGACCTCCCAAAGCCCCACGGCAAGTCCGACTACTACCTCTGCGAGTCCCACGAATTCGCCCACCCAATCGCCGACCAACAGCCCCACCGCGACCATTTCGGCGACCCCGCCCAATCAAGCCAGCCCAGTGGCACTCGCCTCTGTTCCCGCCATTCAGCCCACCCCCTGACGGTTCCCGTCACGCCATCAGGTTGAGATGTACCAACGCTGGTACGGACTTTTGAGCCGAAACCCGACACGGTCGGAGCGTGGCCGATGACCACATCATGCAACGGCGCTATGACCTGGGCACCGCCATATTTCAGCGCCGACGGGACCTGGGCCTCACCCAAGATGAACTTGCAGCAATCACCGGGTTCGACCGCAAGTCGATCAACCGGGTAGAGAACGGCGCCCACGCCATCACGCTGGATCGTTTGTGGCTGATCGCCGATGCCCTGCACGTCACCCTGGGCGACCTGGAAGTAGCCGCTGCGGACATTGCTAAGAAACGAGGCTCGCAACCAGAACCAGGGCCACGAGTCCAAACAGCACAGCCAAGGTGATGAAGCGGCGCGTGCGTGGGTTCATGGTGGGGAGCCTATCGCGCGCACCCTCGCACGGGATCTCCGCGCAATCCTTACCCGCGGACCACTGCCCGTTTCGCCGCACAGGCGAGTAGCCTGCTGATGTGAGTTCCCACGAAGCCGAGATCGCGGAGTTGAGCGCCACCCCCGTGGACGCCGATGGGGTCTCTGCCGTGGCCATCGGAACCTGCCTGTGGGCATTGGCGGGCGCCACCCTGTGGATGTTTTTCCGCCCCACTCTGGCTGCCCACGATGCCGCGTGGTGGCTGTGGGTGTGCTTGGTGGGATTCGGGCTCGGTCTGCTCGGATTGCCCTATGTGACGCGCCGCCGCGCGGTCTACCGTCGTCACACTGCCCGACTGCGGGCAGGCGTGAGTGATGGGGGAGAATTGCCCCGTGGCTGAAGTGGTGGATGCGGTGGGTGCGAAGGCGATCGAGATTGCCCACAGAGCCCTGTGCGAGGTCGTCGCGGACGATCACATTGGCGAACACCTCAGTGTCAGCGGGGACGATGACCGCGTTGTCACCCACCATTTCTCGTGTCTGGACCCGGGCTACCGGGGATGGCGCTGGGCCGTCACTGTAGCCCGCCCGCCCCGGGCCCGTAGCGTCACCGTTGATGAGATTGTGCTGCTGCCCGGACCGGATTCGCTGCTCGCTCCCGCCTGGGTGCCGTTCGGCGAGCGCGTGGAGCCTGGTGACCTCGGGGTCGGCGACGTGCTACCCACGCCGGCCGACGACGACCGACTGGTGCCGGGATTTGCCGAATCCGACGGCGAACCGGACCTCGGGCCACCGGCCAGCGGTTGGGAATTCGGGGTGGGACGCGCCCGCGTATTGTCGTCGCTGGGCCGGGATGCGGCGAGTCAGCGCTGGAGCACCGGCGACCACGGCCCGGACACCAAGATGGCGAAGTCCGCCGCGCTTTCCTGTGGCTCCTGCGGTTTCCTGGTCCCGTTGGCTGGCCCACTGGGCAGATCGTTCGGTGTTTGTGCCAACGAGTTTGCCCCCTCTGACGGGGTGGTGGTGGCCATGGACTACGGCTGCGGGGCCCATTCGGAAATCGCGGTGACCGCGCTTGTCGCTCCGCCCGCGCCGGTGTTGGACGAACTCGGCTATGAGAACGTCACCGCGC